>JABJGI010000122.1 GCA_018662305.1 Porticoccaceae bacterium | reverse complement strand
GATTACCGCTCCTGAGCCCAAGCCAGAACCAGCGCCTGCGGCCGATGAAGAGCAGCCTGAAGTAGCCGAGGAAGCTCCTGCGGAAGAGGAAGCCCCAGCGGAAGAGGAAGCCCCAGCGGAAGAAGAAGCTCCGGCAGAGGAAGAGGCTTCGGCAGAGGAAGAAGCACCAGCCGAAGAGGAAGCCCCAGCGGAAGAAGAAGCTCCAGCCGAAGAAGAAGCTCCAGCTGAAGAAGAAGCTCCGGCAGAGGAAGAAGCTCCAGCTGAAGAAGAAGCTCCGGCAGAGGAAGAAGCTCCAGCCGAAGAAGAAGCTCCAGCTGAAGAAGAAGCTCCGGCAGAGGAAGAGGCTCCAGCCGAAGAGGAGCCCTCAGCAGATAAAGAGAAAGAAGACAAATAAGGTTTTCTCGCTCTCAAGCAAAAGCCGGGCAGTAGCCCGGCTTTTTTGTATCTGAATATTAGCTCTCTAGTAAAAAGGTGACCGGCCCGTCGTTAAGCAGTGAAACCTTCATATCGGCGCCAAACTCACCAGTTTCTACCTTGTTCAGAGTGTTCGCACATTGGTCAACAAAGTGAAGGTAGAGTTTTTGCGCTAGATCGGGTGGAGCCGCAGAAGAAAAGCTGGGTCTCAGCCCTTTTTGCGTATCGGCACAAAGAGTAAATTGAGAAACGACTAGAAGCGCGCCCTTAATATCGACCAAGCTCCTATTCATGCGTCCTTGCTCATCAGGGAAAATCCGATAGTTCAGAACTTTTTCTGCGAGTTTGGTAGAACTGTCATTATTGTCTCCCTTGGCAATGCCAAGTAATAACAGTACTCCGGTCTCAATTTCACCAATGCACTTTCCTTTTACCTGGACGGAAGCGTGGTTAACTCGTTGTATTAGTGCACGCATAAATCTGGTGTTCCATTGGCCGGGCTATGATCTTATGAGGATTTGACCTAATCTAAAGAGACATCGCAACAGGAAAGTTTGGATTGGAATCTAAGGTCCTTGAGCTCGTCTACGACACTCAATGTCCCGCATGTGATATTTATTGCAAGCTGGTTCGGGTGCGAGATTCAGTTGGAGAGCTTGTCTTGGTAGATGCTAGAGATAATCCAGAGATCATGCAGGACATTACCGCCCGAGGCTGGGATATTGATGGGGGAATGGTTTTGCGCATTGAAAACCAGCTTTACTATGGCAGTGAGGCTATCCATGTACTCAGCATGCTTGGTACGCGCTCGGGAATTTTTAATCGACTCAACTACTGGCTCTTTCGATCGCCAAGCAGAGCTAAGACTCTCTACCCCTTTCTGCGTGCCTGCCGTGGAATGCTGCTAAAGCTCCTTAGAAAAACCCGCATCAACAACCTTAGAGTTCAGGGTCGAGACAGATTTTAGCTCTCTCTGGCTAAGCTTCCTTAGGCGGGCGGGAGGCGCGTTTCCGCTCATTTTCCGTCAACAGTTTCTTGCGGAGACGAATTGATTTCGGTGTCACCTCAACCAATTCGTCGTCTTCAATAAATTCCAGAGCTTGTTCCAGCGTGAAGCGTACTGGGGGAGACAGAGTCAAAGCCTCATCTGTTCCTGCGGCCCGGACGTTGGTTAGTTGCTTAGCTTTGGTCGGGTTGACTGGCAGGTCGTTGTTGCGAGAATGCAGTCCAATAATTTGCCCTTCGTAAATGTCTTCCGCGTGACCCAAGTAGAGTCGGCCGCGATCCTGCAGGTTGTATAGAGCATAGGCTAGAGTTTTACCTTTAACCATGGAAACCAGCACGCCATTGGTTCGCGTGGCAACCTCGCCTGCCTTCACCGGGCCATAGTGGTCAAATATGCTGGTCATAATCCCGCTGCCTGAGGTGAGTGTCAGGAATTGGCCACGGAATCCAATAAGGCCTCTCGAAGGAATCAGATATTCAAGCTTGATGCGACCTTTGCCATCGGGCTCCATATTTTTCAAATCGCCGCGCCGCAGGCCAATTTCTTCCATAATCGCGCCCTGGTGATCATCTTCGATATCGATCACCACCATTTCGTAGGGTTCGTGAATTTCGCCATCTACTTCCCTCTGCACTACTTCCGGTCGAGACACGCCAAGCTCAAACCCTTCTCGGCGCATCGTTTCGATCAGCACAGAAAGGTGCAGCTCGCCGCGACCAGAAACTTTAAATTTATCTGGTGAGTCGCCTGGCTCTACACGAAGTGCGACGTTATGAATCAGTTCCTGTTCAAGACGTTCCTTAATATTTCTCGAGGTAACAAATTTGCCTTCGGTACCAGAAAAAGGCGAGTCGTTTACCTGGAATGTCATGCTAACTGTCGGTTCGTCAACACTAAGAGCAGGAAGGGCTTCGACCTTTTCCGGCGAACAGAGAGTGTCGGATATGCCCAAGCCTTCGATGCCCGTGATACAAACAATATCTCCCGCACTTGCCTTGTCGGTGTCGACCCGCTCAAGACCGTGATAACCCATGACTTGCAACACTTTGGATTTCCGCTGGTTGCTCTCATTGTCGAGCACAACAACTTGTTGGTTGGGTTTTAGGCTGCCGCGAGTAATTCTGCCAATGCCGATAACGCCGACGTAGCTGCTGTAGTCAAGTGCAGAGATTTGCATCTGAAATTCACCCTCAGTATCGACCGCTGGCGGAGACACCTTATCGAGAATAAGTTCGAGAAGGGGTGTCATGTCTTCAGCCAGCTCATCCGGCTCTGGGCCGGCGACGCCATTGAGCGCCGAGGCATAAATAACGGGGAAATCCAATTGTTCGTCGGTTGCGCCGAGTCGATCAAAAAGATCGAATACCTGATCCATGACCCAGTGCGGGCGAGCCCCTTCACGGTCAACTTTGTTGACTACAAGAATGGGCTTTAGTCCGCGTTCGAATGCTTTTTGAGTAACAAAGCGGGTTTGTGGCATAGGGCCATCAACTGCGTCGACCAAGAGTAGAACACTGTCCACCATGGAGAGTACGCGTTCTACTTCACCTCCAAAATCGGCGTGCCCGGGAGTATCAACGATATTGATTCGATGATCATTCCAGCTAATAGAAGTGTTTTTCGCCAGAATGGTGATGCCACGTTCTTTTTCCTGGTCGTTGGAGTCCATGACTCGCACTGCGTCCTGGTTGCGACGATCCAGTGTTCCCGACTGCTGCAGGAGCTTGTCCACTAGAGTGGTTTTGCCATGGTCGACGTGCGCGACTATGGCGATATTACGCAATTTGCTGATCATTGATTCGGGCCTGGTTACTAACAGGGAAGGCGAGATTTTGGCGCGCCAGAATAAGGCGCGGCATTATAAAGGCTGCCGAGCCTTATGTCTGAATTTAGATGGGATTGTTTTTGGTTTTCGTTCGGTGGTGGTTAGACCACCATTACTCCATCCATCTCTACCTGAGCTCCTTTTGGCAGAGCGGAGACTTCTACTGCAGCTCGCGCCGGGTAGGGCTGTTCAAAATAGGTCGCCATAATCTCGTTTACCAGAGCAAATTTTCCCAGGTCTGTGAGGTAGATATTTAGCTTTACTATGTCATTTAGGGAGCCGCCAGCTGCCTCGCAAACCGCAGTGAGATTGGTAAAGACTTGATTGATTTGATCAGCAGTATCTTCGCTAACCATCTCCATGCTTTCGGGGACCAGAGGAATTTGTCCGGATAGGTAGACCGTGTTATTTACCTTGACCGCTTGTGAATAGGTTCCAATCGCTGCGGGTGCATTGGTTGTGTTGATAACGGCTTTATTGGGCATCCTGAACTATCTCTTCTTAAATTTGGTTTGTGCGTTACTGCCGCGTCGTACATGTTTGACAGCAGGTATAAGGCGAATTCTGCGCATAATATTAGCCAAATGTTTTCTATCGGTCACGCGGATATGTAGCTTTAAAACACTTAGGGTCGAGCCGCGTTCTTCGATGCTGATATTGTCGATTCCAGCGTTGTAGGAGTTAATACGTGAGGCTAATTCGGCGATGACTCCGCGGAACATTTCTACTTCTACCCAAACTTCAGCCTGAAACTCGCCAGATACATTTGCTGCCCAACCAACGGGGGTATAGCTTTCAGGTTCTTTTCTGTAGCTGGCAACGTTCTTACATCGGTCGATATGGATTACCAGGCCTCTGCCTGAGCTGAAATGACCCAAGATTGGATCGCCTGGAATAGGGAGGCAGCAACCGCCAAACGAGATCACATGATCATCTGCGGAATCGATGACGATTGGAGAGTGCAGCTCTGCCAGCTGGTTACTTTGCTCTTCACTGACTAGGTATTTGGCGACAGAAGATGCCTGGCGATCTCCCAATCCGATCTGCTCGAGCAAGGCCTCAAAGCTATCCACGCCATAGTGCTCAAGGCTTTCGTGAATCAGTTTTTTGTCGATTTCATCCAGCGAGATCGAGGCGCTGGAAAGAACCTTGTTTAGAAGCCTTCGACCCAGCTGCAGGGACTCGCCTTTTTGACGATTTTTCAGATCATGGCGTATGGCACTGCGAGCCTTCGCCGTGGTGACAAAATTAAGCCAGTTAGGATGCGGTTGTGCACGTTGTGCGGTAACGATTTCAACCATCTGACCACTTTGTAGTTGCTCAGACAGGGCTGCTAGTCGGTTGTTTATTTTGCAGCCAACACAGCGGTTTCCTACATCGGTATGCACGGCGTAGGCAAAATCTACGGCAGTAGCGCCGCTCGACAAGGTAACTATTTTGCCTTTGGGTGTGAACACGTAAATCTCTTCTGGATACAGATCTGTTTTGACATGCTCAATAAATTCCAGAGGGTTGCCAGCCTGTTGCTGCATTTCCAGCAAGCCCTTAATCCAATCGGCGGCGCGGCTCGAAGTCGGTTCGCTATCTCCCTGAGATTTGTAGAACCAGTGAGCAGCGATGCCGAAGTTGGCCATATCGTCCATTTCCTTGGTTCGGATTTGGATTTCTATGGGAACGCCGTGCATTCCGACGAGTCCAGTGTGCAGAGATTGGTAACCATTAGCCTTGGGAATGGCGATATAGTCATTAAATTCGCTGATTACGGGTTTAAAGAGGTTGTGTACAACGCCCAAAACTCGATAACACTCGTCCACTGTTTCCACAACGATACGAAAGGCAAAGACGTCCATAATGTCTTTAAAGGCGATGTTTTTGTCGCGCATTTTTTTGTAGATGCTGTAGAGATGCTTTTCACGACCCATCACTTGTACATTAAATTCTTCGCGCTCAAGTCGAATTTCGATAGCTTGCTGAATTTCCAATACTAGATCTCGGCGGCGGCCCCGGGCGTTCACCAGAGCTGCGGCGAGGCGTTCTGCTCGCATTGGGTAGTAGGCTGCAAAACCCCGGTCTTCAAACTCAAGACGCATATCATTGATGCCTAGCCGTTGCGCAATGGGAGCGTAGATTTCCAGTGTTTCTTTGGCGATACGACGGCGCTTTGTTGATTCCAGGGCACCCAAGGTGCGCATGTTATGCAGACGATCGGCTAGCTTGACGAGAATAACGCGAATATCCTTGGACATTGCCAAGGTCATTTTTAAGAAGTTCTCCGCTTGCTGCTCTTCGTGGCTGTCAGCACTCGATTCCATTTTGTTCAGCTTGCTTACACCGTCCACTAAGTTGGCTACGGCTGCGCCGAATTTTTTTTGTAGAGCGCTTTTAGTGGCGGGAGTGTCTTCGATTACGTCGTGCAGGAGACAGGCCATCAGGCAGTGATGGTCCATGTGCATATCAGCGAGAATATTGGTGGCGGCGAGGGGGTGGGTTACATAGGGTTCGCCGCTTTTGCGATATTGGCCCTCATGGGCCTGCTCGGCGAAGGTGTATGCCCGCCGAACGTCCTTTATCTGTTTTTCAGTGAGGTAGGAGCTGAGCCGGTCACATAACTCTTCGATACCGCTCAATTGTGCCTCCGGAAAGAGTTATTCCTCAGTAGGAGCGGGCTCTGTAGGTTGAACAGGAGGTTGAATAGGTGATTCTTCGATGATGGCACCAATTCCCATAGGTATTTCAGTGCTCTCTAGAAGTACACCCTCCGGAACCTCAGTTGAAAAAGTGTCTTCAAAAAAGTTGTCCTGAATCTCTTCTTCCAGAATGCTCGCGTCCACCAAGCCCTGTTCGATTTCACGAAGCGCCACAACGGTGGGTTTGTCATTTTCCCAAGGAACCAAAGGTTCGCGGGTGCCAGCTAACAGCTGCCGAGCGCGCTTGCTCGCAACCAGAACTAGCTCAAAACGGTTGTCTACATTTTCTAGACAGTCTTCTACAGTAATTCTTGCCATGTTTTACTCAATTTTCAGTTGTGTCACAGAGCCTATCTTATGGGGCTCTGTGTTTCAGAATACGGGAAAAAGGGCGGCGATTCTATCCAATCTGGGGGCGTCAGGAAAGCTTTGTTGCCATTTTTGTTGTTTCGGTGCCGCCGCTTGCTGTTGAAAATCAACTAACGCAATAACCAAAGTGGTTTGTTTGCACCTAAAAGCATCTTTGCCGTCATGCTGCCGAGCACGATTTCCCTCAATTTGGAGTGGCTGAAGGCCCCCATAAGAGTGAGATCGATATTGTGGTCTTCCTGATATTGGCAAAGTGCAGAGCTTGCTTCTCCGCTGAGTATACTCGCCAACACCTGGTGTCCCGATTCGTTCAGCTTAGCTGCGGCCTGGGACTGCAGTTTCTCAGCGACTTGTTGGTCTTGATCGACAGTTACCAGATGTATGTGCGTTCCCTTGACGAGAGGGCTTTGAGCCAGCATCCCCAATGCTTTCCCCGAAGCTTCACTTCCATCATAGGCAAGCATCACTTGCTGCGGCTCCACAAATTCGCTATTTACGATGAGCATTGGGCAGTGCAGAGAGCGAATAGTGGTTTCCAAATTTGCGCTTAGATGCTTCCCATCGGAAGACAGGCTTTCAGAGCTCGCTCCCAAAATTAAAACTCGTATCTCTTGCTCCACCTCGAGTAAAGATTCAGAAAGCGAGCCGTGACGGTGGATGAGTTTTGGCTCAGTGCTTCCTGCATTTACAACCTGATCACGTGCCGCTTCGAGCATAAGCTTGCCCTGTTGAATGGAGAGTTTGGATCGCTTTTCTTCGAGCGAGATCAACTCTTCCATTAACAGCTCCTGGCTGCCCAGGCCAATGGCGCCACTCAGGTCCATTCCAGCGGTAACTGGTCGTGCAATGTTGTGCAGCAATTGCAGCGGCAACTGCAGGCCTTTGCTGATCCAAGCGGCATAGTCACATACCGCCTGATCCATTTTCGAGCCTTCGATACAGGCCAGAACAGATTTATCAGCTCTTTGTTCGCTGGTATTCATATCTAGTGCGCCCCCAGGATTTTGTCGATCTCTTCCGGTTTGTCGTGCAGTCCAAAGCGATCAACGATGGTTTCACTCGCCTCGTTTAATCCCTTGACGCTCACACTAGCACCTTCTCTTCGAAATTTAATTACTGCTTTGTCCAACGCGGAAACCGCAGTGACATCCCAAAAGTGTGCTCGATTGAGATCGATAACCAGGTTTTCAACTACTTCTTTAAAGTCAAAGGCAGCTAGAAACTTGTCTGCCGAATTGAAAAATACCTGACCAACAACCCGATAGGTTCGAGTGTCAGTAGTCTCATCGTACTCTGACTCGACATACATAAAGTGGCTGACCTTGTTGGCAAAAAATAAGGCAGCAAGCAGAACACCGGTGAATACTCCGAGTGCCAAATTGTGAGTCCAGACAACCACCACAACTGTCGTGATCATCACTAAGTTAGTGGAGAGCGGTAGCTCCTTTAAGTTTTGGATGGAAGACCACTTAAAGGTGCCAATGCTCACCATAATCATGACGGACACCAAAGCGGCCATTGGAATTAAAGAAACCCAGTCCTTCAGAAACACCACCAGTATCAGCAAGACAGCACCCGCTGTCAGGCTGGAGAGCCTACCTCGACCACCAGATTTAACATTGATTACCGACTGACCAATCATGGCGCAACCGGCCATACCACCGATTAATCCTGATCCAAAATTGGCGATACCCTGAGCCTTACATTCGCGATTTTTGTCGCTTGGGGTGTCTGTTAAGTCATCAACAATGGTTGCGGTCATAAGCGATTCGAGAAGGCCTACCATCGCCAGAGGAATGGAATAGGGCAGAATTATTTGCAGCGTCTCCAGATTTAAGGGGACTTGAGGCCAAAGAAATACGGGCAGGCTATCGGGCAATTCACCCAGGTCGCCAACGGTTCTAATGTCGAGATCAAGGAAGACAGAAATGGCCGTTAATACCAGGATGGTCACCAAGGGTGAAGGAATCGCTTTGGTAATACGTGGAAATAAGTAAATGATCGCTAGCCCAGCTGCGGTCATAGCATATACCTGCCAGGGAGCATCTGTTAGCTCCGGCAGTTGCGCCATAAAAATAAGGATGGCGAGCGCATTAACAAAGCCCGTAACTACGGAGCTAGAGACAAAACGCATCAGCTCACCAAGGTTGAGGTAGCCAGCCACTATCTGGATAACCCCTGTCAGTAGCGTTGCGGCGAGCAAGTACTCTAAACCGTGCTCCCGCACGAGTGTCACCATCAGTAGAGCCATGGCGGCGGTTGCTGCTGAAATCATGCCTGGCCTGCCACCGACAATCGCTGTGATTACCGCGATACAAAAAGACGCATAAAGCCCTACTTTGGGATCTACTCCAGCGATTATGGAGAAGGCGATGGCTTCAGGAATTAGGGCCAAAGCCACCACTAAGCCTGCAAGAATGTCCGCCCTAACATTGCCGAGCCAGTCTTGGCGTGTTGAAGATAGCAACATGAAATACCTCTGATAAGGCAAAGGCTTTGTGTGCAGCAGTTGCCGATAAAATTTGGATTATTTGAGTTCGTTGACGCGGAAAACCGGAAGCGAATAATTTAGCTGATCGATCAACGAAGTTGAGTCAGCGGTTTAGTTTCCGATATCAAATCCGGGGGGAATGATGCGGCGCCCAAAACGAGGGCGCATACTAAAGTGATTAGCTAGCTTATGAAAGTAATTCGCTGATTATTTTGCCGTGAGACTCGGCCTGAGGGCCAATCCTGCTGCGGTTGGATAGCAAGATTGATTGCAGCTGGGCTAGGGCAGTGTCGAAGTCGTCGTTAATAATTAGGTAATCGGCTTCGCTGTAGTGAGACATTTCTGCTTTGGCTTCGGCCAAGCGCTGAGCGATAACTTCATCGGAGTCCGTTGCTCGTTTACGCAGGCGTTCTTCCAACACGGCAATGGAGGGTGGTAAAACGAAGATACTGCAGGCTTGGGGCATTAATCTTCGAACTTGCTCGGCTCCTTGCCAGTCAATTTCCAATATTACGTCTTGCCCGGATTTTAACTGCTCTTTAACCCAGACTTCGGATGTGCCGTAATAGTGATTAAACACCTGCGCGTGTTCAAGGAATTCTGCACGATTGATCATATCGACAAAAATCGCTTCGTCGACGAAGTGATAGGCAATACCTTCCTCTTCGCCGTTGCGTTTCTGTCGCGTGGTATGGGAGACCGATATTTTTAGATCCGAAACCTGCTCGATCAGCTGCTTAACCAAGCTGGTTTTACCTGCCCCACTGGGTGCAGAGACTATATATAGGGTACCGCTCATAGAAGTTTGATAATTTATTGATCTGGGTGCGATGAACAGACTTGAAGAATAGCATTCTAAATAGATACTGACATCATGATGGACGGAGGTCTGGGTATGAATCAGCAAAACTTTGAGCCCGCAAACGCTTTGATGCTAGGCATTAAAATTGCTCTGCAGTTGACGATGTTGCTCGGGTTGTTTTGGGCTTTAGCACAAGCCCGGTTCGGTCTGGCAGGCATGGTGGCATTGATCATGCTGGCGACTCTTTCGCCAATTTGGCTTAGCCATTGGCTAGAGATTCATCTGCCCCCGGAAGCCGAATTGACGGCAATTCTTTTTTTGTACTCAAGTTTGTTTCTAGGCGAGATAGGTGATTTTTACGAAAGGTTCGCATGGTGGGACCTCCTGTTGCACACCAGTTCGGGTTTTTTAATGGGACTATTTGCCTACATTCTGGTTTTTGTATTGAATCGAACTCCGCGCAGCAGTCTTAACCTGACCCCTCCCTTTGTGGCGCTATTTACCTTTTCCTTTGCGGTGGCTAGCGCAGGTATTTGGGAGATCTTTGAATATGGAATGGATCAGATATTTGGATTAAATATGCAGAAGAGTGGTTTGCACGACACCATGGAGGACATGATCGTTAATCTGATTGGTGCAACCTTATTTGGCTTTATCGGTTATCTGCAATTTCGCATTGATAAGGATTCCATCATTGCGCCCTTGGTCGATAAATTTATGGAAGAGAATCCGGATTTGCTCAAGTGACTGCGCTGAGCAAGTGCTTTCGAGAACTTTTCTAGATCTTTGTCAGCTTGTCGCCAAGCTGGATCTCACCTTGCTTCACAACCTTCGCACATATTCCGCGGAAACAATGGGCTTTGCCGAAATCGGAGTTCACAAAAAGAGTTGCGGCTCTGCCAAATCGATCAGAGAATTTTTTGCAGCCTAAATGAGGCTCCGCAGTTACTTCCACTTCGGCATTTCCGAGCGAGAGACGGGTTCCTGCAGGCAAGTTTTCCTTGCTTAGATCCATGTCAACGTAAAGCTGGTCACCAGCTAGGGGCCAATCCTGTTTTGTCTCGGCGATCAAGTCGATAACACGACTGTTCATAATATTGAGTTGCATTTCCGGGTGGCCGAATCCGTCCGGAGATTTGCTATAAGGTTTGATTTTCCAGTTGTCGCCTTCTAATCCCAATTCGAGACTCAGCTTTGCTTCTGTGAGAACCTTTCTAGCATTGGTTTTAGGGCGAGCCACAATAAGATCCAGATTCCCAGAATTTTTAGGGGACGCCAGAATATTCTCAATTCCATGCTCAAGTTCTTCGGCGCTGCGGTGCATATCAAATAGACCCTTATTCAATATTTTGGATTTGCTCGCGGATTTGCTCGATCAGTACTTTCATTTCTACCGCAACATTAGTTTGGCTCAGTCCCTGAGATTTAGAACCCAAGGTGTTGGCTTCGCGGTTAAGCTCTTGCATTAAAAAATCCAGTTTTCGGCCAATGGGCTGATTAGTAGAAACGAGATCTTCTATTTGGCTGAGGTGGGCTCTGAGTCGGTCGATCTCTTCTTCAACTTCCATTTTCTGAGCCAACAAAACGAGCTCCTGCTCTAGCCTGTCCTGATTTATTTCGATATCTGTATCCGCTAAACGCTGACGAATCTTTTCTTCCTGAGCTTTGCGTATGGCGGGCACAATCTCTACCAAATCAGATGTCAGTTTCTTCAATTCACTGGTGCGCTTGAGGATTTCCTGACCCATCATGTCACCTTCCTTTTGTCGTGACTGCTCGAGCAATGTCAGGCTTTCAGCGACGGCGGCGGAAACCAGTTGCATGAGCTGTTCTTGGTCAACTTCCTTTGAGCTCAATACGCCGGGTAATTGCATCAACTCAAGCAGATCGAGCGGCTGACCACCTGAGGTCATCTGCGACAGCTCAGAAGCGGCTTCGATATAGGACTTGGCGAGATCTTTATCCATTTGAACCTGAGTTTCCGATCCCGCGTTAAATTTGATGCTGAGACTGCATTCGACCTTGCCCCGACTTAACCCAGCGCGGATTTGTTCTCGCAGCTGATGCTCCAAGGAGCGCAGGCTGTCAGGCATGCGGAAGCTGAGATCAAGAAATCTGTGGTTAACTGACTTAAGTTCACAAACGACATTACCCCAATCGGCACTGTGATCGGCGCGGGCAAAACCAGTCATACTTTTGGGCATGAGATACTCCAATAAATCGATCGGCGAGTATAGCGGATCGATACCGAGTTGAATTCTACTCAACTGAGTATCAGTCGGGGCTATAATCCCGCCTCCACAACTAAGAGATTTCAAATGCAACGTCCCAGTGGCAGACGCCCGGAACAATTACGAGCCGTAAAAATCACACGCAATTTTACCCAGCATGCCGAAGGTTCGGTTTTGGTTGAGATGGGTAATACTAAAGTTATCTGTACGGCCTCTGTCGAGGAATCTGTTCCCCGATTCCTGCGAGGAAAGTCGCAAGGTTGGGTGACTGCTGAGTACGGCATGCTGCCGCGCTCGACTGGGAGTCGCATGCAGCGCGAGGCCGCGCGCGGAAAACAATCTGGACGAACCCAGGAGATCCAGAGACTCATAGGTAGATCTCTTAGAGCTGCGATTGACATGAAAGCCTTGGGAGAAAGGTCGATAACTATTGATTGTGATGTGATTCAGGCGGACGGCGGAACTCGAACTGCGTCAATTACTGGAGCCTGTGTTGCCTTGGCTGATGCATTAAATGGATTGGTGGAGAAGAAGACTCTTCCTGCCAGCCCGATGAAGCATATGATTGCAGCCGTTTCCGTGGGTATATATGAAGGCGCACCGGTACTTGATCTGGACTATCCAGAAGACTCTACCGCTGGCACGGACATGAATGTGGTGATGACCGATTCCGGTGGTTTTATTGAAGTGCAGGGCACTGCAGAGGATGGAACCTATTCGGCAGATGAGCTGCAGGCCATGCTGGGTTTGGCGACCCAAGGTATAGGCCAACTGGTACAGATTCAAAAAATGGCCCTTTCCCAGCCAGATGGCTAGAGATTGGCAGATTAAGAGTCCAAAAAAATGAGCGAATTAGAGCAATATCAACATCAATTTATTGAGCTGGCACAAAAGTATGATGCTCTGAGTTTTGGCGAGTTCGAGCTCAAGTCTGGTCGAATAAGTCCTTACTTTTTTAATGCCGGAAAATTTAGTTCTGGTGGTGCGCTCAGTTTGCTGGGGGCAAGTTATGCAGATGCGATAGTTGCTCGAGAGATAGAGTTCGATTTTATATTTGGTCCGGCTTACAAAGGCATTCCCCTTGCCGCAGTTACGGCATCGGCGCTTTACGACAGACACGGAATGGATGTGCCCTACTGTTTTAACCGCAAGGAAGCCAAAGATCACGGCGAAGGCGGTATTTTTGTTGGTGCCAAACCTGAGGGCCGAGGGTTAATAGTTGACGATGTAATAACCGCGGGAACCGCAATTCGCGAAGCTATTGGTCAACTAGAGGCAGCGGGGGCCAAGGCTGCGGCAGTCATTATTGGTCTGGATCGAAAAGAGCGCGCGCCGAACTCTGATCTGTCTGCTGTGATGCAGTTGGAAGCCGAGTCTTCTCTTCGTGTTGAATCTATCGTTTCTCTAGACCATATCCGCCAATATTTGTCGGCTGGTTCGGATGATAATCTACTTGCTAAAATCGAGGCGTACCAAGAAGAGTACGGAGTATAGAAATGACAAATGGCAAACTGCTTCCAGTTCTGTTTCTGTCGCTTTCGACCAGCCTAGTTTGCGCTCAGGAATTTTATCGTTATGTGAATGATCAGGGTCAGACTGTGCTCGATACCAAAATACCTGGGCAATTTGTAAACAATGGCTACGACGTGCTGGACTCCGGCGGGCGCCTCCTCGAAAGAGTGCCGGCAGTTGTCACCCAGGATCCTGCAGAGATGGAGCTATCTGCTGCTGCATCGAGTAACGCACAGGAAGATCAGATACTGTTAGCCAGCTATTCGAGGGTGGAAGAGATTGATGCCCATGGATTGCGTAAGGTTGAGGCGCTGGAAAGGGAGATCAGCATTATCCAGACAGATCAGCGCGTTACCCAGATAGAAATCGACAAAGCGGTTCAGGAGAAAGCTGACTACGAAGCTCGAGAGTTTGAGGTGCCGCCAGAAACTCTAGCTCATATCGAAGAACTAAATGTGACTATGGTTCGGCTGGAAGAGCAATTGGCGCGCCGCAGCGCAGAGATTGAGGCAACCGAGGTGGAGTTTCTCGGCAAAAGGGAGCGCTTTATTCAGCTTAAGGCTGAATTGGATTCCAATTAACCTGCTAGGGAAGTAGAGCTAACTGGCTACGCTAATTCTAAATAGTGACTTGGACATGGCTGTCCACTGATCTTCCCAGTTTTCTGTGGGCTTCTTTTCAAAACCACTGCGCACGTACTGCAGTATCTTGCCATCCAGATAAAGGGTAAGCATATTTACCGTTGCCCCAAGCCCGAATGGGGTGCGCAGGGATTCCTGCAGTTCTGCCTCTCTGAGCACTTGTTTAATGGTGGTTTCTAGGCGCGCAAATATTTGGTTTACCCTTTGCTGTAGGCGCTGATCTTCTCCCATCAAGGCATCTCCTGCGAGTAAGCGACACAAGCCTGCGTTCGATTCTGCAAAGGCTAAAACCAAATGGATTATTCTAGGGCAGCGGTCCAGAGCGGAAGCTTCAGAATTGAGAATGCTGTTGATGCGGCTAAAAAGTGATTCCTCAACAAAATCGAGCAAGCCATCGTACATTTTTGCCTTGCTTGGAAAGTGTCTGTAGAGAGCCGCCTCAGATACACCGATTTTGGCAGCGAGATTAGCAGTAGTAATGCGCCCGCCATTCTCTTTTTCCAGCATGCGCACTAAGGTCTCAAGTATTTCTTGGCGGCGGTTTCCTCGACGTTTTTTGGTCGCTGGAGTGCTCATTGCTCGGCCTGCGTATTTGCCATACTTTTATGGGTAATGAGGGTGCCGACGCCGGCGTCCGAGAAAATTTCCAATAAAACAGCGTGCTTAACTCTGCCATCAATAATGTGTGCTGAATGCACGCCAGCCGCCACAGCATCGAGAGCAGATTGGACCTTAGGCAGCATACCGCCGCTTATGGTGCCTTCCTTTACCAAGTCATCGACCAGCTGCGTCGTCAGGCCAGTAAGCACTTCACCTTCAGAGTTCTGGATACCTGGTACGTCCGTTAACAGAATAAGTTTTTCCGCTTGGGTAACCTCGGCAATTTTTCCAGCCACTAAATCGGCGTTGATATTGTAGGAATCGCCTTCGCTACTTACCCCAATTGGCGCAACTACGGGAATAAAGTCACTGTTGATAAGGGTATCCAGCACGCGCTTGTTTACCTGCGCGACTTCGCCAACATGACCGATATCGATGATTTCTGAGGCATCGATGCCTGGGGTATTTTTACTGACCTGCAAGGGTCTGGCGGTAATCAGCCTTCCGTCCTTGCCGGTCACGCCAAGGGCGGATCCGCCGGCCCCGTGAATCAGGTCAACGATCTCTTTATTCACCTTGCCGCCCAGGACCATCTCCACCACATCCATGGTTTGTTTGTCCGTGACTCTCATGCCATCGACAAAGCGAGTTTCTATATTCAGGGCTTTCAGCATCTTGCCAATCTGGGGCCCGCCACCATGCACCACAATCGGATTTATGCCGATTAGCTTTAACATCACCATGTCTCTGGCAAAACTGGATTTCAGCTCTTCATCAACCATGGCGTTGCCGCCAAATTTGATAACCAGAGTTTTACCGGAAAATTTTTGGATGTATGGCAAAGCCTCGGTTAAGACCGAGGCAAACTGCTGTGTTTTTTCTGCGTTAAAAGACATATTTTCCTAGGGTACTCATTTTAAAAAGGTAAATTTAGTTCGCTATCCAACTGTTCAAATATCTGGCGAAACTCGCTCTGAATATTTCTTAGCGCTGTTTCGGTCTCACCTTCAAAGCGAATGGACAATTTAGGCCCGGTATTGCTGACTCGAACTAATCCCCATGCCTGAGGATATTCGATCCTCAACCCATCAATTTCAATGAGCTTTGCGCCGGGGAAGTCCGCATTTTGACGAAATTCCTGAAAAATTTCCCTTTTTTGTTCGTCTGGGACTTTAATCTCCAGCTCTTCCGTTGATGGCAAAGTAGGGACGTCCGGCAGTATTTCGCTTAGCGGCCGTCCCTGCTTATGGATTAATTCCGCCAGCCGGTAGGCCGCGTAAATGCCATCATCTACGGCATTCCATCTGTCCATAAAGAAGTAGTGACTGCTGTACTCCCCACCCAACAGCGCTTGTTCGGACCTGACCCTGCTCTGTATAAAAGTTCGACCAGACTTTTCCATCAACGCAGTGCCGCCCCAACGGCTGATGTTATCTGCAATTTGTTTGGAAGCCTTGACGTCGAAAACCAATTTAGCGCCTGGGTTGGACTGCAGTAGATCTTTAGCAAAGAGCTGATAGAGTTGATCAGGTGTCAGGATTTGTCCGAGGTTGTCGATGGCAACAACACGGTCGCCGTCACCATCCAAAGCAATGCCAAAATCGCTTTGGGTATCTATCACTTTCTGGCAAATCTCCTTGAGGTTATCCGATACACAGGGATCCGGACTGTGGTTGGGAAAATTGCCGTCGATATCGCAGTAAAGAGATTCAACTTGGCACCCAAGCTCTGCAAAAGCGCGACAGGCGAGCTGTCCGGCCACTCCGTTTGCACCATCAATGGCGATACGCAGTCCGCCGATGTTTTTGGCATCTGCCTTGAGAAATTTCAGGTAATTGGGAACTGCATCGACTTGCCGCAAATCCGCTGTGCCCGCTTCGAAACTTTGACGGGACATCAGTTCCATTAGCTGCTGAAGTTTGTCGCCGGAATAAGCCTCTCCGCCAAGAATTATCTTGAAGCCGTTGTACTCTCGTGAATTATGGCTGGCAGTGATCATGATGCCGGCATCATGCGCTGGAGAATTTGCCAGAAATTGACCCAACAAGGGTGTTGGCCCAATACCCAGGTCGTGCACATAGCAGCCTGATTCGAGGAGGCCGGATTTCAGTGCCTCACTTAGAATTGGGCTGGTGGTGCGTCCGTCGCGGCAGATGCAGATTGAGTTTTGGCCGCTCTCTTTGAGCACTAGAGCAAAGGCTCGAGCAAGCTGGCGTGCAAATTGGGGTGTGATTTCAGTATTGGCGATCCCGCGAATATCGTTAGCGCGGAAGACCCTTGCCGGCAGATCTTTTGATTCGATGGCGACAAATCGATCGAGCGGGGAGAGCTCTTGAACAGGCTCTGTGGCGGATCCGTAACCAGAATTCATATCAATACCTTTCGGCTTTGATCGAAAATAGTGATCGATATTAGCAAGGATTCACTTACATTGAAAAGCTTGAAATTAAAGGGGTGTGACTTACTTTGTAATCTCTTCGCCGATGACCTCTAGGATTTTTCTGGCAATTAGGCGTTTGTGCGACTTGCCTAGTTCAAGTTCAAAGTCTGGGCCAATCAGAGTGACGGCATTTTCGTCGCTTCCAAAACCAATGCTCTGGTCGGAAATGTCGTTGGCCACAATGAGGTTGAGGTTTTTTGAGATCAGCTTTTTACTGGCATTTTCGATCAGCTTTTCTGATTCAGCGGCAAAACCTACACAGAAAAGATGGTCGCCAAGCGCAGCTACCTTGGCGAGAATATCTGGATTGCGCACAAGTTTTATTGCCATCTCATTGCCGTGCTTTTTGATTTTTTGCGGGCTAGCTTGTTCTGGCCGGTAATCTGCAACCGCTGCTGTAGCGATAAATACATCCGCCTTTGCGGCTTCAGCCATTGCTGCACTCTGCATTTCGGCGCAGCTGGTTACCTCTATTCTTTTTACTCCTAAGGGACAGTCCAAATTGACCGGGCCGCTAACCAGAACTGTCTCGGCGCCGGCGCGAACACTGGCCATCGCAATGGCATAGCCCATCTTTCCTGAGCTGTGATTGCTCAAGTAGCGCACTGGATCAAGGGCTTCCAGAGTCGGCCCTGCGGTGATCACGACCTTCTTGCCTGTGAGGGGATTCGAAGCTGAATCCAGCTCAAGTGCTGCGATGATTTTCATGGGCTCCGTCATGCGCCCCAGTCCGATATCGCCGCAGGCCTGGTCACCGCTGTCTGGCCCAACAATATTGATTCCAAGTTGCTCGATTAGGCTAAGATTTTTTTGGGTTGCCGCGTTGATCCACATAGCCTGGTTCATAGAGGGTGCGACGGAAATATCTGCCTTAGCGGCTAAGCAGACTGTACTCAACAAGTCCTCTGCCCGGCCTTGTGACAGTCTGGCGAGAAAATTGGCAGTGGCAGGAGCGATCACAATCTTGTCAGCCCATCGGGCAAGTTCAATATGACCCATTCCGGCTTCAGCCTCTGGATCTAGTAAATCAGTATGCACGGGACTTCCAGAAAGAGCTTGGAAGGTTAGGGGGGTAACAAAGGCCTCAGCGCCAGGGGTCATAACAACTTTGACTAGAGCGCCTCTGTCCGCCAGACGACGAATCAGCTCACAGCTTTTATAGGCAGCGATGCCACCAGTAACTCCGACAATGATTTTTTGGCCGCTTAAATTGGACATCGATCCCGTGTAGACCACCCTAGGAAAAATTTGAGGGCTGTATGTTACCCCAAGACTTTGTTTAAACTAGCCGTACCATCAATTTCAGGGAAGAAAGATATGGGAATTCAGAATTGGCCGAAATCCGACCGACCTCGAGAAAAGCTTATCCACAGAGGCCCTGCCTCATTATCTGATGCTGAGTTGTTAGCCATATTTCTGCGCACCGGCGTAAAGGGAAAGAGCGCTGTTGAGTTGGCGCGCGAACTGCAAGAACTGCATGGATCTATTGGTGCTTTGCTAGAGGCGGATCTTGCGACTTTTACCAGTTTTCGGGGTCTGGGCGAAGCCAAGTACGCACAGTTGCAGGCAGTTCTGGAGCTTACTAGGCGTCACTTGCTTGAAAGCCACGATCGAGGTGATGAGATCACCAGTCCAGAGGCTATACGCAAGTTTCTGCAGCTGCAATTGAGGAATCAGGAACGAGAAATTTTTTATGGTGTATTTCTCGACAATCGCCACAGAATATTGCGATCTGATCCGCTATTTATGGGGAGCATCTCTAGTGCCACAGTGCATGTTCGAGAAATCGTGAAAGGTGCACTCGCCTGCAACGCTGCTGCGGTAATTGTTGCCCACAACCACCCTTCGGGAATAGCGGAGCCGAGCTCTGCGGATTTAAAGATTACGAAGCGTATTCGCGAGGCTTTGGAATTGGTAGATATCCGCCTTCTCGACCATTTTGTTGTGGCTGAAAATCGTGTGGAATCCTTTGCCGAGCGTGGATTGCTCTAATGCCGATTTAATGGTCATTTATCGTTGCTTTGGTGCTTGGCATCTGGAATAATCGCGCACCTATTTTTGACCCCGTGCCGTCTTGAGGCCAGAGGGTTCAATAGAATAGCCGAATTAATTTAGGAAAAGAGGTTTCCAATGTCCAGAGTATGCCAAGTGACCGGCAAGCGTCCGATTACCGGAAATAACGTGTCACACGCAAAAAACCGTACTCGCCGTCGTTTTCTACCCAACCTGCAAACGCGTCGTTTTTGGGTTGAAGCTGAAAATAGATTTGTGCGCCTGCGCGTATCTACCAAGGGTCAACGCATTATTGACAAGCTTGGAATTGAAACCGTGTTGGCTGATATGCGCGCCCGCGGCGAAAAAGTTTAAGAGAAGAGGAAGAAGAGAGATGCGAGAGAAGATTCGATTGAACTCATCTGCTGGTACTGGGCATTTTTACACTACCACCAAGAACAAAAGAAACATGCCTGAAAAAATGGAGATCACTAAGTATGATCCTGTTGCTCGCAAGCATGTGCTCTACAAAGAAGCCAAGATTAAGTAGATAGCGCTTCACATAGAGAATAAAAAGCCCGGCATGTACCGGGCTTTTTTGTGTCTAGATCTAATTGGGTGCTTAGTCAGGCAAGCTAACCTTCTCTAACAATAGATGCCCCTGAATATGGACTTTAGCAACCCATCCTGGAGCTAACCAACTGGTGGCGGAAGCTTCGCAGATAAGTGCCGGGCCACGAACAACAGCTCCAGCAGGGAGCGCATTTCTGTCCACAATCAACTTTTTTCCAAGCTCTGGACTTGGGTTAGTTAGCGTGAAATCTGAGTCTTCTGATTGATCCAGCTCGGGAAGTTTGACGAACTTTTGTTCAGCTGAGACATGCACCCTAAGGTTTACCTTTTCTACTTCTCGGTCCAGGCGATAGCCAAAGTTTTGTTCGTGTTCTCTATGGAAATTTTCTATCAGAGAATTCCAGTTCAAGTCGTCTGTCAAAGCAAGGTTCAAAGTGAAGCTTTGACCTCGATAGCGGCAATCCAGGCTGAAGCGAGTAGATATACCCTCTGTGGCAAAGCCCTCCTGTTGCAGCTCCAATTGACCGTGATTTGCCAATTGCTTGCCACTTTCTAGGAGTTGCATAACAGAGGCGGAATCACTTTCGCTCAGAGCATGTGAGAGCTCTCTCTTTCCTGGTGCGAGAAGCATTCCAAGGGCCGAGAGAATGCCAGAGTTTGCCGGAATTAAGGCTCTGGTCATCTCCAACTTTTCAGCCAAAGCGCAAACGTGCAGTCCACCAGCACCACCAAAACTGCAGAGCCGGTAGTCTTTTGGATCTTCGCCAACCTGTACGCTTATCTGCCGCAGCGCTCTAGCCATGTGCTCATTGGCGAGATCCAGAATTCCCTGTGCCATCTCTCTTGGCGAAATATTGCCCTGAGCAGCCAACTCTTCGATGACTCTGTTCGCAGCACTAGCGTCGAGAGCCATGTTTCCTCCAGCAAATTGTTTGGAGGGTAAATTTCCTAGGAAAATATGTGCGTCGGTAACGGTAGCTTGTCTGCCCCCAAGGCCATAACCGGCCGGCCCCGGTCTGGCTCCGGCGGATTCCGGGCCTACGTGCAGCATTCCGGCCTCATCGAGGTAAGCGATTGATCCTCCGCCAGCGCCTATGGTGTGCATATCGACCATGGGCACAGCAACTGGGTACCTACCAATTCTGCCTTCCCGAGTGAGTTGAATTTGTTCGCCTATCAGAGCCACATCCGTGGATGTGCCGCCCATATCAAAGGTTAAGAGGTCGCCGCAATCGATCTGACGCCTTATTTGATGTGCGGCGGCTAAGCCACCGGCCGGACCTGAAAGCAGAAGGTTGACCGCTTTTTCTGATGCCTGTTGGCAACCGATAGTGCCACCAGAGGATTGCATAACGGATAGGTTTTGTTGGGGGATTTGTTCGCTTAGACGGCTCAGATAATTGTGCATTAAAGGGCCGAGGCTAGCGTTTAACCAGGTGGCAATGCCGCGCTCGTATTCTCCAGTTTCCGGCAGTACTTCGGAAGAGATGCTGACGAAGTGATCTTTTGCCAAGAAGTCACGCAGGCGCTGTTCATGCTCTGGTTGGAGATATGAAAATAGCAGGCAAATAGCTATGGATTCAGCTTCCAAATCGCGGACTTCAGAAATTAGCCTGTCAATATTTTCTGGTTCCAGGGGCTCTATTTCGGCGCCCTTAGGATCCATTCGGCACTGTATTTCCAAACATTGAGATTGAGGAATGGGGGCGGCTTGTTTTGGCGGTCGAAGGTCGTATATATCGGCACGGTTTTGTCGGCCAATGGTGAGAAAGTCTCGTAAGCCCTGATTGGTTATTAAGAGGGTTTTCGCACCCTGTCCCTGAAGGGCAGCATTAGTTGCGACGGTGCTCCCATGAATTACCAGAAGCTGTCCATTGCGGCAGTCCTCCGCGAGCCCCATTTCCTCAATACCTTGCAAAATGGCGAGCTCAGGTGCTTCTGGAGTTGAAAGGACTTTGTGGGTAAGTAGCTGACGACCTTGCAGCAGAGCAAAGTCTGTAAAAGTTCCACCGGTATCCACACCCAATCGGGGCAGCAATGCGGCAGATGAACCACTTGGACTAAGAGGTTCCATCATAGAAAGTAAATTTAGAAGATTGGGCCAGAGCTACTCTGGCCCGGTAACAGCTAGTCGCGATAGGTAACCAGAGATACAGCAAAAGTAGGATCAACGCCCACAGCTTCAGTAGCTTGGTCCGTGATACCAATGTAGATGTCTGCAGTGGCTAGCTCATGAGCACGCACTGTTACTGAAGCCTGAGGGTTTTCAGCGAGGATACGTTCCACATTTGCTCTCACGGAACGCACGTCGATGCGACGACCATCTAGCCAGATTTCGTTAGTCTCAGTGACGATGAAGGTGGCATTTCTGCTGGTTGCATCAGGCGGAGAATCAGACTCAGGTGGACGATTTACCCGGAATCCGTCTTCCTGAACAAAGGACGCGGTCACGATAAAGAAGATTAACATGATGAATACCACGTCGAGCATTGGCGTCAAATCTATCTCTGATTCTTCTTGTGGTTGTTTCTTTTTGAACAGACGGGCCATTCTAGTACTACTCCCCCGGAGTTTTTGTTGTCACATCTCGGCAATTTTTCAACCAAAATGCCATTGAAATCGAGCCCGCTAAGTTACCATGTCATTTCGCGAAATGCACTACCTGAGCACCAATCTATACAAATGAGAATATCCGGTTTATGCCTGAGTTACCTGAAGTAGAGACAACAAAAGCTGGCATCAGTCCTCACGTTGTTGGCCGTGAAGTTAGTAGCTTGAATGTCTATCAGAGTTCGTTGCGCTGGCCGGTCCCCACGGATATGGCCGAAAATTTTGTCGGGCAGACAATACAGAGCCTTACTAGACGGGGAAAATATCTGATTCTCTCTACAAGTGTAGGAGGGGCCTTAGTCCATTTGGGCATGTCTGGCAGTCTAAGAATTTGCAAGGAAGCGGAGACTCGCCGTAAACATGATCACTGGGACATGGTTTTCGACTCAGACTGCGTGCTGCGCTATCACGACCCCCGACGATTTGGTGCTTTTCTTTGGGCGGGTTCCGATCCCTGGCAACATGCCCTTTTAGTCAACCTAGGGCCGGAGCCGATCGAGGAAGATTTCACCGCAGACTATATTTACCAGTTGTCGCGAGGCAAAAAGCAGGTTGTAAAAACCTTTCTTATGAGCTCTCAAACGGTGGTAGGGGTTGGCAATATCTACGCTAGCGAATCACTTTATCGTGCCGGTATTCATCCCAATAGGTCGGCGGGCAAGGTGTCCCGAAAGCGTTATCTGGCGCTCGTAATTGCGGTAAAGGAAGTACTTGCAGAGGCAATTGAGAGTGGTGGATCAACTCTCAGAGATTATGTGAATGGCAGTGGTTCGCCGGGTTATTTCCAACAACAGCTGTTGGTTTACGGTCGTGCTGGCAAGGAGTGTAAGAATTGCTCTACCAGTATTCGGCAGATTCGTATTGGTCAGCGCTCCAGTTTTTATTGTCCTAGCTGCCAGCACTAGCGTTGATAGGGGGCAGTCAATCCTTAAATTTTTCTGAAAGAATTTTCCAAACGTGAGGCGGGACAAATGGAGAAATATCTCCACCTAATGAGCCGATTTCTTTTACCAGCGAGGAAGAGATATAGGAAAATTGTTCGGCGGGCGTCAAAAAAATGCTTTCGAGCCGCTCTGACAGTGCTCGGTTCATATTTGCCAGTTGAAATTCGTACTCGAAATCAGAAACCGCTCGCAAGCCCCTCAAAATGGCAACAGCATCCAGCTCAGAGGCCAAGTGCACCAACAAACGATCGAATCCCAATACTTCCACATTTTCCAAGTGGGTGAGAGCGGTTGTGGTCATTTCCACACGCTCTTCCAAACTAAACATGGGATTTTTGCGAGTGCTCGATGCGATAGCGACATAAACCTTGTCAAACAGGTAGCTAGCGCGCTCGACCAAATCAATGTGCCCGTTGGTTATAGGGTCAAAGGTTCCAGGGTAAATAACTGATTTCATCTGCTTCTATGGGGTCTAGTTTCTTGGTTTAGTTGAGCGCCAAAGCTTATTGGGCACTGCAACATAATCGGATACTACTGTATTTGAGAGAGAGCGACAATTTTCCAAGGGCGTATCAGGCAAGCCGAAGTTGGTAGATCGCGCAGCTAACATCGCCCATAGACTTCTCTTTAAACCCTGCCCAGTTTTGAGGTGGCACGGGTTGCGGCTGAGACTTTGCCCACTCCAGATAGATTAGGGCATTGGGTTTGAGAAGATGGCTCTGATCCAGCAGGCTCATTGATTGCTGAAGCAAAGAGGTATCGAAGGGCGGATCTAGAAATATCACATCAAATTTGTGGCTACCCAAATCCGCATCTGAACGGAAAAACTCCAGCGCATTTTGTTGTCGAATATCTGCCTGAAGGCCCAGAGATTCAGAGGTTTGATTTAGCTGCCTAGCTACCGCGGAGGAGCTTTCGAGCAGAAGGGCATTTTTGGCTCCTCTCGAAATAGATTCGAATCCAAGAATCCCAGTTCCGGCAAATGCATCTAATACGGAAGCCCCTTCGATGTAAGGAGCTAGCCAGTTGAAAAGGGTTTCGCGCATACGCTCGCCGGTTGGCCTCAATCCAGGTTCTTCTGCAACCAGTATCTTGCGACCGCGGTGTGTGCCACCAATTATGCGAAGGCTGGAGAGATTTGAATATTTTTTCTTTTTGGCCATGAGAAATTTGAGTTAAAAATAGGCTATTCGATTAGTTTGGTGGTGTAGGATATCCCATTCTCCAATATCTCCTGTTATCAGTGTTTATTATCAGTTTCGAGGCGCTCTTTGTTCGGTAAATTATTTAAATCAAAAGGCAATGAATCAGATCGGATTAAAGATTCTGAAAATGGTTCAGAAGCAAATCTTGAAACGCGTTGGCGCTCGGGCCTGAGTCGAACGAACAGAGGCTTGGGGAGTGGGTTAAGGTCATTACTATCGGGTCGCAAAGGTCTGGACGCAGAATTGCGCGATGAACTGGAGATGCTATTGATAGGTGCAGATGTTGGTATTGAAACCAGCAATTTTCTGCTGGATGCATTGGATGATTCGATGCGTTCTTCGGTACAAGAAAATGCCCCGATTGAGCTGCTCGCTGAAATACTCTTTGAGCTGTTACAGCCTCTCGCGCAGCCATTGGAAATTGCCGAATCGGATAAGCCTCAAGTAATTATGGTTGTAGGCGTGAATGGCGTAGGGAAAACCACAAGTATTGGAAAGATGGCTTATCGGCTGAATGCGCAAGGTAAGTCCGTAGTCTTGGCTGCCGGTGATACTTTTAGGGCAGCAGCCGTTGAACAGCTTCAGGTGTGGGGTGAGCGCAACCAAATCCCTGTCGTGGCGCAAAAGCCAGGAAGCGATAGCGCATCGGTGATATTTGACGCCCTGCAATCCGCGACCAACAAAAAGGCTGATGTGCTTATTGCTGACACAGCTGGACGATTGCACAACAAAGAACACTTGATGTCAGAGCTCGAAAAAGTGGTTCGGGTTCAAAAGAAGATTGACGAAAATGCACCCCAGGAGGTGCTACTCGTGTTAGATGCTTCTACGGGACAGAATGCCTTGAGTCAGGCTAGAGAATTTGCCAAAGCAGCACCCTTAACTGGGCTTATTGTTACTAAGTTAGATGGCACCGCGAGAGGTGGAGTGGTAATTAGTTTGGCTCACCAGATGCAATTGCCAGTGCGGTTCATCGGATTAGGGGAAGGCATAGAGGATTTACAGCCCTTCAATGCAGAGGCCTATATCGCGGCTTTGTTAGAAGATGGCGATGCGTAGTCCCAAATGATTGTTTTCGATAATGTAAGCAAGCGCTATCCAGGCGGGCACGACGCTTTGAAGCAGGTCAGCTTTGAGCTATCCCGTGGAGAGATGGCCTTTTTGACGGGGCATTCGGGAGCGGGTAAAAGTACTCTCTTGAAGTTGATCATGGCGATGGAACACTCCTCTCAGGGGCAGGTTCTTTACGATGGCAAAAATCTCGCGAGATTGGGCCGCCAAGGAATTCCTTATCATCGAAGGCGCATTGGTGTGGTATTCCAAAACCATTCGCTGCTGTTTGATCGCAGTGTATTTGACAATGTTGCCTTGCCACTAGCCATTTCTGGAGCGGATCCAAGCGAAACCGCGCGAAGGGTGAGAGCTGCCCTGGACAAAGTTGGTTTGCTGCATCGCGAAACGCAGAATCCCGTCGCGCTTTCTGGCGGAGAACAGCAACGTATAGGCATTGCCCGAGCTGTTGTGCATAAACCTGATCTGCTGCTGGCGGATGAGCCAACAGGAAACCTCGATCCTGAATTGTCAGCAGAAATTATGAATTTGTTTCACGAATTCAATTCGGTGGGTGTCACGGTGTTGGTGGCGACCCACGACATCTCCTTGGTCCGCGAACTGGGACTGCGGCAAATTGTTTTGAGTGAAGGGCGCCTTGCCAGTGGCAGTGCGTCCCCCGTTGCTGAAGGGCCACGCAGTTGAATCGGAGAGTAAAAAACAAGACGAAATTTGTAAGGCTTGCAGAGTTCTCGCCTCTGCGTCTTGTGGTTTGGGCGAGAAATCATTTTAAGGTAGGTCGTTCAAGCTTGGTTCGGCTGAGAGCAGAGCCGTTGCAAACAGGGCTGACGGTCTGTGTCGTGGCAATTGCGCTGGCCCTGCCGACACTGCTTTTGCAGCTGGCGGGTTTAGGTGCGAACGCACTCAGTCAAATTGGAGAGACATCCGATATCAATGTTTATTTTGATCTGGGTGTGCAATCCGAAATCGTGGAAGAGCGGGCTCAGGCCTGGCAGAACGATAGTCGAATCGCCTCTACAGAGGTGATTAGTCCGAATCAGGGTTTGGATGAATTTGAGCAGTTTTCTGGCCTGGGATCGATTCTGGCCGGTTTTGAAGAAAACCCCCTTCCCTATGTGGTTCGAATTCAGCCTTCTGAGCAAGTGCTGAGTCGCCCAGCTGAGCTTCAGCTGTTAGTTCAGGCGCTGGACGCTGAGGAGCGAGTTGATTCAGCAATTCTTGATCTCGTCTGGCTCAACAGGCTCAACTCCATGGTCAGTTTTGTTGATCGCTTATCCTATGGGGTGGGATTTTTGTTGGCATTGGGAATATTGCTAATTCTGGGGAATACCATCCGGCTCACTATTGAAAACAGACGCGAAGAGATCGTTGTGATTAAGTTGGTCGGAGGTACTGATCGATTCGTTCGACGCCCACTTATCTATGCCGGTCTCTGGTACGGGTTGCTGGGAGGACTAGCCGCTGCACTTTTGGTTGCCATCGTTGGTCTGCTGATCTCGATGCCTTTGCAGAGGTTATTAGTGTCGTATCAAAGCTCGGTTGCTCTGCCGGATTTGAGTTTTGCGCTACTCTTTAAGCTCGCTTTTTATGGTGCGTTATTGGGTTGTGCAGGAGCCTGGATTTCCGTATTGCAACACTTGCGAAATATAGAACCACAGTAACTCAAAATATGGCGTTAGCGTTCGCGGGTAAAAACCGAGAGTCTGCATACCTCTTCAAAGCCAAGTTTTGCTGCTAGTCGGCGTGAGGCGGTATTCGATGAAACTGCCCCCCAAACAGGCTCTAATCCCTTTTTCCACATTTCTGTCATGGCATGGCGAACACAGAGTTCTGCAAAGCCACGGTTGCGATATTCAGCTAGGGTATCGATAGAAATATCCCAGAGACTCTCGCTTGTGGAGGCGGGATAGCAAAAAGACACCGGTCGATTTTCTAAAGCGACGCAATAGATGTCGGTGGAAAAAGTCAGTTCTTGCTTAAGCTCCTCCAGTAATAAATCGGGAATGCCTGGATCTTCTCTTAGATCTGAAAGTTCGAGCTTGCGACACTCAATATTATTTTCTACAGAAGCGGTATCACTATTTTTGTACTCATTCACAAAATCAACATTAGCAGGGGTTTGCATTATGGAAGCATCCTCTCTGGAATAGAGAAGCAGAGCGGCGGCGACATGCTCTGCATTTTCTATCGGGCAGAGTATCTCCTCGGCTAGCTCGGACAGCTGGAAAAGAATTTCTTCCTCTGGTGTACCGATTACAAAGCCCAGACCAATGTCCTCCTGAAATACTGCCCCACAGGCCTCCGGTATAAGCTCAATATCTAAAACGCGGCCTCTACCACTGAGCAACATACCTCGTGCCTCAACCCAAAGCGCGAGATCTGGAAGTGCGTCGAGAACGAGTCTATTGATTTGGTTCATTGCTTCGTGAGTTTAAGTTAGATGGAAAAAGTCTGGGAGAGCCCTAACCCTCATTATGGAGCGAAATTGGCTTTCGGTGTTCTGTTAAACCTCTGGACCTCTTAACCTCTATACCTTCCAACCTGAAAATCTATATCAAAATTAATTGATATAGAAAGGTAAGTCAGATAGTCTGCGCCCTTATGAATGCTTCGGCACAGATATCCAGCGCAAATTTTCGTCTCTTAGAGGCGTTTAAGGCATTGGGGGATACATTACGTTTTCGAATTGTTCGCCTGATGCAGCAGGATTCTTTTGGTGTACTCGAGCTTTGTGAGCTTTTCGAAGTGCGCCAACCTGCTATGAGTCACCACCTGAAGGTTATGGTTGAAGCGGGTCTGCTATGCAGCCGCAGAGAAGGCAATTCTTTGTTTTATCGAAGAATGTTACCGGACCAAACAGATAACCCAGATGCGCTTAGATCGCTGTATGGGCTGATCGATGATGTTGAACTTGGCGCAGATATTGAGAAGGCCTTGGCGGTTTTACGGAAAACGCGCACAGAGCGCTCGGTGGAGTTTTTTCAGAAAAATTCGGAGCGTTTTCGTTCGCAGCAGGATTTGATTGCCGGATACGGCGAATATGGGGACTCCATTGCGGAAGCGGTGCGAGCCTTGCCACTTAGCAAGGATTTGTGGGTTGAGGTGGGCTCGGGAGAGGGTGAGTTACTGGAAGAGCTCTCTGAAGAATTTGCACAAGTTATTGCCCTGGACGTATCAGTCGAGCTATTGGAAAAAGCTCGAAGTAGATTGGGCGTAAATGCCGGAATTGAGTTTGTGCACTCTGAGCTTAGACCAGATGCCTACTCAGGTCAGGCAGACCTGGTGAGCTGCAATATGGTTTTGCACCACGTTGCTTCACCAGCAGACTTGATTACAACTATGGCGGAGACGCTAAAGCCCGGGGGGTTTCTTTTGCTCACGGATTTGGCTAGCCACGATCAGGAATGGGCGCGCGAGTCATGCGGAGATATCTGGTTGGGTTTTGATAGAGAGGAATTATTGGCTATGGCATCCAAAGCGGGTCTCCACAGCCACAGTGAACAATATTTAGCGCTGCGCAACGGATTCCGAGTGCAGGTTTTGATTTTTGAAAAGTAGATAGATTTAGATATAAGGAGAGCAACACAAATGTCCATGAATAATATTTTCACCTCAGAGTCAGTTTCTGAGGGGCATCCCGACAAGATGGCGGATCAGATCTCTGATGCGGTACTTGATGCAATTTTGGCTGATGATCCCACTGCTAAGGTAGCCGTTGAGACCATGGTAAAAACCGGCATGGCGATTGTTGCCGGCGAGGTTGCTACTGAGACCTATGTGGATCTGGAAGATATTGTTCGCGATGTCATTCTGGATATTGGGTACGACAGTTCGGATGTCGGATTTGATGGCGCCAGCTGCGCCATCCTCAATGCGATCGGTAAACAGTCAGGTGACATCGCCATGGGCGTTGAGGAATCAGATGAAAAGGAACTTGGTGCTGGCGACCAGGGAATGATGTTTGGGTACGCAAGCAATGAAACCGATGTATTGATGCCAGCCCCTATCCATTATTCGCACCAACTGGTTTTGCGTCAGGCACAGCTGCGCAAGAATGGCACTCTGCCTTGGTTGCGTCCTGATGCGAAAAGCCAATTGACCATGCGCTACGGAGCAGATGGCAAACCCGAGGCCATTGATGCCGTTGTGCTTTCGACCCAGCATAACCCGGAAATTGCCCAGGCTGATCTGCGCGAGGCAGTGCTAGAAGAAATTATTCGACCTGTCTTGCCAGAAGAGTGGCTGCACGCCGATACCCTTTTTCATATCAATCCAACTGGCCAGTTTATTATCGGTGGCCCAGTAGGAGATTGTGGGTTAACTGGACGCAAAATTATTGTTGATACCTACGGCGGTATGGCTCGTCATGGTGGTGGCGCCTTTTCTGGAAAAGACCCAAGCAAGGTGGACCGTTCTGCAGCCTATGCAGGTCGCTATGTAGCAAAAAATATTGTTGCGGCAGGTTTGGCTGATCGTTGTGAAATTCAGGTTTCCTACGCCATTGGCGTAGCTGAGCCAACCTCGATTACGCTTGATACTCAGGGTACCGGGAAATTACCCGATTCAGAAATCGAGCAACTGGTTCGCGAACATTTTGACCTTCGCCCGCGAGGCATTATCGACATGCTGGATTTGCGTCGGCCCATTTTCCGTCCAACTGCCAGCTACGGCCATTTTGGCCGCGATGGTGAAAACTTTACCTGGGAACGCACTGATCGCGCTCCTTTGTTAGCAAAAGCACTTTGATTTCGAGATTAAAGAGCAACCTTATTAATAAAGAGATTTAGTTATGAATTCTGCACAAGATATTAATTCCAGCACCGACTATAAGGTTGCTGATATTGAGTTGGCCCGCTGGGGTCGCCAGGAAATTGAGATAGCCGAGACAGAAATGCCGGCTTTGATGACTCTGCGTAGAACCTACGCCGATGAAAAGCCCTTGGAAGGCGCGCGCATTCTGGGTTGTATTCACATGACAATTCAGACCGCCGTTCTGATCGAAACCTTGGTTGATTTAGGTGCCGAGGTTCGTTGGAGCTCCTGCAATATCTTCTCAACCCAGGATCAAGCTGCTGCTGCTATCGCAGCTGTAGGTGTGCCCGTATTTGCCTGGAAAGGCGAGACCGAAGAAGAGTACGACTGGTGTTTGGAGCAAACCATCCTCAAGGACGGTCAGCCCTGGAATGCCAATATGGTTCTCGACGATGGTGGTGATTTGACGGCTATGTTGCATGAAAAATATCCGCAAGTGCTGGATGCAGTGCACGGCATTACCGAAGAGACTACAACAGGGGTTCACCGGCTTCAGGATATGTTGCGTGATGGCACCTTGAAGGTTCCCGCGATCAACGTAAATGATTCGGTGACCAAGTCGAAAAATGACAATAAATACGGTTGTCGTCACTCTTTGAATGACGCCATCAAACGCGGCACGGATCATTTGATGGCCGGGAAGAGGGCGCTTGTGATTGGCTATGGTGATGTGGGTAAAGGTTCCGCACTCTCGTTGCGTCAGGAAGGCATGATTGTTCGCGTCTCGGAAATTGATCCGATATGTGCCATGCAGGCATGTATGGACGGCTTTGAGGTGGTTTCTCCTTATATTGAGGGCGAAGCGGCTAGAGGTGTGAACCAAAGCTTGCTGAGTGACACCGATATGTTGGTTACCACTACCGGCAACTACAACGTCTGTGATTCGCAAATGCTGAAGGCGATCAAACCGCACGCGGTGGTCTGCAATATCGGACATTTTGACAATGAGATTGATACTGCCTATATGCGCGAAAACTGGGAGTGGGAAGAAGTTAAGCCTCAGGTTCACCGCATTTATCGCGACCGTGCTGCCGGCGATTATCTGATCCTGCTATCCGAAGGGCGTCTGGTAAATCTGGGCAATGCGACAGGTCACCCGTCACGCATCATGGATGGTTCATTTGCCAATCAGGTATTGGCTCAAATGCATCTCTTCGCTGAAAAATTTGCCGATCTGGATGATTCTGCGAAGCAGCAAAGCCTACGCGTTGAAGTCTTGCCTAAGCATTTGGACGAAGAGGTGGCTGCTCATATGGTCGGTGGTTTTGGTGGACAGATAACCAAGATGACTGATGAACAGGCTAAATATATTGGCGTGCCTAAGGAAGGCCCATATAAACCTGACACTTACCGCTATTGATTGGAAATTCGCAGATAGGCTGCATAGATGACAGAACAAAAAATTAGCATCGAATTCTTTCCGCCGAAAACGGAAAAGGGGCTCGAAAATTTACACGCGACCGTTGAGGCTTTGCAGCCTCTTGGGCCGGAGTATTTTTCTGTCACCTATGGCGCTGGCGGTTCAACTCGACACCAGACTCAGTCTGTTGTTTCGAGTTTGGTTCAGCGTGGCCTTGATGTTGCGCCTCATCTCTCATTTGGTGCCGATTCAGAAGAGACCATAGAGTCTCTGTTAGCGAGCTATAAGGAAGAGGGGATAAAACGCATTGTGGCATTGCGCGGAGATCTTCCCTCTGGAATGGGGCAGGTTAAGCCCGTCTATGCCAATGAGCTGGTTGATTTTATTCGCGACAAATTTGGTGATTGGTTTCATTTGAGCGTTGCATGCTACCCCGAAGTGCATCCACAGGCCGAGGATCTCAGCACAGATATTGGTTATCTCAAGAAGAAATTGGATGCCGGTTCCGATGCGGCAGTGACGCAATATTTCTATAACCTCGAAGCCTTCCTCTATTTTCGTGACCGTTGTGTAAAGGCCGGTATCGACAAACCAATTTATCCCGGTGTTATGCCTATAGTGAACGCAGCTAATCTCATTCGTTTTTCTGAAAGCTGCGGTGCGGATATTCCGCGCTGGCTGCGCATGGGGATCAATGATTGCAAGAGCCAGGAAGAGCTATTGAAGTATGGTGAAGAGGTGGTGACAAAGTTATGTGCTGATCTGCTGGCCGAGGAAGTTCCAGGTATCCACTTCTATTCGATGAATCAAAGCCAGGCAGTTCTCAATATTTGTAAGCAGCTGAGTTTTTCTTCTTAGGGTTGGTTGTAAGCAAGCCGAATGAGAATTCCCAGGATATTTTCCGATCAGGATCTTGAGTGCGGCCAGGTTGTCTCTTTAAACGAATTTGCCTCGGGGCACGTATGCCGCGTGCTGCGGATGAAACCAGGGCGTGAGCTACTACTCTTCAATGGCCGAGGTGGCGAATTCAGTGCGGTGCTTAGAGAGGCGGATTCTAAAAAGGCCGTTGTAGAGCTGAGAGATTTCGACCCGGTCGACCGAGAATCTAACCTAGAAATTCATCTGGGCTTAGCTCTCAGTCGCGGCGACCGATTCGATTGGGCATTGCAGAAGTCTGTCGAGCTTGGTGTCACGGAAATCACACCGTTGGTGTGCGAACGGTCTGATCGCATTGCTGATCCAAAAAGAATGAAACGGAAAATGGATCATTGGCAAAAACTTATGATCTCTGCTTCTGAGCAATGTGGCAGAACTGGATTAGCGAAAATATCCGAGCCTAAAGATTGCAGAGCTTGGTGCACAGAAGATAGCGCTGGCGAGGGCTATTTCTTTGCGCCCTCAACGCAATCTCTCAAAGATAGTCTTAAAGAACTAAAAGTTTCGCCTGAAAAGGTCAGGCTGGCCATAGGCCCAGAGGGTGGCTTTGCTCTGCAAGAAGAAGAGCAATTTCTAGAGCAGGGTTTCAAAGCAGTTTCAATTGGGCCGCGTATACTGAGAACGGAAACCGCCCCGGTGGCCGTTATTAGTCTATTTCAGTATATGTTTGGCGATATCAGCTAGTTATTCAACTAGTTATATCAACTAGAGAGCAGCTGCGCCTCAATACCTTCTAAGTCCGGAATAATTGCCGCAACGCCCCGAGCCCGAACCTTTGCCTGACAATAAGCCAGTTCTAGGTCATCAGAACGGTCGGCGAGATCGCTTTCTCTAACCAGCTTAAAATTATGAGGAATTGCCTGCAATGGAACGGCATAAAAAGGGAGTCGTTCGCTGTCTGAAGTGCCATGAAATATCGCGATATGGGAGCCTCGAATTCGCGGTGCTTTTTTGGTAATCAGCTGCTCAATGCTTACTGCTTTGACCTGCTGCCCTCTCCAGTTCAATTCGCCCAAGGACCATGGCTGACCTTCTTGCTGGTGAGAAATAGTCATTGCAGAAACCACGTCGGCAATAAGATTTTCTGGAAGCAATAAATTAAATCCGTCGCAAATGCCTAGCGAGCAAGCAATGGGATAAGGGTCGCTCATGCCAATCTACTCATTATCCAGAAACCAGTTCATTAATGGCTTGCAGCACTTCGTCTTCACGATAAGGCTTGCCAAAGTAACGTTGAGCACCAAGCTCCAAACCCTTTTGACGATGCTTATCTCCTGTGCGCGAGGTGATGAGCATAACGGGAATTTTTTCGAACCGTTCGTTTGAGCGGAGAATCCCCAGCAGCTCAAATCCGTCCATATTAGGCATCTCAACGTCGAGTAAAATAAGGTCCGGAATTTGTTCATTGATCATCTGCAGCGCTTCCACTCCGTCTCTGGCAAGGGTTACTGCAAAACCTTCGCGCTTGAGGAATCGGCTGGTTACCTTCCGAACAGTTACCGAGTCATCGACCACCATGATCTGAGTCTCTGTTTCAGCAACAAATTCTCGGCTTTCTATCTCACGATATTCTTCGGAGCCCGAGTTTTGACCAGAGCTCATTAAGGTAAACATATCTAGAGCGACAACGACGGTACCGTCTCCCATAATGGCCGCGCCAGATACGCCAGGAATATGGTTAAAGGGTTGCCCTAAAGATTTCACTACAATTTCTTGGCTGCCAAAAATTTCATCAACCTGGGCGGCAACAGCGAATTCGCCGGATCGAAATAAAGCTAGGGGAACCGTGCGTTCCGTAATGCTATCCGTTGAAGGTCGAGCGGCAGTGCGCAATATTTCACCGAGATACTTAACTTGGTATCGATGGTTGCCGTAGCTGAGGAACTTCTCATCATCCTCATAATAGCTATCCAGTTCATCAGTAGGCACGCGAGCCAATGCTTCAAGCGATGATAACGGAAGAGCGAATTGTTGTTCGCCAAGGCTAATCATCAAGGCGCGATTCACTGAGAGCGTAAAGGGAATCTGTAAAAAGAATGTTGTGCCGACTCCAGATTTTGAACCCACTTCCACGGTGCCGCCAAGTTGGCTGACAATAGATCGGACCACGTCCATGCCGACGCCGCGACCAGAAATCTCGCTTAACGATTTGGCGGTGGAAAAGCCCGGCATAAAAATCAAATCGGCAGCTTCTGCATCCGACATGATTTCTGCTTGTTCAGGGTTAATAAGTCCTTTATCAATGGCCTGTTGTTTTACATTGGCAAAATCAATTCCCGATCCGTCGTCGGCAATCTTTATGACTACCTGCGCGCCGTCTCGTTGGACTTCAATAGCAATGCGACCTATCGCATCTTTGCCAGCAGATTCGCGCTCATCTTCCGGCTCGATACCATGATCAATCGCATTGCGCAGGACATGTTCTAGGGCTGGCAAAATCTGGTCGAGAACATTGCGATCCAGTTCCCCCTCAATGGTTCCGGCATTTAGCTGAACCTTTTTGTGGAGCTCATTGGCGATCTGGCGCGTCATGCGTTCCAGTCTGGGCATCAGCCGGCCAAAGGGAACCATGCGAGTACGCAGGAGTCGATCATTTAGTTCCGACTGTAGACGCGAAGCCTGCGTCAGTAGGGTTAAGCTATCCGCATTCTTGCTAGCGAGTGTCGTGCGGAAATCTTTTAGGTCCGAAGCAGATTCATTGAGCTGTCGCGAAAGTTGTTGCAGCATGGAATAGCGATCCATTTCCAGTGGATCAAAATCTTCAGGCGCGTCTGATTCGGCCAATTGTTCTTCGCGATAAACGATCTGGGCTTGAGTCTCCACATCCAATCGTCGAGCCAGCATCTGTATGCGATCGATAGTATTTTCCAACTCGGTAATGGTGCTATTAGTCTTGTTGATTTCCGCTTCAACTCGAGTTCTAAAAACCGTGGACTCGCCAGATAAATTGATGATCTCATCAAGGTCTGGTGCGCGCAGACGAACCATTTCCACTCGGTTTTCTGTAGTCGCCGCTGGGCTTTCCGGTTGTGCTTTTTCTGGGGCGTCTTCCGTCTCTGTTTGGCTGAGTTTTTCCTTGGCGCTAAATGCACCTTCAAGGGTGTTGCTAGAAGCGGCAGGAATAGTAATTTCTGGCCCGGCCAAATCGTCAGCTTCTTCGGAATCCACTGGCGCCGAGTCTAGGATTTCGAGATGAGTTTCCGCGCTGCTGGATATATTGATAACGGGCGAAATAACAACGGAATCGGTTTCTTTCGATTCGATATGTTTTTTCTCGACGGCGGGGGCCGCTTCAAGCTGCTCCCCTGCCCGTGCCTTCTCTACCATTTCGACAAGAGCGTCGTACTGGCTCAGAGCGGAATCAAAGAAATCCGCGTTTACATTGCGTGAGACCTGATGATCCAGCGTGAAAGATTCAAAATCGTGACTTGCTGAACCCAGAACTTCTAATCCAGATAGTCTCGCACCACCTTTTAAGGTATGCAGTGCCCGGTGCAAAGAATCTGCATGGCTAAAATCTTCGGGAGCGCCACGCCAGCTGGTAAGGGTAGCGCTAATCTCATCCAGAAGGTCTTCGGCTTCCTCGAGGAAGGTTTGCATGAGTTCCGCTTGGAAATCGCTATCGACAAATTCCGAGCTAAGTTCAACCTTCTCCTCTTCTATTTCATCCAGGTCGGTAATACTTTCTAGAGGCAGTGGTTGTTCCGGCGTTGAGGAAGTGTCTTCGGAATCAAGTTCGGTCTCTGTCTCGGTCTCTGCCTCTGGACTACTGATCGGTTCTTCAACTGGCTGGACAAGGATGATGTTGTTTAGGTTTTCTAAAAGGTCCTCCGGAATATCTGCGACCATCTGAGAAGAGGCGACTGAATCGAGCATTTGCAAAAGCAGCTCAAAGGCACGATTTAGCAGCTCTTGTGTTTCCGCGCCGATCTTCGGAATTTCTGCAATACTGCTCAGGGCTCCCGTCAAGCTTTCGCAGAGGGAGCGGAGCTCATCGACCTGGCTTTCGTCGGCAGCTGCATTTAGCCTTTTCAGGTCTTCAAGAAGATTACTTAGTTGCGTCGATTCGAGCTCGCCTTCAGTCCAGGCTTTCAGCGTTGAATCAGCCTGCATAAAGTAGTCGAGTCCTTCCGCCATTAGCAGGCGCAGTGGTTCAAAGAGTTTTATGCGTTCGGCTTCAAAATCTACTGCAGGCTCAGCGGATGAAGGCTCTGTTGATTCAGATGTCTCTTTGTCGGAACTTTCGCCTTTACTCAGGCGATCGGCATGTAGTCGCAGACTAGAAATTTCTTCAGGCTCTTCCTGACCATTTCCGGCCTGAAGCAGTTCAACCAGTGAGGGGTAGGTGTCGAGTGCTTCCTTGCAAGCTTGATGAATTTCCGGGCCGACAGAAACGAGTCCATTAATGACTTGGTTGAGGAGGTTTTCCAGAGCCCAACTAAGCTCACCAATTGTGGAGGCTTCGATCATTCTGGCGCCACCCTTGAGGGTATGGAAGGCACGTCGCAGATTTTGGAGAGCATCTTTGCTCCCGGTGGTGCTCCAGCTATCCAATTGCAAAATCGCGCCCGGAACCACTTCTTCGAGCTCTTCGATAAAGATCAGGCTAATCTCATCTAGCTCTTCGTCCGCATCGGTATTTAATTCAACCGCCCCTTGATCTATAGCCTCTAGAGGGGTTTCATTTTCTGGCTCTGGCTCTGGCTCTGGCTCTGGCTCTGGCTCTGGCTCTGGCTCTGGCTCTGGCTCTGGCTCTGGCTCTGGCTCTGGCTCTGGCTCTGGCTCTGGCTCTGGCTCTGGCTCTG
>JABJGI010000115.1 GCA_018662305.1 Porticoccaceae bacterium | reverse complement strand
TTCAGAAATGAGGCCGCGATCGGGATCCTCTTGATCAATCGAATCAAGATTAAGAGCGGCCTGCTTTCTCAAGACGGGGGCTATTTGTGCGGCCGCCCGAGCGCGAGCGTTTTTCAACTTGTTTCGGTCAAAGTTAGGGCGAGCACTAGATGGATCCCAAGGTTACACCGGTCTGAAACCGGTCTGCATTGCCCCTAAGAAGATCGGCAATAGGAGTGGGCTTTTTGCCAGGCAATTGCAAAACTTTTAAACGCAGTACCCCATCGCCGCAAACCACGTCGACACCCTCGGTTCCATTGATGATGCTTCCCGGCCTTGTTTGGCCTTCCGAATTGCGAAGTGAGTCTGGGGTGGGTAGTGGATAGGCCTCCCATATGCGAATTCGCTCACCGTCGGAATTGGTAAAAGCCACGGGAACTGGATTAAAGGCCCTCACCTTGCGGTCTATCTCATCTGCTGTCTGAGACCAGTCGATCTCAGCTTCCGCTTTGGTTATCTTTGCCGCATAGGTGGCGGCGGAACTGTCTTGGGGCTGAAGACTGCCAGTTTGTTCTTCAATCTGCTTCAGCGTCTCTACCAGCAGAGGCGCTCCCTTTTCGATTAGCCGATCATGCACCGTGCCAGCCGTATCTATGGGCAGAATAGGAAAAGCAGTTCGCGATAAAACGTCTCCAGTGTCCAGGCCGGCATCCATTTGCATAATGCAGATTCCAGTTTCCCTGTCTCCTGCTTCCACCGCTCTTTGAATCGGAGCGGCACCGCGCCATCTTGGTAGCAGTGAGGCGTGCACGTTGATGCAGCCGTACTTTGGGGTATCGAGTATGTTTTGTGGGAGCAACAGACCGTAAGCCACTACCACCAAAAGATCCATATTGAGCGCCGCCATCTCCTGCTGGTCGTCGCTCAACAGCTTCGTTGGTTGGAAAATTGGAAGATTCGCTGATGTAGCGAGTTCTTTTACTGGACTATATTTGGTCTTTTTGCCGCGCCCCGCGGGTCGATCAGGCTGAGTCCACACTGCTACAACCTGATGATCAGATTTCAATAATGCCGCAAGATGTTCTGCGGCGAAGCCGGGTGTGCCAGCGAACCCAAGACGCAAGCCCTGAGTCACTTTAGGCTCTTTTCTTGTGCTGTTTTTCCAGCTTCGATCGAATGCGACGTCGCTTCATGGGAGAAATATAGTCGACGAAGAGTTTTCCCTCGAGGTGATCAATCTCATGTTGAACGCATGTCGCCAGCAGGCCCTCTAGTTGCATCTCAAACGCTCCGCCTTTTTCGTCCAATGCCTTAACCACTACTTTGCTTGGGCGTTCTACTTCTTCGAAAAACCCTGGCACTGAGAGGCAGCCTTCATCGTAACTCGACAGATCCTCACTTGAGCCCTGAATTTCTGGATTGATAAAGATCAGAGGGTCGGAACCATCTTCAGAAACATCGCAAACCAATAGACGCTTGTGCACGTTGACCTGTGTGGCTGCCAAGCCAATTCCCGGAGCCTCATACATGGTTTCCAGCATATCGGCACAAAGCTGTCGAATCTCGTCGTTAACCTCTTCCACAGGCTCGGCCACGGTTCGCAGCCGCGGATCGGGAAATTCAAGGATATTTAGTCGTGCCATTCGGGAATAAAAACCTGTGTTTTAAGTCAGATATGAGAACAAGGTGATGGAGTTTCAAGGCTTCTTAGTATAGCGTATACAGCAATAAACCGCTTTCCCTGAGGGTAGCTTATGTTTCGACAGCTTTGCCTTGTGACCATTCTTCTATTTTCCAGCCTACCAGCTCTGGGACAGGTCGCTGTAAACCCGGATCATCCGGATGTTTATGTTGTGCAAAGGGGCGACACGCTCTGGGATATTTCGGCGGTATTTTTGCAAGATCCTTGGCAATGGCCCCAGATTTGGAATATCAATACTCAGATTGATGATCCACACCTGATTTATCCCGGTGATGTTGTGCGGCTTGTTTATATTGACGGCCAGCCACAGCTTGTTATGGGAGATGGGCCGGGTATGCCAAGCTCGATTTCTCAATCGAGAACGGACCTACCGGTGATCAAATTGACTCCGCAAATGACCAGCATTCCCCTGGATGAGGCAATTACCTCTATCCCCATGGACCAGATTCGGGAGTTCTTTACCGGCAATCGCGTGCTGACTGAAGAGGAAATTGAAGAAGCGCCCTACATGGTGGCAGGTCCTCAGGATCGCATTATGATTGGTCAGGAAGACAGCTTCTATGTCCGAGGGCCACTGGTTCCGGGAATCAGTATTTATCAGGTATTTCGCGTTGGAGAGCGATATCGTGATCCAGAGACGCGTGATTATCTTGGATACCGTGCGGAATTTAAGGGAACAGCGCGATTCGAACTGCAATCGGAAGATGTGAGCAAGTTCACCATAACCCGCAGTAACGAAGAGGTTCTCGCGGGAGATATTTTGTTGCCGCTGCAGCAAGAAGATCTGGATCCCATTCTCTATCCCAAAGTGCCAGACACTCAAATCGACGCACAAATAATTACCGTTGAGGGTGGTGTGACCCACATCGGTCAGCTCGACGTGGTCGCCTTGAACAAGGGTCAGGCTGCCGGTCTGGACAATGGTCACGTGTTGGCCGTGATGGATTTGGGTGAGCGAGTTCGAGATACCGTTAACGGTGGTCGGGTTGATCTACCAGATGAAAGAGCAGGTATGCTGATTGTCTTTAAATCTCTGCCCACCATGAGTTTTGGTTTGATTCTCGAAGCGGAAAAACCGCTTTCTGTAGGAGACACTGTTACCAACCCATAGCTGGGTTTAAACACAGAAGATTGATTTTGAGCGCATAGGAAGTGCGCCTTTAACCTAGCCTATATCGCTGGGATAACCTAAGGAGAGTTCATGGACGAACTTGAAACTAAGCTTTTCTGGCATCTTTTACCTCAATGCGCCAATAGGGTTCTGCGGCATGTGCAGGACAAATTTGGCGGCCTGCCCCAGCCAGAATTGTTTTTACAGGAGTGCGAAGATTGGGCTCCCGAGCCTCTCCGGCATAAAGTTCAGTCCTATCTAAAAAATCCCGATAAAAAATTTTCGGCCTTACTAGAAAGCGCAGTTGACATTGTTGGTTCCCAAGATATCGGTTGGATCGAACGCGGTGTAGATGGTTATCCGGAGCTTCTTGCACAGATCCCTGATGCGCCAGTTCTTCTCTATTATCGTGGCTCGCTTTGCCAAGTTCACACGCCTCAAATAGCCATTGTAGGAAGTCGCGCTTGCAGTCGATCGGGACAGCGTGATGCAAGCGTATTTGCGGCGCGGCTTTCGAGTTCGGGTTTTACTATTACCAGCGGGCTCGCGTTGGGTATCGACACCTCAGCCCATCTTGGCACTCTTGAAAGCAGCGGAACGACAGTCGCTGTAATCGGATCAGGCTTCGACAAAATATATCCTGCTCGAAACCAAGGTCTCGCGGAGCAAATTGTTGGTTCGGGTGGATTGATGCTAACCGAATTTCCGCCCGGTACTCCGCCGCGTCGGGAAAACTTCCCCCAGCGAAATCGCATTATTAGCGGCCTCTCACTTGCCACCCTGGTAATTGAAGCCTCAAATCGGAGCGGTTCACTAATAACCGCTCGTCTAGCACTAGAGCAGGGGCGAGAAGTAATGGTTCTCCCGGGAAGCATTCACGATTCCCTAAAAGATGGCTGTCACCGCCTTATTAGAGATGGCGCTACGCTGGTACATTCTCCACAACAGATAGTCGAGCAGCTTGGAAGCTTGTTGGGATTTCAGCAGCAGTTATTGGAAGTCACAGGTGAGAAGAATCGAGAGGCTGCCGCTCCGGAAAGAAGTCCAGGGTTGCTGAAGCATATTGAGTTCGAACCTATCACCACTGATGAGCTCATCGAGCTGACAGGCCTGAGCGCCCTGTTGATCGCAGAGGAATTGACTGAGCTAGAGCTGTGCGGATTGATTGAACGCAGCGCCAAAGGCTTTAGCCGCACTAGGTGATTTTGTGATTCGTGCTCGACCATAGAAACCTGACGACGACGAGGGTAACCTAGCTGCTCCAACCCTCGCTTATTTAGTGTCGATCACTGCAATATGTCTGAAGCGCTCTCCATATATTCCTCTGCTGCCTTGGCTTTGAAACAAGGGGCGGTGATTGCCTATCCGACGGAAGGGGTCTGGGGCTTGGGTTGTGATCCCTTGAACCCGGCGGCTGTGCGCAAAGTGTTAGAGCTTAAATCTCGCTCAGAAGACAAAGGGCTAATTCTCGTTGGTTCAGAAATAAATCACTTTTCCGCCTATACCAAGACGCTTGACGCAGAAGCGTTGAGCAAAATAGAGGCAAGTGCGGGTCAGGCGCTAACCTGGTTGATTGAGCATGGTGGCAGCGCTCCCGACTGGATCAGCGGTGGTAAGGCTAGCCTGGCTATTCGTCTGAGCGATCATCCTGCTGTGGTGGGTCTATGCACAGCATTTGCAGGCCCCATTGTTTCCACTTCAGCGAATCCATCTGGAGAGGAGCCCGCATTGAATAGCGCAGAAGTTGGGAGCTATTTTGGAAATTTGATCGATATCATTGTTCCCGGAGACACAGGTGGTCAGAATGGCGCAACTGAAATACGAGAGCTAAAAACGGGCCGTATATTGCGGCCTGGTGCCCAGTCGGCGCTTAAGGAAAATAGATGAATATTGATGCAGTCAAAAATTACTTCCAGGATTTGCAAGACCGGATATGTGCGGGCTTGAGCCAAATCGATGGCCATAGTTTTGTCGAGGACAACTGGAATAGAGATACCGGCCTTCTGGGCGGCGGGGGTCGAACCCGCGTGCTGGCTGAAGGGGCTCATATTGAAAAAGGCGGGGTGAACTTTTCTCATGTTACCGGCAAATTTTTGCCTCCCTCTGCAACTGTTGCACGGCCGGAATTAGAAGGACGCTCCTACCAGGCTATGGGAGTCTCGCTGGTTATTCATCCGCGCAATCCCTATGTGCCCACCTCCCATGCCAATGTCAGACTATTCGTGGCGGAAAAGGAAGGCGAAGAACCCGTTTGGTGGTTTGGCGGCGGTTATGACCTCACCCCTTACTATGGTTTTGAAGCTGATTGCAGACATTGGCATCAAACGGCATTTGATGCCTGCCAGCCTTTTGGCGAAGAGGTTTATCCAAAATATAAAAAATGGTGTGACGAGTATTTCTACCTGAAGCATCGAGATGAGCCGCGCGGAATCGGTGGTCTGTTTTTTGATGATCTGAATGAACAGGGCTGGGACAAGAGCTTTGAGTTTGTGCAAGCAGTGGGTGATTCTTACCTGGACGCCTATTTACCTCTCTTTGAGCGTCGTATGAACACCGAATATGGGGAGCGACAAAGAGCTTTCCAGGCGAATCGTCGAGGCCGATATGTAGAGTTTAATCTGGTCTATGACCGCGGAACCATTTTTGGCCTGCAGTCTGGCGGCCGAACGGAGTCTATTCTTATGTCCTTGCCGCCGAAGGTCGAGTGGCACTACGCCTGGCATCCAGAAGCAGGTAGCGAGGAAGAAGAGCTTTACACCCATTATCTAAAACCCAAAGACTGGATATAAGAGCGTAAAAAATCCAAGGGCCGGATTACGACAAAGACTGTAAGATGGGGCCTGTTTTTGTTTTCGCATATTCTCGGAAGGATGCCTTTGAACGCACCCGATCAGTACGGGGTTTTCGGTAACCCTATAGCCCAGAGCAAGTCGCCTTATATTCACCGAGCCTTCGCTGAACAGACAGGGGAACACATCTCCTATGAGGCCGAGCTCGTCGCACCTGGCGAATTCGCTGAAGCGGCAGATCGTTTTTTTCAGGCTGGCGGTAAGGGCCTCAATATTACGGCTCCCTTTAAAGGCGACGCCTACGCCTACGCAACGCAATTAAGTCCTCGTGCACGTCGAGCCGGAGCCGTGAATACTCTTGCTTTGCAGGACGACGGCGGTCTCCTTGGCGATACTACCGATGGCGTCGGTTTGGCGATGGATCTTGGTGAGCATTTGAATTGGGATCTTGGTGGGAAACAGATTCTTATATTGGGAGCCGGAGGCGCAGCGAGAGGTGTTTTAGAATCTCTATTGGCGCTCGAGCCAAAATCCTTAAGTATCGGCAATCGAACCGCAAGCAAAGCGGTATCCCTTGCGAAAGGCTATGGGGATCTTGGTAATGTCGTGGGGGTTGGGTTGGATCAACTCGATAAATACACAGAAGGCTTTGATCTTATTATTAGTGCTACTAGCGCTGGTTTGTCCGGCGAGGCCGTAGAGCTGCCTGAGAATCTGATCAAGCGTGGCTCGCAAGCCTATGACATGATTTATTCGCCGGTTGCTACGCCCTTTATGCAATGGGCCGAAGCTCTCGGTGCCGAGACTTCAGATGGCCTGGGAATGCTGGTGGGTCAGGCTGCAGAGTCGTTTCGTTTGTGGCGTGGGGTTTCTGTAGATATCTTAAAGGTCATTGCAAGCTTGCGCGCCGAGATGCTTAATGGCGGAAATTGAATTGATTGTTCCTTTGGGGAGATAAGTTATGAAGTTCGGAATTATTTTGGCGGCAATGTTTTTGGCGTCTACAGCAAGCGCTCAGTTGGATCGACAGCCTGCACCTGAGAATGCTCAGTTGTATTTTGTTGCACCAGCTCACGGTGAGATAGTGACCAGCCCGGTTACGGTTAAGTTCGGGTTGCAAAACATGGGCGTTGCTCCAGCACTTTCCTTTCAAGACGCTGGGAGCATGACGCAGTTCCCTCACACAGGGCACCACCACATTGTGATTGATGCACCTCTGCCTCCGCTGGATCAACCAGTTCCAGCCAATGCCAACTATGTGCATTTTGGTACCGGTGCTACCCAAGCGACTCTGGACTTGGCGCCAGGCGAGCACACCTTGCAGCTTATCTTGGGAGACTCACTGCATATCCCTCACGACCCAGCGGTTGTTTCTGAGCAGATCACCATTACAGTCGTTGAGTAAACAGCTGAATAAGCTTTAGGCGAAAGCCAAATATAAGAAGGCGCTCCTTGTTAAAAAGGCAGCGCCTTTTTTATTTCTCAGACTGGTCCAGCAAATACTGATTTTTTAGCTTTATATAATTTTGCGGCGAGTAGCCGAGGAACTTCTTCTCCGGCTCGGACAATTCACGAAGTTGTTTAGCGGGATTACCTATATAGACGTAACCGCCTTCGAGCGTTTTACCGGGAGGCACAACACTGCCAGCTCCAACCATGGCGCCAGACTTGATAGTTACACCGTCATTGATAATGGCACCAATACCAATAAGCACTCTGTCTTCGACGGTGCAGCCATGCAAAACTGCAGAGTGGCCGATAGTCACATCTTCTCCGATAGAGGTAGGGTAGCCGGCGGGATTAAATTCTTCACTCGCATGGGTGGTATGGATAACCGCATTGTCTTGGACGTTTGAGCGACTGCCGATTTTGATCCAGTGCATATCACCCCGAATAACGGCACCCGGCCAAACGGAAACATCGTCGCCAAGTTCTACTTCGCCTATTACGGTTGATTGAGGGTCGATATAAACCTTTTTCCCAAGTTTGGGGTTAATTCCTTTATAAGGGCGCAGGTGCAATGCCATATGAGATACTTCTGAGTTCGAGACTAGAGTTTGAGATTAGCTGAGGCAATGCAGGTGAACAAGGGTAGATTTATCGCGGGCGCAGTTTGTCCCCAATGCAAAGAAGTCGACAAACTTAAAATGCATAAGGAAGAAGGGGAAGATATTCGCGAGTGCGTGCGCTGCGGGTATAGAGATGTTCAGCGATTTGATCAGCAAAAAACAGAGCCAACTACCCGAGTAAATAAAAGTCGATCTGAACGCGAAGCAGAAGAGCAGCCCGTCCAGATCAAATTTATTCCCTAAACCGAAGTAGATATCGCCTTAGAAGCGGTAGTTCAATCCGACTGTCATTAGTGTGTCTGTGCCCTTGGTTCCGGCGGGCGCATCTGAATTTTGCTTGATCAAATAACCGGCGCGCATTCCCAGCGCATCGGAGATGGCGACACGTACACCAGCGCTAGCTTCCGAATAGCGGTTGCTGCTGCCGGATTCAGTGAAGTAGCTGACATCAATATCCGTGGTATCTGTCAGCACTCTTGTATAGATCAAGCTCAGGCTAAGCACGGCTTCACTTTCATCACCCAGATTATTTAGCAATTCGGATTGTCTATAACCAGCGCCTAGCTCGGCATC
>JABJGI010000120.1 GCA_018662305.1 Porticoccaceae bacterium | reverse complement strand
GTCAGAGCCGATTCAGATCCTATCTGAACCTGTGCTAACTCACCTGCAAATTGCGGCCTTATCAAATCACGACAACGCTTGGGATCTTGGAGAGAAAGTTGCTCAATTTACCGATGTGTCTGTTCAGGTTGTTTCGCCCACGCTGAATAGCGATCTCTACCGAGTGGTTGTTGGGCCGGTATCTGAGATTAGCGATTTCGATACTTTTAGAACTTTGCTTGAGCTTAACGGCCTGCCCAGCGGATTTTTAATAGATTTTGAGTCGGTTACTCAAGCAAATTGTATGGCTGATTCTAACAGTCCAATATGTTAACTGGTAATATCTCGCTCCAACCTAGGCTAAGTACGGAACCAACCTTGCGCTTACTACTATCTCTAATATTGGCTGTCTCTGTGCAGTCCATTTCCTGGGCTCAACCCATTATTCCTGCGGCGCCAGATCTGGCAGCAAGATCTTGGATTTTGATTGATGCCAATACTGGCAAGGTGCTCACTGAGCATGATTCAGAGTTGCAGCTACCTCCTGCAAGCTTGACCAAGATGATGACGGCCTATCTCGCCTTTGAAGAGGTTGATTCTGGCCGGCTCTCTCTCGATGAAGAGGTGTTGGTCAGTGAAAATGCATGGCGCAAGGGCGGAGCTACCAGTGGTGGGTCAACTATGTTTCTGCCGCCCAATGAGCCCGCTACAGTCGAAGATATTTTGCGGGGAATCATTATCCAATCCGGGAACGATGCTTCAATTGCTATTGCCGAGCATATCGCTGGTAGTGAGGAAGCCTTTGCCGATTTAATGACGCAAAATGCTCAGCGTATGGGTCTGGCCAGCACCAGCTATTGGAACGCAACTGGTCTGCCTGCCGAGGGCCATCTGACTACCGCGAAAGATCTTTCCGCACTCGCCCAGGCGATAATTTCGGAACACCCGGAACATTATCAGCTCTATTCGGAAAAAGAATTTGAATACAACGGCATAAGGCAGCCCAACCGCAATCAACTGCTTTGGCGAGACGCCTCGGTTGATGGGCTCAAGACCGGCCACACCGAAGAGGCGGGATATTGTCTGGTTGCCTCTGCTGAGCGCAACGGAATGAGGCTAATATCTGTGGTGATGGGAACCACTAGTGAGGCGGTGCGAGCAACTGAATCCCAAAAATTGCTCACCTGGGGTTTCAGATACTTCAGTACGCACAACCTTTATTCTTCTGCCGACAGCCTGGCGGAAGCTCAAGTTTGGGAGGGCAAATCTAAGCTCCTGAGTTTGGGCGTAGCCGACAGTGTGCAGCTGACGATCCCTCGAGGTGATGAGGGCGCCTTGAGTGCTGAAGTTTCTATCCCAGGAGATTTACGTGCTCCCATCGAGGCCGGCGACGAAGTTGGTTCGATCAAGGTTTTGTATCGAGGCGATGTTCTCCATGAGGCACCGCTGGTCGCTCAGCATGAAATTGAGCAAGCCAGCTTTTTTGGTCGGCTATGGGATCGAATCAAACTCTTTTTTATGAATATCTTCGGCAGAGCCTAGATTTTTACAGGTTATTAATTTGCCGTGAGCGAGCTTGATCCTCCAAAAATCGAATTCCCCTGCGAAGATTACCCAATAAAGATTATTGGGTTTTCCGATCCGGCCTTCAAAGAGGTAGTGCTAAATGCGGTAGAGCGCCACGCACCGGGTTTCGATGCCAGTCGTATGAAAATCGCCGAGTCAGGGAAAGGTAACTACCAGTCTATTACGCTCTGGATTACCGCAACTGGCCCCGATCAATTATCTGAGCTCAACAAGGATTTACGGCTAAGCAAGCTAGTTAAGATGGTCCTGTAAGTGCTCATCACCGAGAAGCTTCTATGCCGCCACCTGGGTTTGGTCGAATACCTTTCGACCTTTCAGGCGATGCAGGAATTTAGCCAAAATAGAGAAGAAGATACTCCAGATGAAATCTGGGTTCTGCAGCATCAGCCCGTTTACACACTTGGCCGCAAAGGTAATCGCAGTAATCTGATTAACGTCTCAGATATCCCTGTCGTTCAAGTAGATCGAGGTGGCGACGTGACATACCATGGTCCGGGACAGCTTGTTGTCTATTTAATGGCCGATATAAAACGGCTGGACATGGGCGTTAGAGAGGTTGTCAGCGCCATAGAGCAAAGTATTGTGGATTATCTGGCTTCTCTGGGTATCGAATCAGCTCCAAGAGCGGATGCGCCTGGTGTGTATGTGGGAGAGAGTAAGATCGCTTCTCTTGGTTTGCGCATTAGTCGTGGTAGAAGTTATCACGGCCTTGCTCTAAATCTGGACATGGATATGTCCCCCTGGTCTGGCATAAATGCCTGCGATTTGGGTGTGCCTATTACACAGGTTGGCGATTTACTGGATAATGCGCCCCCCATGAATAATGCGGCTTCCGAACTGAGTTCTATTCTAGCGAAACGTCTGGGATACAGTGGTTTGGTAGAGGAAGCGGGCAACTAATAGTTAAGAGATTATGAGCGACCCAATAATACAGCCGCCCCGGCGGAGCAAAAAACGTCAGGCAGGGGAAAAGCTAAGGGATGCAGACAAGGTCGAACTCATTCCTCTGAAGGCTGAGCCGGAAGAATATATTCGTAAGCCACCCTGGATTCGCATTCGGCTTGAACAGAGCGACGAAATTAATCGCATCAAGGGCCTACTGCGCGAGAACAAATTGTCTACGGTCTGTGAAGAAGCTAACTGCCCCAACCTGAACGAGTGCTTCGGCGGGGGTACTGCCACCTTTATGATCATGGGAGATGTCTGTACCCGTCGATGCCCTTTTTGTGACGTTGGCCACGGGAAACCTAACCCCCTCGATATAGAAGAGCCAACGAACCTGGCTGAAGCGGTCGCTCGCATGAAGCTGAACTATGTTGTGGTTACCTCTGTCGATCGTGATGATCTCAGGGACGGCGGGGCTCAACATTTTGCCGACTGTATTACCGAAGTTAGGCAGCAATCACCAGGAATCCAGATAGAAATACTGACGCCCGATTTCCGCGGGCGGATGAATCCAGCAATTGAGATTTTGGCCCAGACACCCCCAGATGTTTTTAATCACAATTTGGAAACCGTACCTAGGCTTTATCCGGAGGCTCGCCCTGGTGCGAACTATGAATGGTCTTTGCGCTTGTTGAAGGAATACCGTCAAATACAGCCGAATGTGCCCACGAAATCGGGATTGATGGTTGGCATGGGTGAGACAAAGGACGAGCTACTAAAGGTGTTGGATGATATGCGTGAGCATGATATTCAGATGCTGACGGTAGGACAGTATCTTCAGCCCTCAAAGGATCACTTCCCCTTGCGGCGTTATGTGCATCCGGATGAATTTGCTGAGTATGAGGAATATGCGCTGAGTATTGGTTTTAGTCATGCAGCCTGTGGGCCGCTTGTAAGATCTAGCTACCACGCTGATCAACAGGCAAAAGGCGAATTTTCAGGTGGTGCGGTTCAGGTTAAACCTAACTAGAAATCTTTAGTCTGCGTCGGCGATCTTTGATTGTTCTTCAATCAGCCAGGCAACCAAGTCAGTCCACATCTCCGAAATTTCTCCGGCGTCTGGAAGGATTCCCGCGTAGGGAAGCTCAATAGTGACTACCGGCATATCCAGATCAACTCCGGCGTAGTTGCCCAGCGAACCGGGAAAAACTCCTAGCCTACTTAATTGCAGATCACCTAAGCGTTTTGGCGCTTCGGGTGGTCCATCATAGTCAACTAGATGATAGGGGGCGTGCACGGAAATAATGACGTTGGGCTGGAAGGCTTTAATTTCGGAAACAAGCCAATCCACTTCCGGTTCGCTACCCGCTGCTGTACCGGGAAATCTGCGGCTGTTTGAATTGGTCTTTTCCCGCCAATAGCTCAATGCTAGTTCTGTCCAGTCATTCGACGGGAAGTTACGGTTTAGGTCTACACCGTTATAGTTTTGGCGAGTTGAGCTTTCCGCCAACAATCCATCAGGATTTCCAACGGGCACAAAGCGCCAGCTAAAAATTCCAGAGTGGTGCTCATTGAGGATTTCCATCCATTTAAAGACGATCGAGACCGCAGAAAACTCATCGCCGTGGATGCCGCCGAGGAGGAGCACTCGCCCCAGAGGTTCGCGATCTTCGAGTGCAGGATAATCTTTTACTGCTAAAGGCCTACCTAGAACAGACCTACCGGCGCTCGAGACAAAGCCTTGAGCTAGGCAGTCATCCACTGAAACACTGCCTAGCTTGTTGCCAATCTCTTGGCAGAGATCAAACACACTTAATTCAGCTTCGGGCTCTGGTACGCCGAAATAACTGAGTTCCACTTCGGGCTCAATGATAGGTTTCGCTGGAGAAACTTCTTCTAGTTCTAATTCCTCTAATACTTCTTCCTCAACCGAACCAGCCAAATCTATAGGATCGATCTCTTCATAATTGGTGAGCTCGGCGGTCTCAGCTGATGGAGCAGTGTCGTTGATTTGAGGCTCTAGTTGCTGAGTTGCTTCAATTTCTTCAGGCTCATTTGGAATTACTTGGCTGTTTGTATCTTCGAGGATGCTCTCAGATATCCACTGGCAACCAGTGAGGATGCCAGAGGCGAGGACGAGACAGAATAAAACTGATGAAGGCAGCGGCCTTCCAGAAAAAACTTTATTCACGGATTAAGCGGCGCCTTCGTAAATAATTTTCCAGCTTCCATCAGCTTGACGCTGCCAAAATATTTGTTTCTTTCCCTGAGCGTCAAAATTGCTGCTGCGATAGGTCTGGTAGTACTCAGTCACAATAAGGTCGACCTCGCCAGGGTAGGCGATGATATTCATGTCGGAAATTTCAACTTCAATCCAGTCCTTTGCTCTATGGATTCGGTTTTTGTACTCGATCCACTGGTCTAGGCTGAGGCTGCTGCTGCGGAAATCTTCCGCATAGTAGGAAAGGTATTTCTCGTTATCGATAGCAGACCAGGCCGACCGCCAATCCTCGATAGCGGATTCCAATTCGGATCTGAGAAGAGACATTTGAGATGCTGAAGTCCAGGAAATCTGATCACCGAGCAATACTCTGGTTTGACCCTCAACCAGATACTCTCGTAACCAATCAAAGGCAGTGTTGTCGATAATGACGCAACCTTCAGAATCCAGCAGAGGGCGCTCTTCAACCCCTTTTGGTAGCCCGTGTAACCAGATGCCATATCCGGTCCGCTCTTTTAGACGATCATATGTATTGGGATAGTTAATCGGGAAAGCACCGTTTCCGTAGTAATCGATTAGCTCCTCATCAGGCAAAAAAGAGGTCACTCGATAAAGGCCTACTGGAGTTCTGTTGTCTCCTTCGAATTCTTTACCATAGCCCGACTTGCCAATTGAAATGGGGCGACTGAACCCGATTTGCCACTGGCCGTTGCTGTCATTTGGAACCATCAAGTGCAGAAGCCCTTTTTCCATCTCCACCCAAACAATATGTTTTTCAGAATCGTTGAGTTTTATTAAAGATGAAGGCACGAGATCTGAAGAGACGGGGGCTCCGTCTAGCATGTAGCGATTTGGATTGCTGAGGTTTATCGCCAGCGCGTCGCCATAGGCAGAAGCAGGTTTCGATCCCGCTTGAGAGAATGCGGGATTAGAGCTAAGGATGCTATAAACGAAGAGCGTTATTAGCAGGCCGAGGGATCTGGTCATCGGTAATGTCATCAAAGGTATCAGTTGAATTTTATTCTATCGGTATCGAAGTCTCAGAGCTGATTTTCCAGCTGTCTCCAAGGTAAGAGTATACGAGAGTTTTTTCGACTCGGTCAGCATAGTTACTCGATTCATATCTTTGTTCAAATCGTGCAGTAGCGATATTGCCATCGATAAAGACATCGAAGTCGGATATTTCCACCAATATGTCGCCGGGTTTGTTCAGAGCAACTGAGCGGCTAATTCGCCACTCGCGAGCCGAAGTGGCATCTGCAGGTAAAAAGTCAGCAGCATAATGATTTAGGTAGGCCTCAAGGTCTTTGGCCGACCAATCCGCGGCCCATTCAAGGGTTTGCTCTTCTAAAGCGTCGCGCAAAATCTGTAGGTGAGTTGAGATAGGTGCAGGAGCTGCCCTGGCAGGCACAATAGAGGGTTCTGAGCTAGCCTCAGCGATATTAATGGCTTCAATATTTTCCATTTCCGCTTCAAAGAAAGACTGGGTGGATTGTACAAAGAGGACTGGGTTGATCGTCTCAGGTGGGCCCTCTGCTGATTGCATCTCCAGTTCGATCAAATTGTGGGCCACAATGCTGAACACTGGATCAGAGTCGACAAGCTGACGCAGTATGGTGACTGCCGCTACTGGGTCAGCGGTTCCCAGATAAGCCACTGCTAAATTGTTGAGGAACTCCGGGTGAGTGCTGTAATCCTCCTCATACCTTTTTAATAGAGCCAAGGCGTTCTCAGCTTGTCCGGACTGCATAAGGTCACTGCTTTCTATCAGCAGAGCGTCCAGCTCCAGATTGCTGCTTTGAGCCATTCCAAGATTGGCCAAAAACAGTGTCGATAGCAGTACAAATTTTGTCGAATTTGCCATAGAAACAGACACTTTTTAGAGGGTATAGAGAGCATTATAGAGAAAAGAGTCATTGCACCAAGCTTTGATGTTTACCTTAGCCTCTCTGTCATGGAAAATACGCAACCCTTTCCTGTGAAGATCTAACAATGTCAAACCGCCGAACTCTGGCCAACGCAATTCGTGTCCTATCCATGGACGCGGTGCAAAAAGCGAACAGTGGACACCCCGGTGCCCCAATGGGGATGGCAGATATCGCCGAAGTGCTGTGGAACGATTATCTGGTTCATAACCCAACAAACCCCAACTGGTTTAATCGCGATCGATTTGTGTTGTCGAATGGCCACGGGTCGATGCTAATTTACTCGCTGCTGCACCTATCGGGTTACGACCTCAGTATTGAAGACATTAAAGATTTTCGGCAAATGGATTCAAGAACTCCTGGGCACCCAGAGTACGGTTATACACCGGGTGTAGAAACCACCACTGGCCCATTGGGTCAGGGGTTAGCAAACGCGGCTGGTATGGCTTTGTCCGAAAAGATCTTGGCAGATCAATTCAACACTAGCTCAACAAAACTTGTGGACCATAAAACCTATGTATTCCTCGGTGATGGCTGTTTGATGGAAGGCATCTCCCACGAGGTCGCTTCCTTTGCCGGAACTCAGGGGCTCGGCAAGCTGATTGCCTTTTACGACGACAATCAGATTTCTATCGACGGCGATGTGGCCGGCTGGTTCACTGACAAAACTCCCAAGCGCTTCGAAGCCTATGGTTGGCAGGTAATCTCAAAAGTGGATGGTCATGATTCTGGTGCCATCAAGGCGGCTATTGAAGCCGCACAGGCAGATGAAGAGCGGCCGACGCTAATTTGCTGCCAAACCAAAATTGGTTCAGGTTCCCCGAACAAAGAAGGGACCGCAGCCACGCACGGCGCACCACTAGGTGATGAAGAGATAGCAGCTACCAGAGCAAACCTTGATTGGCCTCATGCTCCATTCGAAGTGCCGCAGGATGTTTACGCCGGTTGGAGCGCTAAAGAGAGAGGCGCCCAGCAAGAAGCAGATTGGAACAAGGTTCTGGAACAATACCTCAATGAAAACCCTGGGAAGGCCGATGAATTTAAACGTCGCTTGAGCGGAGAGCTGCCGAAAAATTTTGATGACTTGATGCAGGGCTTTATCGCAGAGAGTCAGGCCAGTGCAGAGAAGGTTGCATCGCGCAAAGCCTCTCAGCTAGCAATCGAAAAATATGCCGCTGTGCTGCCGGAAATGCTCGGAGGTTCTGCTGATTTGACTGGATCCAATCTGACGAATTGGAGCGGCAGCAAAGCAGTTACGCCGCAAGATGCCTCTGGTAACTACATTTATTACGGCGTCCGTGAATTCGGAATGGCGGCCATGATGAATGGTATGGCACTACATTCTGGCCTAATTCCCTATGGTGGAACCTTCCTTATCTTTATGGAATATGCCCGTAATGCTTTGCGAATGGCTGCTCTAATGAAGCAACGAGTGATCTATGTCTTCACTCATGACTCAATCGGAGTCGGTGAGGATGGACCTACTCATCAACCTGTTGAACAAGTGGCATCTCTTCGCGCGACTCCAAATATGCACACCTGGAGACCCTGCGATACTGTCGAAACAATGGCCGCTTGGGGGGCAGCACTAAAACGCAACGATGGCCCTACGGCGCTGGCATTGACTCGTCAGGGTTTAGCTTGCCAGAACCGCAGCAGCGAAATGCTGAGTCAAATTGGGAAGGGCGGATATATTATTGCCGACTCGGATGGTCAGCCAGACTTGATAGTGATAGCCACGGGATCTGAAGTAGGCAATGCTGTGGAAGCAAAACAACAGCTTGGAGCTGCTGCAAACAAGGTTCGCATAGTCTCCATGCCTTGCGTTGAAGTTTTTCTATCACAAGAAGACGCCTATCAATCTGAGGTTTTGCCGCAAGACTGTAGAAAGCGCATTGCAGTAGAAGCGGGGCACAGCCTGTCCTGGTATAAGCTCGTTGGGCTAGACGGTAAGGTGATTGGATTGGATCGCTTTGGCGAATCTGCACCAGGTCCAGCGCTGATGGAGCATTTTGGCTTTTCTTCTGCCAATGTTGCCGCAGAAATCGAGAAAATGCTGGCGAGCTAGTAGCAGCGTAATAAAGAATCCCCGTGACCCGAATAGCCATCAATGGCTTTGGACGAATAGGCCGTTGTGTCTTTCGTGCACTGGCTGAGCGCTCCGACCTAGATTTGGATCTGGTCGCTATTAATGAACTCGCACCAGCTGATTCCATTGCCTATCTGGCTCGGTACGACTCCACTCACGGTCGGTTCGGTGGAGAGGTCTGCGTTGAGGATCAATCTCTTGTTGTAAATGGCAAGCCCATTCGGCTTAGTCACAAGGCTACCGCTGAAGGCGCTGTCTGGCGAGACGAAGAGATCGATATATTGATCGATTCCTCCGGCGCCTATTCTGATCGTGTCACGGCCCAGAAGCATTTAGATGCGGGGGCAAAAAAGATGATCTTTTCACAACCCGCCGAATCTGATGTCGACGCCACCGTTGTTTTTGGAGTGAACCATTCCGATCTAAGCGATGACAGTCGAATTGTTTCCGCTGCGTCCTGCACTACCAACTGCGTTGTTCCACCATTGAAGGCGCTTCAGGACGCCTTTGGAATTGAATCCGTGATGGTGCGCACGCTGCATGCAGCGATGAATGATCAGCCGGTGATCGATGCCTATCATCATGATGATCTACGCAGAAACCGCGCAGCTTTTGAATCCATGATCCCGGTTGAGACGGAGCTAGCCAAGGGCATTGCGCGTGTCTTACCGGCGCTTGATGGCAAAGTGCAAGCTAGTGCTTTGCGGCTGCCTATTTCGGATGTATCAGCCATGGACATCGGGGTAATTCTGTCGCGAGATGTTGATCTCGATGAGGTAAAATCTTTGATTGTGGAGGTTTGCTCAACGCAGTTTGCTGGTGTGCTTGGTTACACCAATGAACCTTTGGTTAGCTGTGACTTTGTCCACGATCCCCGATCCGGCGTGGTCGACCTGCAGCAGCTGAGTCTTTCTGGTTCTCGCTATCTCAAGCTACTAGTGTGGTTCGATAATGAATGGGGCTATGCCAACCGGGTGTTAGATATTGCCAATCACTTGGCTCGACTCTCAAACTGATAATTTGGTGTTTTTGAATGACTTATAAAAAAATGTCTGATCTGGATTTAACCGGGAAGTCGGTGTTGATCCGCGAAGACTTTAACGTTCCAGTTGAAGAGGGAGTGATCACTTCTGACGCTCGGTTACGAGCTGCATTGCCGAGCTTGGAGCTGGCCCTACAAAAAGGTGCGGGAAGGCTTCTCATGATGTCGCATCTGGGCAGGCCCACCGAGGGGCAGTTTGAAGAACAATTTTCTCTGGCGCCTGTCGCAAGATATTTAACAGATGCGCTTGGAGAAGAGGTTCAGTTGGTTTCTGATTTAGACTCAGAGATCGGATCTGGACGGTTATTTTTATTGGAAAATGTGCGCTTTAACCCGGGTGAGAAATCTGACGATGAGGGTCTATCTCAGCGTTATGCTGATCTGTGCGACATATTTGTGATGGACGCTTTTGGCACAGCTCACAGAGCTCAGGCTTCGACTCACGGAGTTGCGCTGCGAGCTAAGCAGGCCTGTGCGGGGCCATTACTTGACGCAGAGCTGAGTGCTCTTTCTAAGGTGTTGGCGAACCCAGAACCCCCTATGTTAGCCATAGTGGGTGGCTCCAAAGTGTCAACCAAGCTCACCGTTCTCGAAGCGCTTTCAGACAAAGTAGATCAGTTGATAGTTGGCGGCGGGATTGCCAATACCTTTGTTGCGGCAATGGGATATTCTGTGGGCAAATCTCTTCACGAAGCCGATTTGGTTTCAACCGCCAAAGCTTTGATGGAAAAGTGTGAAATCCCGATGCCAGTTGACCTGGTAGTCGCCGAAGACTTTAGCGCCGATGCGCCGCCGCGCATTTGTGCAATCGACGGGGTTGCAGAAAATGAAATGATTCTCGATATTGGTCCAGAATCGAGCCAGCTAATGAGTGAGCTAATTCACAAGGCGGGCACATTGCTTTGGAATGGGCCTGTGGGTGTGTTTGAGTTTGACGCCTTCGCCGGCGGAACTGAAGCTATCTCCAGAGCAATTTCTGACTCGCCAGCCTATTCTGTTGCAGGCGGTGGTGACACTCTGGCTGCCATCGACAAATTTGGAATTAGCTCTGGAGTAAGTTATATCTCAACCGGAGGCGGTGCCTTCCTAGAATATGTTGAAGGGAAAGAATTACCAGCTGTGACTGCTTTAAAAGCAGCCGCTCAGAAATAATTGCTATTAGCCAAAAGCTGAAAGCTAAATAGAATACTAGGAGTAAGTTATATGCCAATGATCAGTATGAGAGAACTGTTGGATCACGCAGCCGAGAATGGTTACGGGGTTCCCGCTTTCAACGTAAACAATCTGGAGCAGGTTCGAGCCATTATGTTGGCTGCTGAGGAGACTAATTCACCAGTCATTCTTCAGGCCTCTGCTGGCGCGCGTAAGTATGCCGGCGCTCCTTTTCTGCGGCACCTAATCGAAGCCGCGACAGAAGAGTGGCCAGATATTCCCGTAGTTATGCATCAGGATCACGGTACTAGCCCGGCGGTATGCCAGCGCTCAATTCAGCTGGGCTTTACCTCAGTGATGATGGACGGTTCACTTAGAGAAGACGGCAAAACGCCAGCGGAATATGACTACAACGTAGAAGTCACCAAACGTTCTGTGGATATGGCCCACGCCTGTGGAGTATCTGTGGAAGGCGAGTTGGGTTGTTTGGGTTCTCTGGAAACCGGACAAGCGGGTGAAGAAGATGGGATTGGAGCGGAGGGAATCCTCGATCACAGCCAATTACTGACAGATCCCGAAGAGGCCGCGGATTTTGTGAAATCTACTGGCGTAGACGCTTTGGCTATTGCCTGTGGCACTAGCCATGGAGCATACAAGTTCACTCGTCCACCCACAGGTGACATTCTGGCGATTGACCGAATTAAGGAAATTCATGCACGCATTCCTGATACTCATCTGGTTATGCATGGTTCATCTGCGGTTCCACAAGATTGGCTAGCAATAATCAACGAATATGGTGGAGAAATTCCTGAAACCTATGGTGTGCCTGTTGAGCAGGTGCAAGAAGGTATCAAGCACGGTGTGCGCAAGGTAAATATTGATACTGACTTGCGATTGGCCTCCACGGGCGCCGTTCGACGCTTCATGGCGGAAAATCCCGCCGAATTTGATCCGCGCAAATACTTAAGCCAGACCATCACCGCGATGAAAGATATCTGTGTGGCACGTTACGAATCCTTTGGTACGGCCGGCAACGCCGACAAAATCAAACCATTAGGATTAGAGAAGATGTTTGAGCGATATTTGACTGGAGAGTTAGACCCACGAGTTAACTAGTACAGCCGCCTATACTAAGAGCCTTTCTTTAAAACCGGATAGGCTCATAGAGACGTAGGTCAGAATTGAGGAAAAATGTGATAAAAGTTTCTTTTTCCTCAGTGTCTTATGTGAAATAGCTCAAATCTTTATAAAATTGGTCACTCTGTTTTGGACTGGCCATTTCTTTGCTGCTATATTTTCCCAAACTATTCATTTGGACGGCGTAAACTGATGCTTCTCCGGCCCGGACGAAGCGGTCAGAACGAGGACAAAAAATGCGATTAGCACTCCCAAGTTCACGGCTCATAATTCTTACACTATTAGCGCTTGTTCTTACTGCCTGTGGTGGTGGGGGCACTGGTAGCCCACTTGGTAATGGTGGAACTGGTGGTGGTGCTGTCGTTACACCATTCTTTGCTGCTACGGGCCCGGGTGGGGTTGATCTAAGCACTGTAACAATAAGTTTTACAGATTCTGCGGATATCACCGTGCAGGTTACGGATGAAAGTGGAGCCGTTCTGGCGACTCAGACTGTTGATTACAGTTTTGACGTACCGGTTGCATCAACAAAGGTCAGCTCGCAACCATCTCGGGCTGTGGTTGCCAGTGGCACGCTGACTTCAGATCCCAGTGGTATTATTACCATTCCTCTGGTGATTACTGACCCCTCTGCATTTGGCACAGGAACTTTGACCCTATCTTCTTCAGGTTTTTTCGCCGAATTTGACGTCCCTGTTGTATCGGCAGCGGGTATTCCGGCAGATATTGAGCTTGCTCTTGTTGATATTAATACGGGTCTTCCCGTCACTGGCATTGAATTTACAAGTGGTGCGCGGGTCGAGGTGACAGTTACTGAAGCTGACGGCGCGGCGCTGTCCGAGGATGCTATCGCTGATGCCGCTATAAGTGCGGGATCCGTTAGCCCTGCCGGCAGGGTGGTTACTGCTGCAGGCGGAGGTATCACAACCTTTGATGTTTCACGCGCAGATGGAATTTCTGATTTTCAGGCGGTTGAAATTACTGTGTCGATGGATGTTCAAGACCAGAATGGTGCAATTCAGACTGTTACTGAAAGCCTATTGAGTGAATTTTTGCCCAGTGGCGCAACCGGAGCTGGTGGTGGTGCCGCTGGAGTGCCTTCATCTCTCTTGCCGCTCCCATTCTTGCAGGATCCAGACAGCCCCGGGATAGCGGTAGTTGCCATTAGTGCAGAAGATCCGGGAGAGCTGATCGTTACCGTTGTCGATGTGAATGGCGACCCTGTTAGTGGAGCCATTGTTTCTGTACAGACCGACTTGGGAGAGCTTTCTCCGTCTTTAGGAAATGTACTAACAGATGCTTCTGGGGAAGCTACCATTGGCCTGTCAGTCGGTGATGGAGAATCCGGAGCCGCAGGCACATTGACTATAAGCGTTGGTAACGATCTTCAATATACAACCAATTTTGAAATCATTGATACTGGAACTTCCAGCACTTCAGGGCTTGCTCTTGCACTCCAACTCTTTAACTCTACTGACGGTACCGCGACTTCTACCATTAACTCGGTTGAGCCGGGATTGCTTCGAGCGACGCTCACAAATGTGATTTCAGGTTTACCAGTGGAAGGAGAGATAGTTGAAATCTCGGTGGACGTGGGTGATCCCGAACTTACTCCAGCTTCTGGTCAAATACTAACGAATGCTAGCGGTGTGGCTGAAATTATTATTGGTGTTGGAAATAGTGATACAGGAGCTGCCATTAGTTTATTGGCAGACGTTGTAGATATTTCTGCGTCGATACAATTTTCGGTAGGTAGCGCAAACATTGCCCTGGGATTTGAGTCAGATGGTAGCTATGCAACTCTAGAAGATATTGCCGATAATCTCGGCGAAATTAATGTGGGTAATGGCACAAGTTCTTTGTCGAATCTGAGTGCAGCTGGAACCACTACTTTGGATGTAGGTGTCTATAACATTGATACAGGGGCTCTGTTGACTGAGCCTGTTACCGTTAATTTTGAGACAAATTGTGCAAATGCTACTGTCGACACAGGTGTCACTTCGGTCAATGGTGTGGCAAGGGCTGTATTCGCTGCGGATGCTCTCTGTGAAGGGCCCGTGTCTATTACGGCAACTTTGGCAGAGCTCGGAGGTACGGCAACAGGAACGGTTGAAGTTCTGGGCACAACCGTGAATTCAATTGAGTTTGTTGACGCTACGCCAACCAATCTGGTGCTTTCTGGAACAGGTGGAACCGAAACCTCTCTGGTTCGATTTCGGGTGAAAGACAACACCGGTGAAAACAAACCAGATATTAATGTAGATTTTTCTCTCTCATCTGCAGTTGGCGGCTTAAATCTCACGAACACCACAGCGACTTCAAATGGCGAAGGCCTCGTGACTGCTACCGTTAATTCTGGGTCTATCCCAACAGCAGCACAGGTTATAGCGACCATAACGGTGGATCCAGACATGGTGGCAAGTAGTGGCGATGAATATGAGGTCAGTACAGTTTCCAGTACATTGAGCGTAAGTACTGGTCTGCCGGATCAAGGCTCTTTTTCCGTGGTTGCAGATATTTTGAATCCGGGTGGCGGCAACCTAGATGGAATTGAGAGCCAGATTACAATTCGAGCATCTGATGCCTTCAATAACCCAGTGCCCGATGGCACCACGATAGTGTTCACAACCGAGTATGGACAAATCGAGCCGCAATGCTCGATTGAAAATGGAGCGTGCACGGTAACCTGGACTAGTGCGGGGGGGAGTGTCTTGGTCTCACCGGCAACAGGAACCCTGAGGACTATCACCGCTGGCAATTTAACTGGTTGCCCAGGAGTTTTTCCAGGAACTGGCCCTTGTTTAAATGAAGCTACTTTTCCCGATGAGCAGATATATAGTGGTCGAAATACTATATTGGCCACTACGCTTGGTGAAGAGTCTTTCGTCGACGCAAACGGCAGCGGCCTATATGACTGGATAGATCTCGATAGTGATGGCCTTTATGAGCCGCTCGACGGTGAGACATTAGAGATATTCGAAGATCTAGACGAGGCCTTTGTCGATGAAAATGAAGATGGTGTGTTTGGAAATGACTTAACTCCGGGTGCATGTACAAGCGCCGCTGATCCAGATGGCCACGAGTGCGTCAATTGGATCACAGGTGGCGGTGAAGACACCCACGTTGAGACCTTCCCGGAAACTGCCATTGGCAACGGCGTATTTGATCGAGGGAACGGAATCTATAATGGCCGATTATGTCACCCCGATTTGGAAAGCTTGGGCACCCCACTATGTAGTTTTGAGCCAGTGCTAGTGAGGGATAGTGTTGTTTTGGTGATGTCAGGAAACACGCCGGTCTTGTCACTTCGGGATAATTCACCACGAGCGCTGCATGATGGAGTCGTTGATCTGACCGGTATTGCTACCTCGGAAACCGTCATTCTTTACGCGAGTGATTTTCAGAATGGGCGCTTGCCTGCAGGTACAGTTATTGATGTTGCCGTGACAAACTGCGATATAGCGGGTACTACTACTTTCGAAGTTCCAAATAGCAACGACGAAGGATTCACGGTTATTTCCCTAACACTTAGCAATGATGGTGATACGAGCGAAGGGCAAGTGAATATCGAAGTCACAACGCCTGAATCTGTTGGTGATGTTACTGAAATTATCTCTTTTGCATGTCTTGATTAGCGCAGCTATTGCAAAATTAAGCTGCGAAAAAGGCGCTTCGGCGCCTTTTTCATTGCCCCTAAACTATGGTTAGGCTAGGACACTTATTACGCGTCCTTCGGAAAAGGTAAAAAGAATTTCTGCTCTTTGGTGGGCAAAGATACCATTGGTGACGACACCGGGTATCTGATTAATCGCTTCTTCCCAGGCTTGGGCGTCACCAATTTCCAGGTTGTGGACGTCGACAATAATATTGCCATTGTCTGTAGTCACACCCTCGCGAATCGTAGGTTTGCCACCAACTTTTTCCATTGCCAGAGAAACTGATACCGCTGCCATAGGAATGACTTCAACAGGCAGCGGGAAGGCGCCTAGAACAGGCACCTGTTTTGATTCATCGGCAATGCAGACAAATCGTTCCGCCATAGAAGCGACGATTTTTTCTCTTGTGAGTGCGGCGCCTCCGCCTTTGATCATGCACAGCTCTGAGTTTATTTCGTCGGCGCCATCGACGTAAAAATTCATGCGCCCGCTCTCCGCAAAATTCAGTATTGGGATTCCTTGAGCCGCTAATCTCTCAGCGGATGCTTCCGAGCTTGGAACCGCGCCACTGAATCTATCCTTGTGTTCACCCAACAAATCGATAAAGCAATTGGCGGTGCTTCCCGTGCCAATCCCTATGGGTGCTGGACTTTCTGTTTCCGCCAAAACGTATTCCAGTGCGGCGGCGGCGATAGCTTTTTTTTGATCATCTTGGTTCATAGGCTCTGGGCATCGGAATAAATGGTGCTAACATGTTACGGCATAACAAAACGTCACAACCACCCCTAAGCTGGTTCAAACTCAAATGGCAGTGGATTACCCTAAAAAAATCCTCTCGGCGCAGATATACGATCTGGTGAGAGAGACTCCTTTGGATGATTCTCCGATTCTTTCGGAGCGAATCGGCAATCGTGTATTGCTCAAAAGAGAGGATCTGCAGCCGGTCTTCTCCTTTAAGTTGCGCGGAGCCTACAATTGTATCCGGCTTTTGAGTGAAGAGCAGAAAGCCAAGGGTGTCATAGCTGCGTCAGCGGGTAATCACGCTCAAGGCGTTGCCATGAGTGCCAAGCACTTGGGAATCAAAGCCACCATCGTTATGCCAAGAACCACGCCCACCATTAAGGTGAATGCGGTTAGAGCGCTGGGTGGCAAAGTTGTATTGGCTGGTGACACCTTCGATGAAGCCTTTGCTCAGGCGGAAATGCTTGTTGAGCAATCGGGTGCAACCTATATCCCACCCTACGATCATCCTGATGTGATTGCCGGGCAGGGCACTATCGGAGTTGAAATACTTCGCCAGATTCCCGTCGATATTGATGCCATCTTTTTGGCCGTGGGCGGTGGAGGCCTGTGTGCCGGTGTTGCCGCTTACATAAAATATGTCCGTCCAGATATCCGTATCGTTGCGGTGGAGCCGGAGGATGCTGCCTGCCTGAAGCTTGCGTTGGAAACGGGTCGACGGGGCAAACTAAAGCATGTGGGATTATTTGCCGACGGTGTGGCGGTGGCCCAGATTGGCAAAGTTACTTTCCCGCTGCTCAAAGAATTGGTGGATGAAGTC
>JABJGI010000069.1 GCA_018662305.1 Porticoccaceae bacterium | reverse complement strand
CCCGATAAGCACGCATTCAGAGCCGGATTTACTGAACTGAGAGACCTCAAGATGAACCTTGGTAACCAGGGGGCAGGTCGCATCAAATACGCGCAAGCTTCGTCGCTTCGCTTCGTTCTGGACCGAGCGAGACACCCCATGGGCACTAAAAATAACAATAGAATCGTCAGGTACTTCGTCCAGCTCATCGACGAATACCGCGCCTCGTTGGCGCAGTTGATCTACTACATACTTGTTGTGCACAACCTCATGGCGAACATGAATAGGCGGACCAAAAACATCCAGTGCCCGATTGACAATATCGATAGCCCTATCAACCCCTGCGCAAAAACCGCGAGGGTTAGCGAGAACGACTTCCAGAGGTTTCATATTAGCTGGCCCATTCATACAATCATTTTTAGTGGCTTTGGGCCGGTTCCACTGAGTGAATCTTCACCTCAAACTCAAGGTCTCTGCCTGCTAAAGGATGATTAAAATCCACTGACACATATTGATCGTCTATTTCACAGATCACCCCGGGAACCTCACCCTGAGCCGGATCAGAAAAACCCATAATCATGCCAACTTCCGGTTCAACATCATCAAACTGGTCGACACCAATTTTTTGAATATTTTCTGGATTATGTTCGCCAAAACCGTCTTCTGCTGAGATCGGAAAAGTCGCCACTTCCCCTGCCCTCATTCCAAACAGCTGTTTTTCAAACCCAAAAAGTAGTGAACCATCCCCGACTTCAAATTTGACGGGGTCTTTGTCCATATTGGAATCAATAAGGGATCCATCCGTAAGACGAATAGCAAAATTTAGATGCACCAGGGTTCCAGGGCTAACTTCTAGCATTCTTTTTCTCTTCTCGCTTAACCAGATACCAATCAATTAGCAGAAAGCATACTCCAACACTGATGGCGCTGTCGGCCAAATTAAAAGCTGGAAAGTAACTCTCCTGCCAATGCATATGGATAAAATCAATCACATAGCCAAGGCGAACACGATCAATCAAATTGCCGATTGCTCCGCTTAGAATCATGGCAAAGGCAATCTTTGACCACAGGCTTTTTTGTTTCGGCAACCAAAGAATCAGGCACACCGAAACCACCGCTGAGAGGATAGAAAATACCCAACGCTGCCATCCGCCGGCATCACTGAGAAAACTAAAAGCGGCGCCGCGGTTGTACAAAAGCGTCAGGTCAAAAAAGAACAACACCTCTTGAGGGCGACCATAGATCAGCTGGGTATCAGCCAGCCACTTGGTCCACTGATCTAGTGCTATCCAGACCGAAACGCCCAGATACCAGGCCCATGAAGACAACATTTGCTTAAGCAAAGTATCTGCTCTCTCCCGAAGTCTCGATATTTTCTACACAGCGTAAACAGAGTTCTGGGTGGTTAGTATCTCTTCCAACTTCCTCGCGGTGGTGCCAGCAACGAACGCACTTTGCCTCGTCACTTTTGGCGACCTTAATTTCGATCTCGGTAGACTCACCTTCATAGGCAGAATGAATTCGCGCAGCGGACACAATCAGCACAAAGCGCAGCTCCGCACCCAATCTATCGAGCAATTCGTAATCCTTGCTGCCGAGATAGATATCTACTTCAGCCTCGAGCGCGCCACCAAGACCGCCGTTTTGGCGCACCGTTTCTATTTCCTGATTTACGAGCTCCCGAATTTCGATTACCCGCTGCCAATCCTCAGCAGACAGCTTGGCGTCAGAGTCTAGATTTACCAATCCCTCATACCACTCAGCGACAAACACGTTGCCTTCAGTTCCAGGCATAAAGTCCCATATTTCATCAGCGGTGAAACTTAATATGGGAGAAATCCAGCGAACCAATGCCTGAGCAATATGATAGATGGCTGTCTGCGCCGATCGCCTGGCCTGACTATCCGTCGGACAGGTGTAAATACGATCCTTAATAATATCGAGGTAGAAGGCACCCAAGTCAGTGACACAAAAGTTGTGCAGTTTCTGATAAATGGTGTGCAACCGATAAGCCTGGTAGTCGGCAATGATTTCAGTCTGTAACTGATTTGCACGATCCAGTACCCATCGATCCAAATCAAGCAGCTCCTCAGTCGACAAGAGAGATTCACCCGGCTCAAATCCATCCAGATTAGCCAAAAGATACCTTGCCGTATTACGAATACGGCGATAGGAATCGGATGTGCGCTTTAAAATCTCATCTGAGACGCTCATCTCACCGGAAAAATCGGTAGAAGCAACCCACAGCCTCAGCACATCAGCACCGAGCTGATTCATTACCGATTGAGGTGCTACAACATTGCCCAAGGATTTGGACATCTTCTTGCCCTGAGCATCCACAGTAAATCCATGCGTCAGAACCGCTTTATAGGGCGCCGAATCCTTAATAGCCGCCGCAGTCTTGATCGAAGACTGGAACCAGCCTCTATGTTGATCAGACCCCTCCAGATACAAATCCGCCGGATAGCGAAGCTGATCTCTCTGATCTACCACGGAGAAATGTGTAACTCCAGAGTCAAACCAAACATCAAGAGTATCGCTCACCATACGGTAGTCATCTGCCTCTTCAGCCAGATAATCTTCGGGCTTGGCTTCAAACCAGGCATCCATTCCATCCTGCTCAACCCGGGCAGCAACCTTCTCCACTAATTCCGAAGTGTTGGGGTGCAGCTCCTCCGTCTCCCGATGAACAAATAATGTGATGGGCACACCCCAGGTTCGCTGGCGCGAAATACACCAGTCAGGACTACTATCGAGCATGGAGTCAATACGCGCTCTACCCCAGTTGGGAACCCATTGCACATCATCGACAAGCTCTTTCACTCGTTTCAATAAACCCTTTTGGGTCATGCTGATAAACCACTGCGGAGTGGCTCGATAGATCAAAGGAGTCTTGGTTCTCCAACAGTGTGGGTAACTATGGAAAAACTGGCTGGCAGCAAGCAGTCGGCCATTTTCTTTGAGTTTATCGATAACCAGAGGATCTACTTTGTAGACATGCTCTCCAGCAAAAAACTCTACCTGATCTCTAAATATGCCGTGATCATCCACATAGTTAAGAACACCCAGCCCGTAACGACGCCCCACGTAAAAATCGTCTTCACCATGATCAGGTGCCGTATGCACTGCACCGGTGCCCGCTTCCGTAGTAACGTGGTCTCCCAAAAGAACTGGAACCTGTCGATCATAAAAGGGATGCTGCAGCTGCAGGCCTTCGAACACTTTGCCCAAAGCACTTCCAACAACCTTGTGATCCGACCACTCCACGCGCTCGACAAAGGATTCAAGTAGCTCTTTAGCAACTACAAATACCTCATCGGAGGAACTGGTTGTGACCGCCACATACTTAAGCTCAGCATTCAAACTTACCGCTTGGCTTGAAGGCAGCGTCCAGGGAGTTGTTGTCCAGATCACCAGACTCAGGGGACTGTTGCCCTCAAGGCCAAATTCGGCGCTCGCCTGAATGAGTGACTCGCTTGAGAATGGGTAGCTAACGTCGATAGACCAGGACGTCTTATCCTGATATTCCACTTCCGCTTCCGCCAAAGCCGAACCACCAACCACACTCCAATAGACAGGCTTCACGCCCTTGTGCAGATGGCCATTTTCGATAATTTTTCCGAGCGCTCGAATGGTGTCCGCTTCAACCTTAGGATCTACCGTTAAATAAGGGTTTTCCCAATCGCCAAATACACCCAAGCGAATAAAGTCGGCGCGTTGACGATCAACCTGTTTCAGAGCGTACTCTTTGCACTTTGCCCGAAAGGTTGCGTGGTCTACTTTGCTGCCCGCCCGGCCAATTTTTTTCTCTACCTGGTGCTCAATGGGCAAGCCATGGCAATCCCATCCGGGAATGTAAGGCGCATCCATACCGTCCATAGTTCGAGCTTTAACAATGATGTCCTTGAGTATCTTGTTGACCGAGTGCCCTATGTGGATATCACCATTGGCATAGGGTGGCCCATCATGAAGAATAAATTGCTCACGACCGGTGCGCGCCTGGCGAATTTGCCCGTATATATCCTGTTCCTGCCATTTCTTTAGGCGCTCAGGTTCACGATTCGCCAGGTTGGCTTTCATAGGAAAACCTGTCCTGGGCAAATTTAGCGTACTTTTGTAATCGGTTGGTTCGCTCATTAATTCTTCAATCTGCTGATTTTACTTTTCTGTTGTTGTGCCAGTGCTGCGCTGTTTGGACATCTGCCTGTATCTGGGCAGTCAATTCCTCTATGGAATCAAATTTCTGTTCGTCTCTTAATTTGTGTAGAAGGTCCACTTCCAAATACTGTCCATAGAGGTCGCCATCATAGTTCAGCAGATGCACTTCCAATAGGGGTTTCTCTAACTGATCTACCGCTGGTCGGTATCCCACATTCAGGATCGCCGGTTTAGCCTCACCATCCAGCCAAACCACCGCGGTAAAAACACCATTCACACAAAGACGAGTTCGTTTCAAATGGAGATTCGCTGTGGGCACACCTATGGTTCTACCCAGTTGTTTTCCGCGAATCACTCGGCCACCGAGCCGATAGGGCCGACCCAGCATTCGCTCTGCTGCCCGCATATCTCCCTCGATCAAACACTGACGAATACGAGTGCTACTAATTCTGCTGGATTCGTCGAGTTGGGTCTGGGCAATCTGAACTCTAAACCCTGCGCTTTCACTCAAAGTCTTAAGCAACTCGGCGTTTCCACCACGTTTAGCGCCAAAGTGAAAATCCTCGCCTACGGTCAAGTACTTCGCATTTAACCCCTCGACCAGAATTTGTTGGACAAATTGATCGGCCGGGAGCCTACTCAACCTTTTGTTGAATGGCATGCAAATCACGTCATCCAGACCAAGGCTTGCCAGAAAACATACTTTCTCTCGCCAGCTCATCAGCGAGGGCAGAATTTTATCCGCAGCAAAATATTCGCTAGGTCTGGGATAAAAAGTCAGCAATCTAGACTTAATTCCAGACCGCTTAGCTTCCTGTACCACGTCTCGCACAATCGACTGATGTCCAAGATGAACCCCATCGAAAGAACCGATCGCCAAAGCACAGCTTTCCTGGAATCCAGGATCGGTAGATACCTTATGGTAGATATTGCTTTGAGGTGCCAAGGCGATGCCGCGCAAAAGGCGAGAATTATACCCTCGGTTGCAGCCTGGGTCGAAGGATCAGACGCGCTATCTCGGGTGGATTTCCCCCTGATCTTAGGCGGAGTGCATCTTAAAATCTTTGACTCGAAGGCCGGAAAGGTAAAGTCCTAAAAAGTAGCACCCAGCCCCACCAATACAGAGCACTAAAACGCGCCAGACCCGGGACCAGACGTCCCAGTCGGACCAGCCCTGCCAGCTGCTGTTTGCGAACACCAGAACTGCGCTCATCAGCCCAATTCCCACCAGAACCTGAATCGCAAAACCTTTTAGGATCCTTAAGGAAGGGATTTTTTCTGCCACTCTTAAGCCTCGATAGAGCAGCCAAGCATTTAAACAGGCAGACCCTGAAGTCGCCAGAGCCAGACCTACATGACCTATCTGCCAGAAGTGGTGAAACAGCAGCACAAATATGATGTTGAGCACCATATTGGTCACCATGGCATAGATACCAATCCTCACCGGAGTCTTGGTATCTTCGCGGGCGAAGTAGCCAGTTGCCAAAACTTTGACCAACATAAATGCCAGTAAGCCGATGGCGTATGCCTTCAGGCTCAGACTCGCCATCGCGATATCGGAAGAATGCATCTGGGCACTTTGAAACAGAGTGATCAGAATGGGATCCGCCAAGAGAATTAGAGCGACGGTGGCAGGCAGCCCGATAACAACGACCATGCGGATCGACCAGATCAACATATCTCCAAAGCCTTCAGGATTTTCATTAAATCTCTGACGCGACAGGTTTGGCAGAGCCACTGTCGCGATAGCCACGCCAAAAACACCCAAAGGCAGTTCCATTAATCGATCTGAGTAATAAAGCCAGGACACACTTCCACTGGGAAGAAAGGTAGCAATAACCGTATCCAAGAGTAGGTTTATCTGCCCTACAGAAACGCCGAACAACGCCGGAATCATCAGTTTGAAGATTCTATTGACGCCAGGATCACCAAAATCCAAAACGGGTCTCGGCAACATGTGGATCTGGGCAAGAAAAGGCAACTGAAAAAGCAGCTGCACCACGCCCGCAGCAAACACTGCCCATGCTAAGGCAAATACCGGCTGTTCAAACAAGGGGGCAACTAAAAGGGCCGCGACGATAAAGGAAATATTTAGAAATATGGGCGTAATCGCAGGAACGGCAAAGCGGTCGTAGGAATTTAGTATAGATCCTGCAAAGCCTGTTAGAGAAATTAGCAGCAAATAGGGGAAAGTGATCCGTAGCATCTCGCTGGCCATCTGGAACTTCTCTGGCTCATCCAGAAAACCCATGCCATAGACTGACATTACCGCCGGAGAAAAAAGCACAACCAATGCCGTCAGCACCAGCAAGATAAGGCTTAGCGCACCGAAAGTCTTGTTGATCAGCTGTTTAACTTCAGCCTGATCCCGGTGTTTACGATAGTCTGACAATACCGGCACAAAGGCCGTGTTAAATGCGCCCTCTGCAAAGAGGCGACGAAAGAAATTCGGAAGTTTAAAAGCCACATAAAAGGCATCGGCTGCCTCACTGGCACCGATAACGCGCGAAAAAATCACATCTCGAACCAGACCAAGAATCCGCGAAGACATGGTTGCAGAACCCACCACCGAGCTGGAACGCAGCATTCCCGGCTGTGCTTTCACGGCTTTTTCTTCTTGTTTCAACTTGGTTTTCCGGGCATTGGACTGCGCATGGCAAGGGAGTTTACAACGACTAGATCAATTATGGCGCGAACTCTGTTCAACACCTTGTAAATAGTGGTTTTCTTATTGTTTTTTAGCGGCAAATTATATTGACAATTCCCATGCTGATCGGCATAGTTGCGCGCCTCAAAACCAGACACAATCTCAAAGTAGATAGGAAGTTGCGATAAACCATGGCAAATTCACCACAAGCACGTAAGCGCGCACGTCAAAACACTAAGCGCCGTATCCACAACGCTAGCCTACGTTCAATGGTTCGTACTTACGTAAAAAATGTATATAACGCGATCGAAGCGAAAGATGGCGAAGCAGCAAAAACTGCTTATGAAGCCGCTGTTCCAGTACTCGACCGTATGGCCGACAAAGGCATTATCAACAAAAATAAAGCCGCTCGTCATAAGAGCCGTATGAACTCACATGTGAAGGCACTGACCGCCTAAGCCTTTAGCAAGTCATACGAAAAAGCCGACCCTTCGTTTAATAAACAGGTCGGCTTTTTTATGCCCTATTGCTTTATATCGAGTAGCTAGTCGTAAAACTCGTTGAGGCTCAGAATCAGGGTTTCCGTCTGCTCTACCGATCCTAGGTTGATACGTAAGCCTAATCTGCCCAAAGCATCTTTTTTCGGTCGTACCAAGATATTCTTAGTCTGTAAAAACTCCGCCAACTCGTCTGCCTGGGGAGGAAAAGTCCAAAGAAAATTGGCTGAGCTTGGCCAGAAATCAATTTTTCGGCCCTTGCACCACTTCTCCAAGGCCGGTTTCGACTTTTTCATCACCTCTTTGACGTAGTTTTTAGTGTATTCAGGATTCTCCAGAGCCGCCTCTACCGCAATCACGGCGAGCTGATTTACGTCGTAGGGCCCACGGATTTTTAACAGCTGATCGATATTGCCAGACTCGCTGATAAGAAAACCCAGTCGCAGGGATGACAATCCCCAGGTCTTGGAAAAGGTTCGAGCCACAAAGAGGTTTGAATAAGTCTCACAGAGGTCAGCAACGGTTTTACCGTAATACTCGAAGTAACACTCATCGACGAGTACGGCGGCATTCGGTGCGGCTTGCAAGATGGCTTCAATATCTTCGCGCGGCACTCCCGTCCCGGAAGGATTATTGGGGTTGGAAATCACAATTAGGCGCGTCTTACTGTTGGCCAGACTAATCACATCAGAAGTGGGATAGCCTCCCTCCTTCGTATAAAGCGGCTCCACTACAGTGGCATTTTCAACTTCAGCAAACTGACGATAAATCGCAAAGCTGGGCGCCGGAATAATGGCTTCATCGCCGGCATTGCAAACCGCCCGAATCACCAAGTCGATCGCCTGATCCGAGCCATTGGTTATCATCAAACTGCCTTCTTCAACCTTGGCGTACTTTGCGATGCGCGCGACGATATCTCCATAGGCTGGATACTTTTGTAGAGCACCACTACGGATATATTTGATCAGGGCTTTCTCTATAGCCGGGTCAACTGGAAGCGTTCTTTCGTTGAAATCCAGCAGAAGGTGTTTCTTGGCCGAGCGCCCCTCCAGTGGAGGCTCATAAGCCGACATCTGATAGAGGTGGGGTTTTAGTAGGTTCATGTTAGACCTCCATTAACACCAGATTATTGCGGTGAATCAGCTCTTCGTCGTCACAGTAACCGAGAATCTCAGCTATCTCTGAGCTCGCTTTACCAATAATTCGACTCGACTCATCAGAGTTGTAGTTAACCAGCCCTCGAGCGAGTTCTCGCCCTAGCTGATCAACACAGCTAACCAGATCGCCGCGAACAAAGTTCCCACGAATTTCCGCTACGCCAATGGGCAGCAGACTGCGGCCGCTTTTGCTCAGAACTTTCACTGCGCCATCGTCCAGAACAAGCTGCCCCTGAACCTGTAACTGCCCTGCCAGCCACTGCTTGCGAGCGCCAACAGGGTTTTCTCCTGCCGTCAGAAGAGTTCCCAGCTGTTCACCCTGGCTAATACGCGAAATTATGCCCTGCTCGCGGCCGGAGGCTATCAGGCAGCAGGTGCCTGACCGCGCCGCCAGAGCTGCAGCTCGAAGCTTGGTTGTCATTCCACCACGGCCTAATTTGCCAGAACTGGATCCAGCCATAGACTCCAGCGCAGGATCTCCAGCACGCCCTTCAGAGACGAGCTTGGCGTCGGTATTTGAGCGGGGATCCGAATCATAGAGCCCTTGCCGATCCGTCAGAATTAAAAGTCTGTCAGCTTCAACCAGATTACACACAAGCCCAGCCAGCGTGTCGTTGTCGCCAAAACGAATCTCTTCCGTACCTACGGTATCATTTTCATTGACTATGGGTATAACGCCCAGCTGAATTAAGCTCTGAATTGCGCTGCGGGCGTTCAAATAACGCTGGCGATCGGACAGGTCATCCGCTGTCAGTAGAATCTGCGCAGTGCGAATACCGTATTTGGCAAATTCGGTTTCATAGGCCTGCACAAGACCAGTTTGCCCCACCGCTGCGGCCGCCTGTAGCTCATGAACGGTACTTGGTCGATTATTCCAACCCAAGCGAACCAGCCCTTCAGCAACGGCACCAGAGGAAACCAGCACTACCTGATGCCCATTTTCACGCAGAATCGAGATATCTTTAACCCAATCCTCAATGCGCGACTGATCCAGACCCAAACCGTCATTAGTTAGGACCGCGCTGCCAATTTTGATAACCCAACGCCCTGAGTCGTTGAGCTGCTGCCTTTTCACTGTATTTGCTCCAGCTTTCTTTTGTTTCTCGCAGTTAGTTATTCCCGCGTGTAAATTACTTCGACCTCATGATCGTCGTCATCATCTTCGTCGGCAGGCTGAGTTTGCTGCCGCTCTAGTTTACGTGCTTCTGCAAGGCGATCTATGGATTCGCGGGATTCCCGCTGCATATCGCGCTGGAGCTCTAATTCTGCTTCAGCAACTTCCTCATCTTCCGCTTCCAATCGATTGCGCTCTTCGAGCCAGTCGACTGTGGCGTAACAGAGTTCGTCTACACCCTTTTTCCCAACACCAGAAGTACAGAAAATTTTACCTTGCCAGCCCAATTCTTCCTTAACTCGAAAGATCAGTTGATTGAGCTCATCCTCAGAAATCAGGTCCGTCTTATTCAGTACGAGCCAGCGCTCCCGGCGACCCAATGCTGGACTGAATTCTTCAATCTCCTCTGTCAGCACTTCAATAGCATCAAGAGGATCGGATTCATCTAACGGCGCAACGTCTATTAGATGCCAAAGTAGGCGATTCCGAGTGAGGTGTTTCAAAAAACGGATACCTAGGCCCTCTCCCTGCGCTGCACCGGCGATAAGGCCTGGAATATCCGCCGCCACAAAGGAACGCATGGCATCGATACGAACAACACCCAGGCTGGGAATCAAAGTGGTAAAGGGGTAATCGGCAATTTTTGGTGTCGCGGCCGATATGGCACTCACCATAGTAGATTTACCCGCGTTGGGCAGACCTAATAACCCAACATCTGCCAGCAACTTCAATTCGAGACGAAAATCGAACTCTTCACCAGGACTGCCGTCAGAAGTTTGCCGAGGCGCTCTATTCACACTGGACTTAAACCGAGCATTGCCCAATCCATGAAATCCACCCTGCGCCACCAGAAGTCGATCGCCCGCATGAGTTAAATCACCAACGACATCACCAGATTCTACTTCCAGTACTGTGGTTCCTACGGGCACCTGAAGTACCAAATCCTGCCCCGACTTACCGCGTTTGTCCTTGCCAGAACCCTGCTCACCGCTTTCCGCTCTGTAGTGTCTTGTATAGCGGTAGTCGATCAGCGTGTTTAGGCTCTCATTGGCCTCGAGGTAAACACTACCTCCATCACCACCATCACCACCGTCAGGGCCACCTTTAGGAATATATTTTTCCCGGCGAAAACTCATACAACCGTTGCCACCCTTACCGGCGGTTACTTTAATAACGGCTTCATCTACGAATTTCATGGCTGATCTCTTTGCAAGCCCGGATTCTAGCCCCGGATTATAGGCGAATAGTTTTTGCTCAAGGCAAACTCTCAAACTAAAGTCTCAAGGTAAAAACAGGAGACAAATAAAAAAGGGGCCTAAGCCCCTTTTTCAAATCTGAACGCTAAATATCTACCAAGCTTTATGCGCTTGCTTGAATATTTACGAACTTTCGATTCTTCGAGCCACGCGTTGTGAAGCTGACAACGCCTTCGGCCTTAGCAAACAAAGTATGGTCTGTACCAATACCAACGTTATCGCCCGGGTGGAACTGGGTTCCGCGCTGACGAATGATAATTTCGCCAGCTTGAACAGTTTCGCCGCCGTAGCGCTTAACGCCTAAGCGTTTACTTTCCGAATCGCGACCATTACGGGTACTACCGCCTGCTTTTTTATGTGCCATCTCAGATTACTCCTCAGCTGCTGCTTTTGGTTCAGCTTCTGCTTCTGCTTTTTCAGCTTTCTTAGCCGGGGCTTTTTTAGCTGCTTTCTTAACAGAAATATCAGTGATTTTAACTTCGGTGAAGGACTGTCGGTGTCCAGCTTGCTTGCGGTGATGCTTACGACGGTGGAACTTGATAATAGTGACCTTATCACCACGACCTTGCTCAACAACCTCAGCCGAAACCGTTGCACCAGCTACCAAAGGCTCCCCAAGGGTAACCTTGTCGCCATCGGCAACCATTAGTACTTTGTCAAAACTGACTTTTTCCCCAGCAGCCGCGTCCAGCTTCTCAAGGCGAAGAACTTCTCCTTCGACTACCTTGTGCTGTTTGCCACCACTTTCAATTACTGCGTACATCGCGCTTTTCTCCAGATATTTCAGGCAATAAGCCTGATTTGCGAGGGCGGCGATTTTACGTAAATTGACTACCCCATTCAATAGATTTCTGATGTTTATTTCCTGCTTTGTTTTCGAATGGCTTGATTCGCGGCCTGACCTAGCTCAAGCGCAGTGAAAATAAGCAGTTGCGGGAGCTTGACAGAAGTCCGAGGCACTCCTAGCATCCCTGCGGTTTCAGTCAAATAACACCAACCAAATCTATAGTAGAGGCCCAAGCAGTTAATGCTGCCATTCCATAAAGCGGTGGAATCCGAGTTCAACCAGTTGAACCAAATGGTCGTAGACCAACTCCACTCCGACGTATCTCTGGTCGAAAATATCGGTAACTACATTGTCGAAGGTGGTGGCAAACGGCTACGTCCCGTTTCTGTGCTCCTAGTGGCCAAAGCCCTTCAGGATGGTCATCCGGACGCGGTTCAGTTAGCTACCGTGATTGAGTTTATTCACACGGCCACTTTGCTGCATGACGATGTCGTCGACGAATCCGACCGACGTCGCGGACGCGATACCTCAAACGAGAAATGGGGCAACAGCCCAGCGGTTCTGGTGGGTGACTTCATCTATTCACGTGCTTTTCAGCTGATGGTGCAACTGAATAACAGTGCCATCATGAAAGTTCTGGCAGACACCACCAACACCATCGCCGAAGGTGAAGTTCAGCAATTGATAAACGCCGGTGACCCCGACACCAGCGAGCAAAGCTATCTTGAAGTAGTACGCAAAAAAACCGCCATACTTTTCTCAGCAGCAACGGAATGTGCCGCCCTACTCTGCGATGCCAGCCAACAGCAGAGCGCCGACCTGGCCGCTTATGGCCTTCACTTGGGCATGGCATTCCAACTGCAAGACGATGTTCTCGACTACACCGGCGACAGTGACGAACTGGGTAAAAATATTGGCGATGATCTCGCTGAAGGCAAGGCGACACTTCCTCTGATCTACACCATTGCCAAGGGCTCCGACGAGCAGTCAAAGCTTATTCGCCAAGCCATTGAGAAAAAAGACACCAGCCAGATTGAGCAGGTAGCGAAAGCGGTGAACGAATCCGGTGGACTTCAGTACACCCAGCAACTGGCAGAAAAAGAAGTAGAACAAGCCATCAATAAACTCTCTTCTCTGCCGGAATCCGATTACAAAGGCGTCCTTACCGAGCTCGCCAATTTTTCCCTGCATCGTTCTCACTAGAATCAAAACCGAGAACATCTCACCAAAAGCAATGAACTCCAAATCAATCTGGCGTCGACTCGCAGGCATGATTGGGGAATGGACCCACGATTTCTGGCGCAATGTAGGCTACGTCCTTAGTCGATCCATCTATTCTGTTCGGGTTGAAGCCAAATCCAATATTCCTGAATCCGGCGCTGCGCTCTTTGTCTGCAATCATCTGAGCTATGCCGATTCCATCATTCTTTTTGGCACTATCAGGCGACGCACCAGATTTATTATGGAAGATATCTATCACCGCATTCCGGTGCTGAACTGGGCCTTTCGCGGTGCGCGTACCATTCCCATTACCTCGCCGCTAAAAAACCGCAGAACTTTTCAGGACGCAGAAAAAACAGCGGTGGAAGCCCTGCAAAATGGCGAATTGGTATTTATTTTTCCAGAAGGCCGTCTAAGCCCTGGAGGTGAACAAATTCCCTTTAAACGCGGCACCATGCGCATTCTGGAGCATCAGCCAGTGCCGGTAATTCCTGTTGCGATTAAGGGGTTATGGGGTAGCTTCTTTAGTCACGGCGGCGGAACACCTGCGCTCAAGGGCAAACCTCGCCTGAAATGGCGAAGACGCAAGGTAGTGGTGAAATTTGGCCAACCAATAGAGGAAAATGCGGTTAGCCTGGAAAAACTAGAGCAAGAAGTCGCAGCGCTTTACGCCGATATCGAGCTCTAGTTAATTCAATCCTTCGAGTTATTCGCCGCTTTCCTGTTCAGGCGCTTCAGAGGGAACCGCTTCTTTAATTACTCCAACCAATTCGCCCTTTTCGTGCATATCCATAATGATATCGCAGCCACCGATTAGCTCACCATTCACCCAAAGCTGCGGGAAGGTTGGCCAGTTGGCATAAATTGGCAGATTCTGGCGAATCTCTGGATTAGACAGCACATCAACAAAGGCAAAACGCTCTCCAGCAGCCATAACAGCCTGTGAAGCTCTGGAAGAAAAGCCACACTGCGGCGCGTCGGGTGATCCTTTCATATAAAGAATCACTGGGTTGTTTTCGATCTGCTCGCGGATCACCTCTTGGGCATCGCTCATTTGTTACTCCAAATTCTGTTTAACTGAATACCCGAGTATTTTACTCGGATTAAAGAAATTGCCTAGACCGGATTCGATTTTCTTAGCAAAGCATTTAGGATGGAAGGTTGTTTCATTCGTATCCTCTAAATTAAATAGGCAAATCTCAATCGTAGGCATGGAAAAAACAATAATAGAAAAGTGGGTTTTTCTGACCCTACTTAACGTTTTTTGCTCCTATGGAATTGCCCAAGAGCATGAGGAGCAGAAGGATCTAGCGAGACACTTAGAAAACCACCTTACTCAGCAGGCTCAATCACAGAATATTCCAGGATTATCTGCAGTTGTTGTCCGAAATGGAGAACTTATTTACCTCGAAGCCCTGGGCGTAAAAGACATAAATTCACGGGAAGAGCTTACTCCCGACCATGTGCTCCCCATGGCATCTATATCTAAAACCTTCGTTGCTGCCGCTATCGCGCAGCTAGTTGAATCCGATCAGCTCGATTTGAACGCCCCGGTTACGAGTTATCTCCCCTACTTCCGCCTGACCGGCAATCGCCAGGACGAGATCAAAATATCTCAGTTACTAAACCATACCTCTGGTATGCCTGACGCAACTGAGTATGGGTACGACGACCCTAAGTATGATGAAGGTGCGCTTGAGCAATGGGTAAGAGAGATGGACCAACTAAGTCTTGTTTCTGACCCCGGCGCCCAATGGGGTTACAGTGATCTGGCTTTCGAGATACTAGGAGATGTTATTGCAAAAGTTTCAGGGCAGAGCTTTGAACAATATATGCAAACCAACCTATTTAGTCCTTTAGGCATGAAGGACAGCTCCTTCCTTTATCCGGATGCAAAAGAAGAGCTACGAACATCGGGGCATTTAACTCCCACTGAAGTGAGCAATATTTATCCCTACAACCGCAGACATGCGCCTAGTAGCTCCCTGCAATCGAACGCCAGAGACATGGCACTGTGGGTGCAAGCTCACCTGAACACCGGAGAGCTAAATGGTCGACGGATTCTAGACTCGGAGGCCTTTGGTCTACTTTGGGAACCAACCTTCGATATCGCTGAAGGCGTTCAGATCGGTCTCGCTTGGCTCATGGTCAACATCAACGGACATCGCGCGGTTATGCACAATGGTAGCGATATTGGCTTCCAGACCCAAATCATGTTGTTCCCCGATGAAAATACCGGCTTTGTAATCGCGAGTAATTTGCAGGGGATAGATATGCGCGCCATATCTAGCGGGCTTACTGAGATATTGCTCAACTGAAGAGCTTTAGCTAACTCATTACCAGCTGCGGAAAAGTAGAGTCAGATAATACCTTTGGGGTTGCCCCACCCTCCGCCACCCGGAGTTTCAGTCCTTAAACGATCACCCGGCTTTATCGAAATGTGTTTCTTCCCACCCACATTCTCACCATTCAGGTAGTTGGCACCGGTCGTTGCTTCGCCCCCTCCGTTCAATCCCCAAGGCTGGTGAGTTCTTCGTTCTGAGATCAGGCTAACCTCAGTATTTTCGAGAAACTCATATTCCCGAATAACCCCTTCGCCTCCGCAGTATTCGCCTTTGCCTCCAGATCCAGAGCGCAACCGATAGGCTCTCAGCCGCAACGGGAAATTACTTTCCAGCACCTCTATTGGTGTATTCAGCGTATTGGTCATATGGCTCTGAGTGGCATCCAGCCCCTCTCCTAGAGAATGCGCACCTGTTCCGCCGCAGATGGTCTCGTAGTAACTCCACTTCTTGCCATCGTTCTCGTTCTCGCTATCCACAACACCACCCATGGCCAAGTTATTCATAGTCCCCTGCGAAGCGGCCGGAATCAGGTCGGGCAAGGCAGCTGCGAGAGCGCCCAGCACAAGATCTACAACGCGCTGGGAAGTTTCGACATTACCCGCTGCAACGGCGGCGGGATAATCCGCATTCAAAATACTGCCTTGGGGAGCGAAAACACTGATTCCCTGAAATAGCCCATGACAAGCAGGTGCGTCGCTTGGTAACAGGCAGCGGAACACGTAAAGCACGGCGGCTACGGTGACTGTGAGCGGACAGTTAAGGTTTCCTGCAACCTGCGCGCTACTGCCTTTGAAATCAACCAATATGCTGCCTTCGGAAATCTCGACATTGGTTTTGAGAAGAATATTCTCCGTGCCCTGACCATCGTCATCCAGATAGTCTTGAAATTTGAAGTTACCCCTAGGCAGTTTGCCAAAATACACCTTTGCCAGTTCCCTTGCATAGGTATTGAGGTCATCGACCTGGTTTAGATAATTCTCGATTCCGGCAGTTTGAATCAAAGCTTGCAATCGCTGAATGCCTCGTCGATTGGCGCTCCATTGCGCTACAAAATCTCCGCGCGAGTTTTCACCGAGTTTTTCGGTGAGCCGGTCAAATACCTCGGGCAATATCTTTGATTTGGCGGCCATCAAGGTCGGCGAAATAATAACGCCCTCTTCAAGCAGAGAAGAGGAGAGAGGCATCGAACCCGGAGCTTCTGAGCCGATATCCGCATGGTGCGCCCTGTTGGCAACAAATCCAGCTAGCTGACCTTCAACAAAGACCGGAGACACAAGAGTGACATCAGGAAGATGGGTGCCGCCCTTGAAAGGGTCGTTCAGAACCAGCGTATCGCCGTCCTGCCAGTTGTGGCTTTCAACCAAGTCGACCATGGCAAAGGCCATGCTACCCAGATGCACCGGTATATGCGCGGCCTGAGCGATGAGTTGTCCCCGCGGATCAAACATGGCGCAGGAATAGTCCAGTCGATCTTTAATATTGGCGGAGAATGCCGCTCGTCGCAGCACCGCGCCCATCTCATCAGCTATGGAGGAAACACGGCTAGAAAAAATACTGAGTTGAAGCGTTCTGGAGCCATCAAGGCTTGGACCGCTCTGCTTGCTCGTATTATTTGGCATCTGCCAGTTGAATCAATTGATGGAAGCGCTCATCCAGTTCCTTCTGTACTTTTTTGGCAGAGGCAGGACTGCCGTACCAGGATTTTCGAGCGCCCTCGATTACCTTTGAGATATCCTGAGTGGTGTTCGCACCCAAGCCTTTAGATTTCATCTGCTCCAGTTGATACTGCATTTTTAGGGCTTGGTCTTCTGCTGGCGTTTCTTTGCCAGTAAGTGTTTCCAGCTCTATGCAAACTAGACGGCGCGCGCGCTCGGCTTCATCGGTATCCGCTTTACCAAATTTTTTCGCTAGTGCAGCCTCTTTGCGCTGTTCCATAAGCTGTGCAGCTTCGGAAGGTAGACTCTGCTCTTCCCATTTGGCCAACAGCTTTTCTACTTTGGCGGAATCTTTCTCCGGGTCGAGCGTTTCCAACCCGGCGCATAACTCCGCGCGTCGTTGCATTTCGACAAAATGCTGATTTGCTTTATCGCGCTTATATTTTTTGACGGATGATTCAACGCCATCCACCGCCTTGCGCATGTCGCGATCCAGGTTTTTCTGCACCGATTCATGCAATCTGGGTAGTTCGCGATATTCATCCTGAAGTGTTTTTAATTGGGCTTCGTTGGGCGCAGCGCCCTCTTCAGTTTTTGCCAGTGCGCGAATGGATTGAATCACTTTCTTGGCAAGATCGGCTTGCTCTTTTTCTTCCGCCCTGCTGGCATCAATTTTTTCTCGATGCTTGGCAAAAACGGCATCGCAGGCTTCCTGAAATTTTTTCCAGAGTTTCTGGTCGTCACGACGTTCGGTAATACCGATATGTTTCCAGCTACCCTGCAAGTCTTTTAATTGGTCAAGAGAAATCGCGGCCGCATCAAGGGCGGACATTGCCACGGCACGATCGACTAGCTGCTTTTTACGCGCCAGGTTAGCCTGACTCTCTGTTTTGATGTGCTTCTCTACTTTCTTGGCAAGATCTGCATATTTTTTACCCAGCTTGCGGCATTTCTGCTGATCAACCTCGGCGTATTTGCGCCACTCTTCGCGTATTTCTCGAAGTTTATTGCGTAAAGATTTCCAGTCTGGAGAATCCTGCCATTCTTTGCTTTCGGGCAACTCTGCGAGGCTCCGTAATTTTTCGACGACGAGCTTACGTTGTTCAAGATTCTTGGCTCGAATCACGTCCAGTTCAGCGTAGTAGGCGGCACAGGGTTCAAAGGCTTTGTCGCCAGCCTGTTTGAATCGTTGCCAAACTTCATCTGGAGCTAGGGCCTCCAGCGTCTTCCAGCTGGCCTGAAGCTTTTTAATTTCTTCCGCCTGTTTCTGCGGTGCAGTTTTTGAATTCGACCCGGAGCTGGCTCCCTTCTCAGCCAGGGCCTCCATTTGCTCACAAAGCTCTACAAACTTGGGCTGAATGGCAAATTCCTTCCAGTCGAGCATTTCTTTGTAGCTCTTTTCGGCTTTGTCCCACTGTTCCTGCATTTTGCTTTGCTGATTAGCAGCAAGGCGCGCAAAGCGTGTTTCGATTTTTTTGTAGACGCCACGGGCCATCTTTAGATCGCCACGTTTTACCGCGCCATTTAAACGACCCATTTGCTTCGACAGCGACTCAATTTGTTGCTTTGCTTCGGCGATCTGCTCTTTGTGCGCAGCTTCCTGCTCTCGCAGCTGATTCTTTAGACCGAGAAGCGCCTCCGGTTCTGTCAGACCATCTGGCCAGGAAATCTTTTTTATGGCCGCTTTCATCGAGGCGATCTGAGCTTTGTGATCGACTGACTGGGGCTTTTTATCGGCTGAGGGCTCTTTATCGGCTGAAGGCTCTTTATCGGCCGAGGGCTCTTCTACGGCTGAGGGCTCTTTATTTACTGATGGCTCCTTGTCCGCTGAGGGCTCTTCAACTGCTGAAGGCTCTTCCTCTTCTGTTACAGAAGGGTCAGCTTCTTCTGGCTCTGCTTCTTCCGGCTCTGTTGCTTCTGATTCAACTGCTTCAGCTTCTGGTGCTTCAGGCTCGGGGGTTTCGGACTCTGATTCTGCCTGCTCCGGACTTTGTTCCGGAGTTTCTTCTTGCTCAGGCTCGCTCTGTTCTTGGGTCTCAGACTCTTTTGATACAAAAGATTCTTTATTGGCAATGATCCTTTCAAGAGCCACAAAATAAGCGCCGACCTGATCAAAACGCTGACCTGAGGCCTCTTCCGGGATGGTGATACTCAAAGAATCCAACCAGATGCGGCGCAGCATTACCCAACGCTCCATCTGCACATCCAGCTCTTCAAGGGTCAAGGCCTGAGCATCTGACATGAGTTGTTCGGCGTCGGTAAGTAACTGTCTCTGCTGTTCCATCAGTTCCAGCACCTTCCGGTGCTCCAGAACCACGGCTTCAACGCTAATGGCCAACTCTCTGTATTTGTCGCCAAGATCCACTTCAACTTCTGATTCAACTTCTTGCCACTGATTTACCAAGGCTAAAAACTTGAGGTTGTATTGAGGGGTCCAGGTAGAACTTTTGAGCTCGGTCATGGCGCTGATAATGACTTCAGCTTGTTCGGCGACTTCAGCACGACGACGCTCGATTTTCTGCAGATCCTCTATTCGGTCATGCAGCTTCTTGGCCAGATTCTTGTCGCGCTCGCGCGCCTTTTTCCAAAGTGGCTCAAGCAGGTCGAGGCGATTTACGAGTTCCGCGGCCGCTTCTCGGGTATCGGAAAACTCGGAGTCTGAGGCGATCTGAGCAAAAGATTCCTGACCCTGCTCTGATTTGTCATCTGTCAATCGAATAAGCGCAGTGCTTCTCGCATCGGAATTGGGGCAGTGACATAGAATAGATAAAAGCGTCTGGGGTTCTGCAGCAGAAACAAAGTCTGATATCAAGGATTGATGGCGATCATCTTTGGAGCTAATGAGTTCATTCAATCGCTCTTGAGCTTCGTCGCCATATTCTGAAGTACGCAGCTGTTCGAGGTTGCGCAAGTTAGTCAGTCTGGATATCGCTCCTTCTCTGACACGAGCATCGGCATCAGACTGGGCGATGCCTTGCAGTATTTCCTGCTGCTCAGAGTTGTCTTCTGAAAAGGAGTTTATTGCTGCAAGGCGACGATCCGGGTCCTTGTGTTCCCAGGCGGGTTTAAACAACTTGCTAATCATTGGCTATTCGAATTTACAACGGATGGCTAATTCTAGCCGATTCGGTGAAGCAAAAGTTACCTCTGTGCAGTGAAATCGGGGTTTTAAGCAATGACGATTCCTCGGCAAATCCATTGTCAAGACAGATAAGCGGAGATATTATGCGCGGTTTTCTGGGGCAGCTGTACGGGCTGCCCTTTTGTTTTTATAGCCTTTTTACAGGAAAGCACAGAGGGCAAGGTGATGCAGAACTCACATTTGATGGGAAACTACGGCGATAGAGCACTTACTTTAGTAGGCGGCCAGGGTTCTCGCGTGTGGGACGATCAGGGCAAGGAATACCTTGACGCGGTCACGGGGTTAGCAGTTTGTGGGCTTGGGCACAGCCATCCGGATGTTGCCGATGCGGTTGCTGAACAATCCAAATCACTGACTCACTGTTCAAATTTGTTCAATATTCCCTGGCAACAAGAGCTGGGGGATAGGTTGAGTCGCCTGAGCGGTCTAGACAAGGCGTTCTTTTGTAACTCGGGAACAGAGGCCAACGAAGCGGCCATCAAACTTTGTCGACTCTACGGCCATAGTAAAGGAATCGAAATACCGGAAATTTTGGTTTGCGAAGGTGCATTCCACGGTCGATCTCTGGGCGCTCTGTCGGCCACTTGGGGCAGTAAGGCAAGAAATGGCTTTGCACCTCTGCTAGAGGGTTTTACCCATATTGCCTATGGGGACATTCAGGCAGTTGAGGCCTCAGCTTCAGAAAATACTGTCGCGGTAATGCTGGAGCCAATTCAGGGCGAAGCCGGCATTGTTATTCCTCCTGCTGGTTACCTGAAACAATTGAGAGACTTGTGTAATCGCAAGGGTTGGTTGCTTGTACTGGATGAAATTCAGACCGGAAACGGCCGAACTGGAAGCTACTTCGCCTGCGATCACGAAGGCGTAAAACCCGACGTATTAGCAACCGCCAAAGGCCTGGGCAATGGGTTACCCATTGGAGCCTGCCTTGCGACAGAGAAAGTGGCCGCTCTCTTGGTGCCTGGCACTCACGGTTCAACCTTTGGCGGGAATCCACTCGTTAGCAGGGCGGCCTGTGCCGTGATTGACACCATAGAGAACCAGAATCTGTGTGAGCGAGCCAGCCAGCTGGGTAGTTGGCTGCTGGACGCTTTTAAACAAGAGTTGGCTGAAGTCGATCATGTGATAGATATTCGAGGTGCCGGATTAATGCTCGCCATTGAGCTTGAAGCATCCTGTGGCGAACTGGTCGCAGCAGCAGCCGATGCTGGATTGATTATTAATGTGACCGGCGGCAACAGAGTTAGATTGCTGCCCGCCCTGACCATGTCAGACGAAGAAGCTCAGCTTCTTGTGGATACCCTTTGTCCTCTCATCAAGAATTGGCAGGCTAGCTAATGGCAACTCGACACTTTTTAACACTGAAAGATTGTTCTCCCGCTGAACTGAGAGACATCATAAAGCGCGCGCATGAATTAAAAAGTTTACAGCGCAGCGGCCAGCCGCACTCTTCTGCTGAAGGCAAAGTGATGGCGATGATTTTTGAGAAATCCTCAACGCGAACCAGGGTTTCCTTTGAAGCCGGAATGGCTCAACTGGGAGGTCATGCGCTATTTCTCTCGCCAAATGATACCCAGCTCGGCCGAGGTGAGCCGATTGAAGATACTGCCAAGGTCATTTCGAGCATGGTGGATATCGTCATGATTCGGACTTTCGAGCATGACCGCATCGAAAAGTTTGCCGCAGATTCCAGCGTACCGGTAATCAACGCACTTACGGATGGCTACCATCCATGCCAGTTGCTGGCAGACATACAGGCCTACGAAGAGGCTAGAGGGTCGATTCAGGGTAAATCTATCGCTTGGGTTGGCGACGGCAACAACATGTGTAACAGCTATATCAATGCTGCAGCTCAGTGGGATTTTGAGCTGCGTATCGCCTGCCCTGAGGGTTTTGAACCGGATGCTGGGCTTTTAGCACAACACGCCGATCGAATTCTGCTGACACGGTCACCTTCCGAGGCAGTTCGTGGAACCAATGCCGTGGTGACAGATACCTGGGCCTCCATGGGTCAGGAAGATGAAAAAGATAACAGAAATCAGGCGTTTGAGGGCTTCCAAGTAGACGACGAGTTGATGTCTCAAGCTGCATCAGATGCGGTTTTCCTGCATTGTTTGCCAGCCTATCGCGGTTACGAGGTGAGCGCCGGGGTCATTGATAACCCTGAGACCAGCATTGTCTGGGAAGAGGCGGAAAATCGGCTGCACGCGCAGAAAGCGCTTATCGAGTTCTTACTCTCTCAGTAAGCCATTTCTTATTGAGTAGACAACCAGCTTCGCACTGAGTTGGCATAGGCATCTAATAGCACTTCTTGCTCATCTGCTTGCAGCTCGTTGAGTCTGCGTTGGAGCTCTGCATCCGCCTTTTTGAGCTTGTCGGAATCAATTTCTAACGAACTTGGCAACGCGCCGGTTTGGCGCTGGTAAGCTGCCAAATTGCTGGCGTGCAGCTTGTAGCTCGACCAAATCTGACGATCCACTTCATCAGCCATCTCTTCAGCAGTCTCGAAGGGCTGATCGAGCTCATCACCAAAGCTCACATGCACGTCACCCTTTTGCCCCTGAATACTGGTGGCAATGCTGTTGATATCTTCCATTTCCGACTTATCGTAACTGCCATGCTTTTCCAGCGCGGTCAGCTCTCGAGCCTTCATTAGGTCGCAGGGGTCCCACTCATAGGAAATTACGGTGGGAACAATATGTAAACCAAGGGATTTCTGGGAGAAGTCCAACTCCTTGCCACCCGATAGGTTTAACATCTTTAGAAGTGCGGTATCTGTTTTATCCAGACCGTCTTTGGAGCGCCCTTCTTTGTGAGCGATCCAGACCGACTGGGCATCCTCTTGAATAGACTTGCGTATATAAGCTGAAAGTTTAATCAGTTCCCTAAGCTTTTCCCTTCGATTTTCAATTCCTCTCTTTACGATGAAACTCTTGTTCAGTCTCATCAGGTGAGAGGAATATGGTCTTTTTAGCAGGTTGTCACCGATAGCAATGCGAAAGGTGTCAAAACCTCCTCGGTGCAGAAACATATTGCAGATCGCAGGATCTAAAACGATGTCTCGATGGTTACAGAGAAACAAATAGTTTTTGTCTGGGTCGAGCTTCTCCAACCCTTCGCAGGTCACCGAGTTTGCGGTATTGCCAAGAGAATGGCCGAGGTATTTTTCTACGGATATCTGCAGCTGACCGACGCTGTGATACTGCCCCAGTTTCTGCTTAAGCTTTCGACTCACCAGATACCTGGTAAGAACACTGGATATTTTTAACATGCGAGGCGCGCGCAGAGTTGCTATGGCTGTCAAAAACTCTGGATCAGCAACCAGCTCGGAAATTATTCCGTCTACTTCGTCATCCTTGTAGGGGCGAATGTCTTCAAAGTCGAAGCTGGCGGTGCTATTCAAAAGAAATGGCTCAGATATTGTGTCGTGTTGATCGCCAGGGTAATTCGCTGGCGTGTTTATCTACCAAATGCACGACATCAAATATCAGAGCAAAAAGCGCCATTCTCACTAGCACGCCATTGTCTGCTTGCCGAAATATTGCCAGGTTAGGATTGCTGTCCAGGTCACTGTCTAACTCATTGGCTTCTGCCCTGCTGTCTCTCGGCAGCGGATGCATAATGACGGTATTGGGCTGACAATTCTCCGTATAGATTGCCTGATTGAGGCGAAACTTTCCGCGATAGAGGTCGGCCTCTTCTGCGGAAGGGAAACGCTCCTCTTGGATACGGGTGGAATAGACAATATCCACTCCAGAAATGCCTTCATTGAGTTGATCAGTTTCTACTACCTCATGCCCGGCAGCCTTCAATGCTTCAACAAGTTCACCCGGCATGGACAGTTCTTGGGGAGATACCAAGACAATACGCGAAGGATCAAAAAGACAGAGTAAGCGAGCCAGAGAATGCACGGTTCGACCAAACTTTAGATCGCCGATCATGGCAATCCGGAAGCTGTCGAGATTCCCGCCACTACCTTTTAGTTCTCTTTGAATGGTGTAGAGGTCAAGCAAAGCTTGAGTCGGATGTTCGTTGTGACCATCACCACCATTTACGACAGGCACTCGACTTGCGGAGGCAAACTCGGCAACAGAACCTTCGGTGGGGTGGCGCATACAGATGATGTCGCTATAGCCGGATAGAACTCTGGCCGTATCTTTGAGAGACTCTCCTTTAACAATGGCAGAACTTTCGAATCCGCTGGTTTCCCGGACTTCTCCGCCAAGCAAGTTAAAGGCTGCGCCAAAGCTAATGCGAGTACGAGTGCTGGATTCAAAGAACATATTACCGAGAATAGCGCCTTCCAATACTCGAGTCTGCGACTGTCGAGCCGCATAGGGCTCCATCATATCCGCAGTAGAAAATATCTTGAGGATATCTTCGCGCTGAAACTGATCAATACTCAGAATGTGCGAACCGGCAAAGTTCAAATTAGTTGTATCTCCCAAGTTCTCAAGCTCGTTCTAGAATCAAGAGCAGAGCGGAATCTAGAGCAGAGCGGCTTTGCTCAGGCGCGAATTATGCCTGAGCGTACTTAGACCGCAAGTTATGCAACCAGATCTGCAAGTCTTTTAGCACCTGCTGGTCCCTAGTATCAGTTCTCTCCAATAAAAGTTGGGCGATCTCCTCCAATACGGAATTAATTGGCATTCCAAACGGTTCGCCCTGAGTTAATTTTTGTTCTACCCAGGCCTGCCAGGTGTCCCGTTCCTCTTCGGTTAAGGAATCCGGGTAGTTTCTGGCACGGTATCTAAATAGCAGTTCTTGCAGTCTTTTATCCTGAAACTGCGGATCCGCCAAACGTATTTCATCTGGCAGCATATGCCGAATTGAATCGGCAAGACGACGATCCGAATCTGGGATAAAGGCTTGATAGAGTGCGATTTCAGCATCTGATTCCGCTTTCTCTTTGAAGCCGAAGATTTGCTCAAAATCTAGTTTTTCGAGATCGATGGACAAAAGCCGTTGCCAATTTTCCTGGCAGGCCTGCAAATCGATGCCGAAATCCGCCGCCCTCGTGTCCGCCAGCATGCTGGCGGGCAGAACAACTGGCGATCTGTTCAGATGAACCAGCTTCAAGGGAATTCGTTCCTGACCCTCTGGCAAGTCTTCAGTCCTGGAGAAAACCCGCTTCTGGATACCCTCATTGCTCAGTTCAGCTAATTCTTCAGGGTTGTAGCTCAAATCAATTGCAACAAAGGCATTTGCGTTAGAGCGCAGCGCCATGAGGGGTGCCATGATGGCTGCACAGCCACGACTGGATCGAAATTTCGAGGACACATGTAGAAAAGGTTTGTGGGCGGCGATGTCTAACTGTTGCGAAACAAAATTTTTGCGGCGCAGCTTCCAATAGTGATCATATAATTTCGGTTGCCTCGTTTTGATCAACCGCGCTAATTCTATGGTTGCCTGCACATCCGAGAGTGCATCGTGGGCCGCCCCGTGCTCGATTCCATTGAGATCTGTAAGTAGTTCAAGACGAAAACTAGTACTGCCATCATCATTCTGCGGCCAATTAAGCGTTTCAGGTCGAAGCAAGTGCACAAGCCTAACCATGTCGATAATGTCCCAGCGTGAATTCCCGTTTTTCCATTCCCGTGCATAAGGATCGAAAAAGTTTCGATACAGACTGTAGCGTGAAACTTCATCATCAAAGCGGATTGAGTTGTAACCCGCACCGCAAGTGCCCGGCTCCATCATTTCCTGATAAATACGCCCGACAAACTCAGGCTCTAGCAAACCCTGCGCCTCTGCCGTCTGAGGGCTAATGCCCGTTACCAGACAGGCGTGCGGAGAAGGCACACAGTCGTCAGCTAGTTTGCAGAAAAGACTAAAGGGTTCGTCGACTTGCTTTAATTCGAGGTCAGTTCGTATTGCCGCAAACTGAACGGCTCGATCTTGGCTTGGGCTAATTCCCGTAGTTTCGTAATCGTGCCAAAGAATGGTGTCCATAAATAAAAACGGCGCCTTACGGCGCCGTTCTCAATCAAATGCCAGTAATGCCCCTATTGTGCAACCTGATAAGTGATTACGCCAACTACGCGGCGGTTCTGTGCTTTCCCAGCGGCAGTGTTGTTTGTCGCCACAGGACGAGCTTCTCCGTACCCAATCGCAGTAATGCGGTTTTCAGGAGCATTGTATTGCTCAACCAGAGCTTCCTTCACTCGATCTGCACGGCGCTGCGAAAGTGTTTCATTGTATTCAGCGCTTCCGTCGCTATCCGTATGACCTTCGATGGTTAAGGTTACGCTTGGATTTTCTTCAAGCGCGTCTGCCATGCGGCGAAATTCTGCGTCGTCAAGATCGGTGATAATCGAGCTATTTGTTTCGAACAGTACATCGAGCTCAACCGTTACTTCTCGCGGCTGCGGACGCGGCGCTGGAGCAGGCGCTGGCGCTGGGGCTGGGGCTGGAGCGCGCTCTACAACGGGCGTTGGCGCGGGAGCAGGTGTTGAAGCAACTGTAGGTGCTGGGGCTGGAGCGGCTCCACTGCGGCCAAAATGGAAATTTAGTGCGGTGGTTAAACCAATATCCAGCACTGGATCTGGGATATCGCTAATAACAGAGCTTCTAAAGCGAATATCTGTTTTCCATTCTAGGTGATCGCCCAAAAATCTTGAGATACCCGCGCCAAGTACTAAGTTAGTTGTCGCTTTATCAACAACTACATCGGGGTCCATATGGACATAAGAAAATACCCCAGCAACTAGATAAGGTGTCGTCCCTATTGAGCTCTCAGATCCATAGAGATAATAATTAAATTCAATGACTTCTGCCTCGGCATTGGTATCCGATGCGCTTGTTTGAGCAGCGAACTCAAGCGCATACCCTGCGTCAAACTTGTATCCAAGATTTAGACCTAACTGGACACCATTGTCATCATCCAAGTCTGGGAGAAATCGATCTTTGTCCCAAAATTGATAAGTTAACTGAGGCCCGACATAAAAATGATCTTCCGCCATGGCAGAGACCGAGAGGGCAACAGTGGTAAGTACTAGTAAAATTTTTCGCATGGTAACTATCCTTAAACTCACAGCATTAATAGGGGTACGTATCTGGCGCGGATTGTAGCGGTGCACCATCTCAACTGGTTGCACACATGAAAATTTGTCTAGCACTTTCCGCACCAGCCAGGTGCATCAATCCAAAGAAATGTGACGCACTTCTATTTTTTCTTTCCAAATCGCCGGACCTGATCTGTGCACTGAATCTCCAAGGGAGTCCACCGCAACAGTTACTGGCATATCTTTCACTTCAAATTCGTATATTGCTTCCATTCCCAATTCTGGGAAGGCAACTACTTCAGACTTGGTGATCGCTTTGGAAACCAGATAGGCAGCACCACCAACCGCCATTAGATAGACCGCTTTGTTGTCGCGTATAGCGTCAATAGCCAGTTGACCGCGTTCAGCCTTACCTATCATGCCCATCAAGCCTGTTTTCTCCAGCATGTCACGGGTGAACTTATCCATGCGTGTTGCCGTTGTCGGTCCGGCTGGACCAACTACCTCTTCACGTACTGGGTCAACCGGACCCACATAGTAGATAAAGCGATTTTCCATGGAGACTGGAAGCTCCTCGCCCTTGTTAATCATATCTATCATTTTTTTGTGCGCGGCGTCTCGACCGGTAAGCATTTTTCCTGAAAGCAACAAAGTGTCTCCCGGCTTCCACTCTGATACCTGCTCCCGCGTAACTTCATCCAGATTTACCCGAATCGTGCTCTCCGACTGAGTCCGAGTTATTTCTGGCCAGTCTTCAAGAGAAGGAGGCGTTTGCAAAGAAGGGCCAGTGCCATCCAATACAAAATGGGCGTGCCGTGTGGCCGCGCAGTTGGGAATCAGGGCAACCGCTTTGTTCGCAGCGTGGCTCGGAAAATCTCTAACCTTTACATCCAGAACGGTAGTTAAACCGCCCAAGCCTTGCGCTCCAATACCCAAGCGGTTAACTTTTTCGTAGAGTTCCAATCGCAGTTCCTCTGCCCTATTCTCGGCGCCCTTGGTTTTCAAATCCTGAATATCGACCGGCTCTAGCAAAACTTCTTTGGCTAGAATCATGGCTTTTTCTGCTGTTCCACCGATGCCAATACCCAGCATCCCTGGGGGACACCAGCCAGCACCCATCTGAGGGACCATCTCCAGAACCCAGTCAACAACGGAGTCGGAGGGATTGAGCATGGCAAATTTAGCCTTGGCTTCCGAGCCGCCGCCCTTGGCCGCTACGTGAACTTCTACCTTGTCGCCTGCAACAATCTCATAGTGGATGACGGCTGGCGTATTGTCTCCGGTGTTTTTCCGCGCGCCGTCGGGGTCAGCGAGAATAGAAGCTCGAAGCACGTTGTCCGGGTGGTTGTACGCGCGTCGCACACCCTCATTGACCATATCTTCCAAACTCAATTCAGAATCCCAATTTACATTCATACCCACGCTGACAAAGACCGTGACAATGCCGGTGTCCTGACAAATTGGGCGATGGCCTTCTGCACACATACGTGAATTAATAAGAATCTGCGCCATTGCATCTCGGGCAGCTGGAGACTCTTCCTTTTCGTAAGCATCGCTCATGGCCTGAACAAAATCGATTGGGTGGTAATAGGATATGTACTGCAGAGCGTCGAAAACGCTGTCGATAAAGTCTTGCTGACGAATAGTTGTCATTCTTATTGTCCTAAATTTATCTATGCAGGGCTTTGCCCCACCTGAACTCTATGGAGTGGGAGTCGACGAAATACTGCGAATCTCGTTTTCCAGCTGCAAAACCTTTTGATTGGTTTGCAAACGATAGGCATCAAAGGAATCGATCGCCTCTTGAGTGGATTCCGACTCTGCTTGAAGTTGGTTAACGAGTTCGGTTTGCTGATTTAGCTCATCACGGGTGGTGCGCAGTCGAGTGAGCACATCTTCTACATCCGCAGCCTGAATTAACATTTGCGAACCCAGGCCATCAAAGCGGCCTTCAATCTCCGTCACTCGGTCAACTGCACCGCTAAGATTGTTCGAAATAGTAGAACTAATTGCTCGCAACTCATCTATAGACTTTCTGTTGGTGTCATAGGAAACACCCCATAACTTACGAATCTCGGAAAAGTTCGTATCAATTTTAACTTCGTGGTCTTGGAGCAAGGCTTGTATGGCAGCACCGGATTCTGACAAAGACTCATCGGTCACAGAGAGCTTGCTCTCCATTGCCTCAATTCTGGAAACTAAATCTTGTCTAGCTTCGGTGGAATTTTGTAGCTGATAGTAAAGAAACCCACTGGCAGCAAAACTTACAAGCAATAAAAAAACCAAAAAACCGGTCGCCTTGGAGGAGCTCCCGTTTGAACCACCAGATTTTCCGCCAGAGTTATCCTTCTCACGACGAGATTCGGTAGGTTTTGATTGTCGAGCTCGCGACGAAATCGCCTCGTCCCGTTCGGGGATAATTCTCAACTCATCGTTCGACATTCGCGGCACTCAATCGGTTAATTTCTGGGCGTATTTTAGACTAGCAGAGCCCCTTTAGGCGACCTGTAGTAAATATCTTCACACTTTCAGCAAATTCAATCCTAAAGCCCAGGTTAACTGCCTATCTATCTGGGCAACTCATGTTTTAGAATGGCCGCCCGAATTAGTCGGAACAACCTTTTCAGCTTGATAGGAGTTCATCAAGACATGGCAATAACCCTCCCCGAATTACCCTACGCAATGGATGCCCTGGCACCTCACATTTCACAAGAAACCTTGGAATTCCATTACGGCAAACATCACGCAAGCTACGTTGCTAAATTAGGCCCGCTTATTGAAGGCACAGATCTGGAAAATGCGGATCTGGAAACTATCGTCAAGAATTCAGAGGGCGGCGTGTTTAATAATGCTGCTCAGATCTGGAACCACAGCTTCTATTGGAATTGCCTCAGCCCCAATGGTGGCGGCGCGGCAACAGGAACAGTCGCAGAGGCAATCAACACGGCCTTTGGATCATTTGAGGCGTTTAAAGAAGAGTTTACCACCAGCGCGGTAAATAATTTCGGTTCAAGCTGGACCTGGCTAGTGAAAAATGCCGACGGCAGCCTAGCTATTGTTAATACAAGTAATGCCGCTACCCCACTAACTGACGAGGGTGTTACGCCGCTCTTGACTGTTGATCTCTGGGAGCATGCCTATTACATCGACTATCGCAACGCTCGCCCTACCTATATGGATGCTTTTTGGGCACTGGTGAACTGGGATTTTGTTAACGCAAATATTGCCTAAATCTTTCCAGTAGAACTAAAAACAAAATAAAAAACCCCGCATAAGCGGGGTTTTTTATTTGTTGCTGGAGCAGCAATTACATCATGCCGCCCATACCACCCATGCCACCCATATCAGGCATAGCAGGAGCTGCACTATCCGCAGGCTGATCTGTAACCATGCACTCTGTAGTAATCATCAGAGAGGCAACAGAACCAGCGGCTTGGAGCGCTGTGCGAGTCACTTTTGCTGGATCGAGAATGCCCATTTCCAACATATCACCGTATTCGCTCGTACCGGCGTTATAGCCTTCGTTGCCAGACAAAGCCTTAACTTTATCTAGTACGACAGAGCTTTCTTCACCCGCATTTGCCACGATTTGTCGCAGAGGAGCTTCCATGGCACGGCGAGCGATATTGATACCAACATTTTGGTCTTCGTTATCGCCAGTGAGGTTTTCAATAGCCTGTAGAGCACGCACGAGAGCAACACCACCACCGGCTACAACGCCTTCTTCAACCGCAGCGCGAGTTGCATGTAAGGCATCTTCAACACGAGCTTTCTTCTCTTTCATTTCCATTTCAGTAGCAGCGCCTACTTTGATCACGGCAACACCGCCGGCAAGCTTGGCAACACGCTCTTGAAGTTTTTCACGATCATAGTCAGACGAAGTTTCTTCGATCTGAGTGCGAATCTGAGCTACTCGAGCTTCGATTTCCTTAACGTCGCCTGCACCGTCAATCACGATGGTGACATCTTTGGTCAGAGTGACTTTCTTAGCTTCACCCAAAAGCTCCAAAGTGGCAGATTCCAGCTCCATGCCAACTTCTTCAGCAATTACCTGACCACCGGTCAATACTGCGATGTCTTGCAGAGAAGCTTTACGACGATCACCAAAACCCGGTGCTTTACAGGCAGCAACTTTAACAATGCCGCGCATGTTGTTTACAACCAATGTTGCCAAGGCTTCGCCTTCGACATCTTCAGCAATAACGAGAAGCGGACGGCTAGCTTTAGCAACGGCCTCTAAGAGCGGGAGAAGTTCGCGGATATTAGAGACTTTTTTGTCCACCAAAAGAATAAAGGGATTCTCCAGTTCAACAGTCATGCTTTCCTGATTGTTGATGAAGTAAGGTGATAAGTAGCCGCGATCAAACTGCATGCCTTCAACTACATCGAGTTCGTTGTCGAGACCAGTGCCCTCTTCAACGGTGATCACGCCTTCTTTACCTACTTTCTCCATGGCTTCGGCAATAATGTCACCGATAGCGGAATCACTGTTGGCAGAGATGGTGCCCACCTGAGCGATGGCTTTTGCGTCTTCACAGGGAGTGGAGATGCCGGCAACGTGTTCAACTGCAGCCGCAACGGCTTTATCGATACCACGCTTAAGGTCCATAGGATTCATGCCCGCAGCAACAGATTTTAGCCCTTCGTTTACAACCGACTGGGCCAGCACTGTAGCTGTAGTGGTGCCGTCACCGGCGTCGTCCGAAGCTTTGGATGCAACCGTCTTAACCATCTGTGCACCCATGTTTTCGAACTTATCTTCCAGTTCTATTTCTTTGGCTACGGATACGCCATCTTTAGTCACGGTAGGCGCACCAAAAGACTTGTCCAAAATAACATTGCGACCTTTAGGCCCGAGAGTAACTTTTACTGCGTCGGCAAGCACATTGACACCGGCAAGCATTTTTTGCCGTGCGTCATCACCGAATTTAACGTCTTTAGCTGACATTTTCTGAATTCCTCAAATTAACTAGTTAATGAATATTCTTTGGGCTGGGTGTCTTACTCGACTCACTTACTCAACGACGCCGTAGATGTCGCTCTCATTCATAATAATGAGTTCGTCATCACCGTCTTGTAGCGTGTTGCTATCAGCGTACCGGCCAAAAACAACGGTATCGCCTACAGAAACTCCCAGAGGCTTAACTTCACCATTGTCCAATGACTTACCTGGACCAACGGCAACCACTTCACCCTGATTTGGTTTTTCTTTAGCAGACCCTGTGAGGATAATTCCCCCAGATGTCGTTTCTTCTTCTTCGCTACGACGAACCACTACGCGGTCGTTCAATGGACGAATTTTCATCGATTGTTTCTCCGATTCACTCTTTGTTTAACTGATAGTCAAAGCAAACGCCTTATTTATGGAGCTGTGCTTTGGATGTTTCTGGTCAGCCGCTAGCAAAACTGCTAGATACCTAACTCGTCACCCTTTGTGAGGTTCCTCAAACGTATTTCAAGAGGTTAAACAAAAAAATTTATTCTTCTCGTCGAAATTCGCCTTCAAAGACCCTATGTTGCCCAGTGCTTGCAGAGGAAGCTGAATAGGCTTGTGCGGTTACGACTCGCTTCGATAACTCTCGAATTAGCAGCGAGCGGCCTGGAGGCAGCAGCAGGAAGAGACCAATAATATCGGTAAAGAATCCTGGTGTAAGTAGAAGAGCGCCAGCGACAGCGAGCAACAAGCCTTCCAGTATCTCGTGAATCGGAATCTCGCCAGCATCAATTTTTGACCGTGCCCGAGTTAGGGTGTGTACACCTTCCCGCTTCAGCAGCACACTACCTGCCAGAGCCGTTAAAACTATTACTAGCATCGTTGGCCAGGCACCTATCCATGAGCCGACAGTGAGAATTCCCCAGATTTCGATTAAAGGGACAAGGATGAACAGTACAAACAGTAGAGGCATGAGGTGATAATTCGCTTAATGCGTTAAATACAGATGTGGGCACATAAATTGGATAATCAAGTGCCAGGTTCAATGGCTTCAAATCTCAAGCTTGTGTAGGGTATGCCGCTTGATCACTAGAGTTCACCGATGAACAAATTTTGGAGAGCGGTTTTTAATCGCCGTATGCTGATATGTATTTTTACCGGCTTTGCTTCTGGCATGCCGCTATATGTGCTTATACAGCTAGTCCCATGGTGGCTTAGAGATGAGAATCTTAGTCTTGCCGCCATTGGTGGATTTGCACTGATTGGCCTTCCTTACACTTGGAAATTTATCTGGGCACCTTTGGTGGACAGGTACTGGATAAAGATTTTTGGCCGCCGACGCACCTGGATGTTGATAACTCAAATCGGCCTAATTCCCGCTATCGCCTTTCTTCCACAGCTAAGCCCCTCCACACAGATATGGAGCATCGCCGCTCTCTGCGGGCTAATTTCTTTTCTTAGCGCAACTCAGGATATCTCGCTCGATGCCTACCGACGCGAACTTTTGCCAGACGAAGAGCTAGGCTTTGGAACTTCAGTTCACGTCAATGCCTACCGCATTTCCGGTTTGATCCCTGGCGGCCTTTCCCTAATCCTTTGGGATCATATGCCCTCGCAGGTTGTGTTTCCGATCACTGCTGCTTTCATGTTTATTGGAATTGCTCTAACACTCACCATCAAGGAGCCAGAGACTGAAGCAATGGCGCCGCGCACATTGCATGAAGCGGTAATCGATCCCTTCAAAGAATTTTTTCTTCGCCGCGGCTATCGACAGGCGCTCTACATACTAGCCTTCATTTTTCTCTATAAACTCGGCGACAACTTGGCCGTTGCACTCTCCACACCCTTTTATTACGACCTTGGGTTTAGCGGTACGGAAGTTGGTACTGTGGCCAAACTCGTGGGGCTCTGGAGCGCAATAATCGGAGGCGTTATCGGCGGCCTAGTCATGATCGCCATTGGCATCAACCGAGCCTTGTGGATCTTCGGATTTGTACAGATCGTCTCCATTCTGGGTTTTGCTCTTCTCGCCCGTATTGGAGACAACATTTGGATGCTGGGCGTCGCCCATGGGTTTGAATATCTCGGCGTTGGTTTAGGTACTGCTGCTATTGGCGCCTTTATGGCAAGAGAATCATCTAAGGCTTATACCGCCACTCAGTTTGCGTTATTCACGGCGCTTGCCGCTGTTCCCAGAACCTTGGCAAATTCCACAACCGGCCTTTTGGTAGAGGCCATGGGTTGGGAAACCTTCTTCTACTTCTGCACCTTGATGGCAATCCCAGGAATGTTATTACTGGCAAAAATCGCTCCCTGGAATGCACCAACGGAGTCCGGACTAACTAAGTCGACAGACTAGATTTATAACGCCCCCAATCAAAATATGGACCTGGATCTGTTTTGCGACCCGGCGCTATATCTGAATGCCCAACAATTCGATCAGGGGTTATCTTTGGAAAGGCTAAGAGAAAAACCTTGGTTACTTCTGAAAGCGCCATATATTGCTCGTCCAAAAAGCCTTGGTTGTCACTGCCTTCAAGTTCAATGCCGATTGAATAGTCATTACAGTTGGACCTCTCGCACCAAGTGGACTCCCCGGCGTGCCAGGCTCGGTCAAACAAACTCACAAATTGCGTAATTTTCCCCGCTCGATCGATCAGCAGGTGGGATGAAACGCGCAAATCAGCTATCTCAGAAAAATATGGATGTTCTGCTGGGTTCAAGTTATTGGTAAATAGCTGTTCTATATACCCGCCACCAAACTCCTCTGGAGGTAACGAAATGTTGTGTATTACCAATAGATCCACTTCGGTATGAGTGGCCCGTGTATCGCAATTTGGTGAAATGACCTTTCGGCAGTCCACTAACCAACCCGAACTGTCCATTTTTATTTCTTTGTCACTCATATACAGGCCATTTTCTTTTTCGTACTTGAACATTTGCAGAAGTGGGAATGTCGCCCTATGCTTGCCGCCACCCATTTTGGCAAGCCAGTATAAGACGCTGGAGATACAAATCGAATGCCCACGCAAAACCAATTTTCTGCCGACCTTTCTGATTACCTTGTGGATTTGAGCCAGGCTGTTGCGCTGGCACTACAAGAAGATATTCGAAGTGGGGATGTTAATGCCGCACTTGTTCCAGAAACGCGTGATGCAGAAGCACATGTTATCGCTAGAGAATCTGGAGTGGTCTGCGGGCTACCTTGGTTTAACGAAGTATTTGCTCAACTCGACCCCGACCTGCAAATCGAATGGTTAGTTGAGGATGGCGACGAAGTTGAAGCAGATCAGCAACTTGTGCGCCTAAATGGCAGCGCACGCACACTGCTTACCGGAGAACGTACTGCACTAAATTTTTTGCAATTGCTTTCCGGCACAGCGACAGAATCTAGGAAGTACGCTGAAGCATTAGCGGATCATGATATAACCATTCTGGATACCCGCAAAACCATTCCCGGTCTGCGACTGGCTCAAAAATATGCAGTGCGCATTGGTGGTTGCCAAAATCATCGTATCGGCCTTTATGACGCATATCTAATCAAAGAAAACCATATTCTTGCCTGCGGCTCTATTTCCGCAGCAGTTTCTAAGGCTAGAGAAGACCACCCTAATTTGCCTGTAGAAGTCGAAACAGAAAATCTTGAAGAAGTTAAAGAGGCACTGTCCGCTGGTGCAGATCGAATCATGTTGGACAACTTTGATGCGGGCACTCTTAGGCAGGCAGTGGACTTAATAGATGGCAAGGCGCAAACCGAAATCTCAGGAGGTATTGCACTAGAAGACTTAGTCGCATTAAACCTCCAGGGCATCGACTTCCTATCATCAGGGGCGCTCACAAAGCATGTCAAAGCCCTTGATTTATCTATGCGAATTCAACTGATAAATTAGTTGTCCATAAAAAAACCCCGAGCAAGCCGGGGTTTTTTATTTGAAGTATATTCAAATTAGCAAATGGTTACGGCATATGCACTACATGTGCCAGTCTCTGCCCAGGAAATAACTCCATTAGTGAGAGTAGGCGTAATGATATAGGTTGCGCCACCTGCAACATCGGCATTGGAAGTACCAGTAATTACTGCAGTAGATGCAGTAATAGCGATGCTAGCAGTATTTGGGCTCACAGGAGCGTTGTACTCAATTTTCGCTTCAGTATCGCAGTTCGCCAAGGTGCCATTAATTTGTACACAGATTTCAACAGCCGCTTTGTATTGGTTCACACCACTAATAACTTCAGCGTACTTGGACTTAGTTACGTAGTTTTGGTACTGAGGCAGAGCAACGGCGGCAAGAATACCGATAATCGCTACTACGATCATCAGTTCGATAAGGGTAAAACCTTTCTGGATTGACTTTTGCATTTTCAATTTCCTTCAAAAATTAAATTTAAATAGGTGATAACAGAGTTAACGCAGTGATTAATGCAACCATCGTGCCAACTGCATATTGCCAATAAAATCGTTTTTTTGAGAGCTTACTCTCACTTTTGCCACAATTTCCTGCCTATTTGCTGACAAAAATTGTCCATTGGGACAAATTTTGCGCTAATAAGGTCGAATATTTGCGAAACACCCTCCATTTACGCCGAAGTGAAAGCCGAGTAAAGTTGTCTCTTCAGATTAACCTCGTTAAACCCACCCCATAATTTAATGGCTCTGGAGAGTTATTTTGGCTGGATTAAGTAAATCACTGGAACAGAAGCTAATATCCGATGGCGCTATTGATGCCGATACGCTTGAGCTTGCTGTTGAGCAGTGCAGCAATACCGGCAACGATCTTATAGACCATCTAATTTCAGAAAGCTTTATAGAGGCAAAAAACCTCGCTTCCGCCATTAGCTCCGAATACGCAATTCCAGTGTATGACGTCTCCTCCCACAATCTGGAGTTGAGCCCTGTCGACGTTGTAGATCAAAAATTAGTCAAGCAGCACAAGGCGTTGCCACTCTATCGTCGAGGAAACAGATTATTTGTCGCACTGGGTGACCCAACAAATAATCAGGCAATTACCGATATCCGCTTTCAAACTGGCCTCACGGTTGAAGCGGTAATAGCAGAAATCGATAAGCTAGATGTTGCCATCGAAAACTTCTTCAAAGCACAGGAAGAAGATATAAGTGATTCTCTTGGCGAGGATGGTGCAGATCTCGGCGATCTGGATATTGAAGCGGTAGACGAGGACGGTGGTGGAGACGATGCCGGTGCTGCGGGGGCTGACGAAGCCCCTATCGTCAAATTCGTAAATAAGATCCTACTCGATGCTATTAAAACTGGTGCATCTGATATTCACTTCGAACCCTACGAGAAAAGTTATCGTGTTCGCATGCGAATTGACGGCCTCTTGCAAGAAGTAATTCGCCCCCCTGCGAACCTTTCGGGGCGCTTGGCTGCAAGACTCAAGGTAATGTCGAAGATGGATATCTCTGAACGTCGTGTTCCCCAGGACGGACGAATCAAACTAAAGCTATCTAAGACTAAAGCCATCGACTTTCGGGTAAATACACTTCCCACCCTCTTTGGCGAAAAAATCGTATTACGTATTCTCGACCCTACTTCGGCCCAATTAGGCATTGATGCCCTCGGATACGAAGAGGAGCAGAAAGCCATATTTATGGACGCTCTGCACCAACCGCAAGGGATGATTTTGATTACCGGCCCCACCGGGTCCGGTAAAACGGTCTCTCTCTACACCGGACTAAATATCCTAAATACACCTGAGAGAAATATTTCCACTGCGGAAGACCCTGTTGAAATTAACCTCGAAGGAATAAATCAGGTTCATGTAAGTGCCAGCGTAGGATTAACCTTTGCAGAGGCACTTAGATCCTTCCTTCGACAAGATCCAGATATCGTAATGGTTGGTGAGATTCGAGACCTTGAGACCGCTGAGATCGCCATTAAAGCGGCCCAAACCGGCCACTTGGTGCTCTCTACCCTCCACACCAATAGTGCTCCGGAAACGCTAACTCGTCTGATTAACATGGGAGTCCCTGCATTTAATATCGCCTCTTCAGTGAGCATTATTATTGCGCAACGGTTAGCCCGACGACTTTGCCCAAGCTGCAAAGAGCCAGCGGACATTCCGGAAAATATTCTCAAGGAAGAGGGATTACTCGACGTAGGCATTCCGAAAGAAGAGCTGGAAATCTTTAAGCCCGTGGGCTGCGCGAAGTGCGGCGGTAGCGGCAGCAAAGGGCGGTGTGGTATTTATGAGGTGGTAAAGATTACCCCGACAATTGCCAGCATGATTATGGAGGGGAAAAACTCTCTGGAAATAGCCAGTGCCTGTAAAGAAGAGGGGTTTAATGACTTGCGCACCTCAGCTCTTCGCAAAGCTTGTACCGGACTGATTAGCCTCGAAGAAGCTAATCGCGTTACCAAAGACTAAACCCCACTAAGGACAAGCACACAAGATGGCTAAGTCTAAAGAATTTGAATATATCTGGAAGGGCACAAAAAAAGGCCAGAAAGTCGACGGAGAGCTAAAGGGCGATAACCCCTCCATCCTAAAAGCCCAATTAAGACGCCAAGGCATCAATGTCACTTCATTCAAGAGGAAGCCTCAGCCTCTTCTTGGCGGCGGAAAAGCAAAACCGCCAAAGCCCGAAGAAATCGCTATGTTCACGCGACAGATGGCCACCATGGCAAAGTCGGGCGTGCCCCTAGTACAAGCTCTGGAAATGGTATCCGCTGGTTCAGACAAAGAAGGCATGAAGAAACTAATTGGCGATATTGGCGAAGACGTCGCTTCTGGAACACCCTTCGCGCAATCACTAAGAAAATACCCTAGGCTATTTGATGATCTCTATTGCAGTCTAATCGAAGCGGGCGAGCAGTCGGGTGCACTGGAAACCCTGCTCGACCGAGTTGCCACCTACAAAGAGAAGGCTGAAGCCCTAAAAAAGAAAATCAAAAAGGCCCTCACCTACCCTGTCGCTGTTCTTGTCGTTGCTCTTGTCGTTACTGGTCTGCTCTTGGTAAAAGTTGTGCCAACCTTTGCTGAAGTGTTTGGTAGTTTTGGTGCAGACCTACCGGCTTTTACCCTCTGGGTGTTAGGAATTTCAGATGCAGCACAAAAATGGTGGCTACCTTTTTTGGCAGGTGTAATTGGACTAGGTTTTGCAAACAAAGAACTTAGAATTAGGTCGCAAAAATATGTCGAAATAATGGATGCGCTCTCGCTAAAAATCCCCATTGTTGGTTCTATTGTCTATGAAGGGGTAATTGCTCGGTTTGCTCGCACTCTCTCAACTACCTTTGCCGCGGGTGTTCCTCTCGTCGAGGCTTTGGATTCAGTTAGCCAAGCGACAGGTAATTTGATTTACGAGCGAGGCATAACCGCTATTCGTGATGAAGTGACCAGCGGCACTCCTATTGCCGCTGCGATGAGTAGCTCAGGGCTTTTCCCGCCTCTAGCGCTCCAAATGACAACCATCGGTGAAGAGTCCGGGTCGCTTGATGAAATGCTGGAAAAGGTCGCAGATCATTATGAGGACTCCGTAGATAACCTGGTAGACCAGCTTACCGCGCTATTGGAACCGCTGATAATGTGCGTGCTGGCGGTACTTGTCGGCGGACTTCTTATTGCAATGTATCTACCGATATTCCAACTAGGTGCGGTAATCTAAACACAACACAGAAGAGCTAGAGCTTTGAACGAACTGATGCAACTACCCCTAGAGCTTACTCTAGCCTTTTCCCTCATTTTAGGTGCTACTGTTGGCAGTTTCCTTAACGTTGTCATCCACCGCCTACCCAAGATTCTTGATCAAAAATGGTCTGCGGATTGCCGGAATTACCTTGATATAAAACCTACTTCTGAGGAAGCTGAGACCAAGAGTATCTCGTTGCTGTGGCCGGCTTCTAGCTGCCCGAAATGCAAAAACAAAATTCGGGCTTGGCACAATATCCCAATTTTTGGGTACATCTTGCTAAGGGGCAAATGCAAAGACTGCGGTGAGGCTATCTCCCCTCGCTATCCTATTGTTGAGCTTCTTACTGCGATCTTTAGCCTAGCTGTGATTTGGAAGTTTGGTCCTACATCTCAAGGCTTGGCGGCTTTGTTAGTGACTTGGTCCTTAATCGCGCTAACCGGTATAGATTTTGATGAGCACCTGCTTCCCGACAGCATTACGCTGCCCCTAATGTGGGCTGGCCTAATTGCCAATAGCTTTGGCCTATTCACCGACCTGCCATCCGCCCTTTGGGGAGCAATTCTTGGCTATATGAGTCTGTGGTCTGTCTATCAGGTGTTTAAGCTGGTAACCGGCAAAGAAGGAATGGGGTTTGGTGATTTCAAACTCTTGGCAGCCCTTGGCGCCTGGTTGGGGTGGAATTATTTGCCCACCATAATCCTGATGTCCTCCCTGGTGGGTTTGGTATTTGCCTTATTATTTATGATCTTCAGCGGAAACAAAAAAAGCGCGCCCATTGCATTTGGTCCATACCTTGCCGTTGCCGGCTGGATTTGCCTCTTCCTTGGGCCAGATGTCTTCGCCATCCTGCCGATATGATTCACAAAGTCTAGAATCATGCTAAGAATAGGCCTGACCGGAGGCATTGGCAGCGGCAAAAGTACGGCCGCTGCAGAGTTCAAGAAGTTAGGCGTTAGTGTGATCGATCTTGACCAACTCGCCAGAGACGTCGTTCAAACTGGAACACCGGCCCTGAATAAAATTTCGGATCATTTCGGAGAGCAAATTCTGCTTGAATCAGGTGAGTTGGATCGAGCGGAGCTGCGCAACATTATATTTGGCGATGCTAAGGAAAAAGAGTGGTTGGAAAACTTGCTCCATCCTCTAATTAGAGAGCGGCAGCTAGAGTTAGAGTCTCGCTCGACCAGCCCCTACCTGGTAATTGAAATCCCCCTTCTGGTTGAAAATATCGAAGCACAGAAGGTCGATCGTATTTTGGTTGTTGAAACCCCGCGAGAAGATCAGGTTCTGCGAACAATGGCGCGATCTCAACTAAGCGAATCAGAGGTGAATGATATTATTTCGGGGCAAGCCACGGCTGAAGAAAGACGTGCTGTAGCACAGGACCGAATTGATAACAGTGGCTCTATACCTGAATTGGCTGCGCAAGTAGAAACCCTGCACATCAGTTATTGTGAACTAGCAAAAACCTCGAAACTTTAAGTTAAAAATCTAGACTTTGAAGTTTTTGCAGTATTGGGGTATTGGCCTCAGGAAACTGCAAATCATCTAATTCCCGCAAAGGAACCCAGGCTATTTCCTGTCCTTCTAGCCCCCTTTCCGTGCCGGAAAACTCTGTCACTAAAGCCACTCTTAGCATCACAGAATAGTCCTCGTACTGATGACCTATATCCATCAATGCTTGGCAGGAACGGACCTTAATACCCAGCTCTTCTTTGATCTCCCGACTTAGGGCTTGTTGGAGACTTTCTCCAATCTCAAATTTTCCTCCAGGGAATTCCCACAGACCGGCGTGTTTCTTACCTTCGGGACGACGTGCAAGAAGAACATTCCCTTCTCTCATAATTACAGCTACAGCAACTTCTAGAGAGTTGATATCGGGCATTCCTAAGTTTAGGTGCGATATTCCGCATTAATGCGAACATAGTCATGAGAAAGGTCTGTGGTCCAAAACTCTTCCTCGACTTCACCGCGATTCAAATTGATTCGAATCTTGAACTCCGCTTGATCAAACACGGCTTGTCCTTGGCTTTCTGAATAGTCTGGATGCACGCCTCCATCAGCGACCAGAGGGACATCATCGAGAAAAACTTCAACAACATCGATATTGAAATTTGGAATTTTGGCGTTGCCAATGGCCATTAATATTCTCCCCCAATTGGGGTCGCTGGCGAAAAAGGCAGTTTTAACTAGAGGCGAATGTGCAACGGAAAAAGCGACTTCCTTACACTCCTCGGTCGAACCACCTCCAACAACTTCAATAGTGACAAATTTGGTCGCGCCCTCGCCGTCTTTAACTATGGATTGCGCCAGCTCTCGATAAACCTCAAACAGGCAACGTTTCAGTAGGTGCGCTGCTGGCGATCTCGGATCGCTGATAACTGCACTGCCGGATTTACCTGTGCAGGCAAGAACGCAGGAATCATTTGTAGAGGTATCTCCATCCACAGTTGCCCGATTAAATGTTTTCTCGCAGAGTTCAGAATTCCACTCTTTGGCCAGTTCGAGAGTTATTGCTGCATCAGTAACAATGTAGGCAAGCATTGTCGCCATATTTGGGTGAAACATACCCGCACCCTTGGCAATTCCCGTGACATTAATATCCACACCCTCAAGCTGAACTGAGCGCTTGGCCAGCTTTGGCCGAGTATCCGTGGTCATGATCGCCGCTGCAGCTTCGTTCCAGGATGTTTCCGATAGCCCTTCCACCAAGGCAGCCATACTCGATTCAAAAGGCTCTAAAGGTAACAGCTCACCAATCACTCCAGTTGAAAAGGGCAATACCTGGACGAGGTTTACTGAAGTTTGTTCCGCCACCAATTCACATGTCTTCATTGCGGCGTCAAAACCCGCCTGCCCCGTTCCCGCGTTAGCATTTCCTGAATTGATCAGGAGATAACGAATATTTCCAGCGGCCAAATGCGATTTACAGATTTGTACCGGTGCAGCGCAAAAAGCATTTTGAGTAAAGGCTCCGACAACAACAGATCCCTCTGATAGCTCTATCAAAGTCAGATCGGACCTGTCCACATAGCGGATACCCGCCTCTGTACTGCTCAATCGGCACCCTAAAACCACTGGAATTTGATGAAATGCTTTCTCGGTCATCAGAGAGCGCCGTGGCACTGCTTATATTTTTTGCCCGAGCCGCAGGGGCAGGGTTCGTTGCGCCCAACTTTCTTCTCTTCTCTAGTAAAGGGCTGCGCCTGAGATTGAGGAGCTCTCTGGGTTGCGCCGGGCGGAAGTCCGGCACGCGCGGCGGGTTTTGCATCGCCTCCCAGGCTATTGGCCTCCGCATGTTGCATGGACATCTTGGCTTGTATGGCTTCTTCCTGCTGACGCTTGGCCTGCTCCATCGCCTGTAGTTGTTCGGGGCTGGCAAGCTGAAATCTCATCAAAACCCGCGTGACATCACTTTTGATTCTCTCCAGCAAATCCCGAAAGAGTTCAAAGGACTCTCTCTTATACTCTTGTTTAGGATTGCGACCAGCATAGCCGCGAAGGCCAATAGCGGATCTCAAACTATCCATAGTGGCCAGATGCTCTTTCCATAAGCGATCCAATGTCTGGAGCATCAAGTCCCGCTCGAGGCGGTGCAACACCATATCTGGATTTTCAACACTGCTATTTTCTTCAAATACTTTTTTAAAGCCTGCCAGTTTGTCGGCGTATTGAGTTTCAAGAGCTTCCGAGACTTTGACGAAAACCTCTTCTGCTCTCATATGCTTGTCTTGCTTTACCCAATCGGCGGTGGAGATATCCATACCCAGCTCAGTATTTAGGAACTGATCTAGTCCATCCATGTCCCATTGCTCGGCAAAACCATCCGGCGGCAAATAAGAAAATACCGCGGCTTCAATAGCGTCTGTCCGCATGGCCAACAAAATATCGGAAATATCATCTTCGTCTAGCAACTCATTCCGTTGCTGATAGATCACCAGGCGCTGATCGTTTGCCACATCATCATATTCAAGTAATTGCTTACGAATATCGAAGTTGCGCCCTTCTACTTTGCGCTGAGCTTTTTCAATCGAGCCGGTGACCATACGATGCTCAATAGCCTCGCCTTCGTCCATACCCAACGCCTGCATCATATTGCGCACTCGATCTGAGGCGAAAAGTCGCATTAAGTTATCTTCCATGGACAGATAAAATCTGGTGGCTCCAGGATCACCCTGACGGCCGGCTCGTCCTCGAAGCTGGTTATCGATTCGTCGAGATTCGTGTCGTTCGGTGCTAATAATATGTAAACCACCCGCATCCAATACTTTTTGGTGGCGCTCTTCCCACTCCGCTTTGTGGGCCTTCACTTCTTCCTCGGAAGCCTTGTCCAGCTGAGACAGTTCAGCCTCCAAATTTCCACCTAAGACGATATCCGTGCCGCGGCCAGCCATATTGGTAGCAATGGTGACCCGTCCGGGTCGGCCGGCTTCCGCAATAATTTGCGCCTCGCGTTCATGCTGTTTGGCATTTAGTACTTCATGTTCAATTTTGGCTTTGGTGAGAAGCTGAGACATTTCTTCTGAAGTCTCAATGGATGCAGTGCCCACCAGAACAGGCGCAGAATTCGCCTGGCATTCCTTAATATCTTCAATCGCCGCATTCAATTTCTCTTCTTTTGAAAGATAGATTAGATCGTTCAAATCCTTACGGGCGGTTGGCTTATTCGTAGGCAGTATTAGAACCTGCAGCCCATAAATCTCCTGAAACTCAGCGGCTTCGGTGTCTGCAGTACCCGTCATTCCGGCCAGTTTTTGATAGAGTCGGAAAAAATTCTGGAAGGTTGTCGAAGCCAAAGTCTGGCTTTCGTGCTGAATTTTTTGCCCCTCCTTGGCTTCGATGGCTTGATGCAGGCCATCACCTAACCGGCGACCGGGCATCTTGCGTCCGGTGTGTTCGTCAATCAGTACCACTTCACCATTGGCAACAATGTATTCAACATCCTTGCGAAACAATTGGCGAGCTCTCAGTCCCGACTGCATGGTCTGCAGCAGTATCTGATTTTTTGGTTGATACAGGCTCTCGTTTTCTGGAAGGAGCTTTGCGTCTATCAATAGCTTTTCGACCTCTGAATGCCCTTCTTCGGTCAAATCGACGGTCCGCATTTTCTCGTCTATTGTGAAGTGCCCTTTCTCCAACAGTTTGCACTTGGGCAACCCATCCAGTTCAATCTGGACCAGGTCTTTGTCCTGCTCTCTCGCCAGCCTAAGGGCGTCAGATATGGCTAGAGGCTCATCTTCAGGTTTTTCTGTATCGAGCAGATAAACCTTGCTCGCCTCAATGTCTTCGTTGCGAGGCGCTTCCTGCTCCGATTGTGCTTTTAACTTAGGCACGATCTTGCCAATCTGACTGACAAGAGCGGAGTTATCTTCCGCCATGCCAGAAATGACCAAGGGTGTTCGAGCTTCATCGATCAAAATTGAATCAACTTCATCAACAATGGCGAAAGCTAGTCCCCGCTGCGTTCGATTCTCACGACGCAGCACCATATTGTCGCGCAGGTAGTCAAAACCAAATTCGTTGTTGGTGCCGTAGGTTATATCAGCTAGGTATGCCTCTTGACGCGAGCAGGAGCGCAAATGGGCAAAATTGGCGATATCACTCTGATGCTGGATATCAACGACAAAAGAAGCGTTCTCTGGACCGAAGGCACCCGCAGACTGAATCACCCCAACACTGACACCCAATCGCTCAAATATCGGTGCCATCCAGTGCGCGTCACGACGCGCCAAATAATCATTCACCGTTACCAGATGCACTCCCTGACCGCTTAACGCATTGAGGTAAGAAGGTAGCGTTGCCACCAGGGTTTTACCCTCGCCTGTGCGCATTTCAGCAATCTTGCCTTCGTGCAACGCCATGCCGCCGATCATCTGCACGTCAAAATGACGCAACCCAATAGATCGAACCGAAGCTTCTCTCACAGCGGCAAAAGCTTCCGGCAAAATTTGATCCAAACTCTCACCGTCGCTCACACGTTGTTTGAGTTCAGCAGTGGTGGCCCGCAATTCTTCGTCAGACTTTTTCTGAAAGTCTTCCTCATGAGAGTTGATAGCCTGAACAACTTTACCTAGCCGACGTAATTCTCTGTCGTTCTGGGTTCCAAAAATTTTCTTTAACAATTTCATTTTGCTGCTTATCTCAAAATATTTTTATATGACGTACGTAGATAAAGCACTGCTTAACCGCAGTGCAGATCAGGAATATTGCAGGGAAATCAGCGTATTGTGCGCTGAATATAGCTGGCCGGATCGACAGATCGGCCGTTTTTATATACTTCGAAGTGAACGTGAGGGCCGGTAGAACGGCCAGTTGTACCCATTGCCGCGATTTCCTGACCTTTGCGCACAACTTCACCAAGCTCAACAAAGAGGTCTTTGTTGTGGGCGTACAGAGTAACCAGACCCGCATCATGTGTAATTTCAACAACATTGCCATAGGTCAGGCTCTGATCAGTGTAGGTAACCACGCCAGAGGCAACAGCAAGTACAGAAGAACCCTCTCGGCCAGCGATATCTACGCCGTTATGCCAAGCCTCTTCTCCAGTAAATGGGTCAGCTCGCATACCATAGTGGGACGATACCCATCCAGAACCTGCTGGCAAGCCAGAGGGTGAAGCGTCATCTCTGAGCTGTCGGTCAAACATCAATGCAGACAACATATTTAGCTGAACTTGACGATCCGATATCTGCGTATCCAATTCTGCCAATCTCTGAGCCAACTCAGTTGATATATATGACCCTTCTCCAACGTTGGTTAGAGGACCACCCAACGCGGGTACGCTAGCAAAATCGAATTCATCACCGGCCAAATCTGCACGAACTGCAACCCGCTGCCCCAGTGCTTCTATTCGAGTCAGACGTGCCTGCAATTCAGCTATGCGCAAGCTCAAGGCCCGCAAGTTTTTATCCGCTTCAGTAGTTACTTCAGCGACCTGCTCTCGTTGCTGACTTAGGTCAGCTTGCATACTTTCCGAGAGGTTTTGGAAGAAGATCGGCAATTGATTTGATTGGTTTGCGCCAATCCACCAGCCCGTAGCCAATGGAGCACCAAAAACACAGACGGACAGCAAAGCTTTCATCCACAGGTTCAGGTGGACCGATGTGGTCCTACCGTGATTTCCTTTGATGATTAGCAGTTTCATTTCAAATCAACTATTTAAACCTAAGCTATTTTGGTATTACCCGGCAGCTGAGAAAGGCCGCGTATAGGATATCGGTGCATCTTCAGCATCCTCAAAGGTCACAGTTTCCCACGCTTCCGTATGCGCAAGCAATTCTCTTAACAGCAAATTGTTCAAGGCATGTCCTGATTTGTGCGCCCTAAACTCTCCGATAAGACTGGTTCCCAAAAGGTAAAGGTCGCCGATCGCGTCCAATATCTTGTGTTTTACAAACTCATCTTCGTAACGCAGACCGTCTTCATTCAGTATGCTGTATTTATCGACGACAATCGCATTGTCGAGGCTTCCGCCACGCGCTAAACCTCTTGATTGTAAATATTCGAACTCATGCAAAAACCCAAAGGTTCTGGCTCGGCTCACCTCTTTCACAAAAGAGGTACTAGAAAAATCTATTTCGGCACTTACCGGCCGATCCTTGAAAACCGGATGATCAAATTCAATCGAGAAGGCAACTTTAAAACCTTCAAAAGGTCGGAAAATTGCGTATTTATCACCTTGGTCAACTCGCACCTCAGAGAGAATCCGAATAAATTTCTTAGGAGCCTCTTGTTCAGCAATACCCGCAGACTGGATTAGAAAAACGAAGGGGCCAGCACTACCATCCATAAGGGGAACTTCGGGCCCATCAACTTCGATACGTGCGTTATCAATTCCGAGACCCGCCATAGCAGAAAGCAGGTGCTCAACTGTAGAAACCCTAACATCGCCATAACCCAGAGAGGTGGAAAGAGTAGTGTCACCCACGTTCTCGGCATGAGCTGTGAGGGTTTCAGGTGGATCGAGATCAACGCGAGTAAAAGTAATACCATGGTCGATTGGGGCAGGCATAAGGGTCAGACAAATCTTCTGTCCGGTATGCAAACCGACACCAGTGGCTCGTATAGGGTTTTTCAGTGTTCGCTGTTTAATCATAGAGAAACACAATCAAAGAAAGACTTAACAAATAGCTTGACCGCTGAAGCCCACATAACACAAACAATTGGCCCACCCGGGTAAGCCGGTATTTTAGCGTGCATCGCACAAAAGAAACAGAAGTAGTTAACACTTCCTTGGAGAATATTGAAAAGTGTTTTTTTGGGGGAATTCGCCGCTTGGGCTAAATAAATCCGAAGATAGGATTAGCGGAGTCGACAAAGCAATGAGCCAGAAACGCCACCAGCTCATTGCCTGTCACCGCGACTAAAAGGACAGTATTAGTCCGCTTGGCGTCTCAGAAAGGCTGGAATATCAAGATATTCCATATCCTCAGGTTTCGCAGCCGCCGCTTTTACGTCGCCGCGCCGCCCTCGAATTACCGTCGGAATATCCAATTCATTGTAGTCAGCTCCGCTCTTTTCCTCTGAAATTTCTTCAGCTTCGACCGTGTTGTCTACAACCTTTTTGGGTCTATTTAGGGTAGCCGCATTTCCAAGCCCAGTTGCCACCACAGTTACCCGCAACTCGTCTGTCATTGAAGGATCAATCACTGTACCCACAACTACGGTTGCATCTTCGGAGGCAAATTCTTCGACGGTATCTCCAACTTCAGAGAACTCCCCAAGACTCATATCTGGACCTGCAGTGATATTCACCAATATTCCTTTGGCACCCTGCAAATCGATATCGTCTAATAATGGGCTGCGAACGGCTTTTTCTGCCGCTTCCCGCGACCTGTTGTCACCTGCAGCTGATCCGCTTCCCATCATTGCCATACCCATCTCACCCATCACTGTGCGCACATCAGCGAAATCCACATTGATCATTCCTGGGCGGATAATGAGATCAGCAATACCTTGGACGGCTCCATGGAGAACATCGTTGGCTTTCGCAAAAGCGTTGACCAAGCTGACATCCTTTCCAAGAACCGCAAGTAAACGATCGTTGGGGATAGTGATCAGAGAATCAACATGCTCTTGTAACTCCTTGATCCCTTCTTCTGCGATAGCTGCACGCTTTTTCCCTTCAAACACAAAGGGTCGAGTTACAACAGCAACCGTCAGTATGCCCAGGTCTCGGGCAACACTGGCGACAACGGGAGCACCACCAGTACCTGTGCCGCCACCCATACCAGCGGTGATAAAGACCATATCACTGCCTTGTAGCACTTCGGCGATACGCTCGCGATCTTCCAGAGCGGCCTGACGGCCAATTTCCGGGTTCGCACCCGCTCCAAGCCCTTTAGTTACATGACTTCCGAGCTGAAAGACCGTTGCACCAGAGACATCTTTGAGCGCCTGCGAATCCGTGTTGGCACAGACAAACTCAACTCCTTCAACTTGATTTCCAATCATGTGTCGAACAGCGTTTCCTCCGCCTCCTCCGACACCGATCACCTTAATTACCGCGCTTTGCGGGACTGCATCTACTAGTTCAAACATTGGCGTTTTCCTCTATATGGTTTCACTAGATTGTTTTATGCCCTGTTTCCAGAGCACCTTAAAAATTCCCCTGGAACCAGCTCTTCACTCGCTCCATAAAATTTGGTTCATCGCTCATGCGACGCTTCTTCTTACCACCATCCAACTGCTGGTCGAGGCCGTACTGAAGCAAGCCAACACCAGTTGCATAAATTGGATTTGTGACGATATCTGTCAGACCCTTAACCTGTTGTGGGGCCCCCAGGCGCACAGGCATATGGAAAATTTCTTCCGCCAGTTCCACAACGCCTTCCATTTTTGAAGTCCCACCGGTCAATACAACACCACCGGCCAGTAGCTCTTCGTAACCACTGCGACGCAATTCCCCCTGCACCAGGTTAAAAAGCTCCTCATAGCGCGGCTCGACTACTTCCGCCAGAGCCTGACGAGACAATTCCCGCGGCGCTCTGTCTCCCACACTAGGTACCTCAATGCTTTCTTCTGGCCGCGCCAGGCTTGCCAGAGCGCAGGCATACTTAACTTTTAACTCTTCTGCATTAGGAGTAGGAGTGCGAAGCGCCATGGCAATGTCGTTGGTGACCTGGTCGCCAGCGATCGGAATAACCCCGGTGTGCCGAATTGCACCGTCGGTGAAGATGGCGATATCAGTAGTACCTCCGCCAATGTCCACCAAGCAAACACCCAAATCTTTCTCGTCCTCTGTGAGAACGGCATAACTAGATGCCAACTGCTCCAAAATGACGTCATCAACTTCTAAACCGCAGCGCCGAATACACTTCTCGATGTTCTGCATTGCATTCACGGCACAGGTCACCAAATGCACTTTGGCTTCCAACCGAACGCCCGACATCCCGAGAGGCTTTCGCACCCCTTCTTGATCGTCCACCAGATACTCTTGCGGCAGAATATGCAGAACCTTCTGATCAGCCGGAATTGCAACTGCTTGGGCCGCATCAATCACCCGGTCTACATCCAGGGGCAATACTTCTTTGTCTCGAATAGCGACAATTCCGTGAGAATTCAGGCTGCGGATATGACTTCCCGCAATTCCCGCAAAGACCGAATGAATGCGGCAACCTGCCATTAGCTCAGCTTCCTCCACGGCACGCTGGATGGATTGAACTGTGGACTCAATATTGACCACCACACCTTTTTTCAGGCCGGTGGATTTATGTGACCCGAGACCAATAACTTCCAGACCACCTTCTGCAGTAACTTCGCCGACGATGGCAACTACTTTCGAGGTGCCAATGTCGAGCCCTACGATTAAATTACCTTCTAGCGAGTTCGCCATATGATTCTCCCAAGTGTTGAACTCCGGCACTCTCTAGAGCACCTGCATTCCAATTCACCGCCAGCCCATTGGCATAGCGGACATCTATCTGACCAATTTCAGACTCTCGGCGATGCAGGTCTAACTCCCAGATCGCCACAAATCTCTGAATCCGATCGAGCAAATTTCTATTTCCGAGCTTCAGTAAAATCCCGTTGTCCAGCAACAATTCGAGATCGCCAGTGCCGCTCTCACGCAGCTCGATAAGTTGTAAATCTATTTGTGCCATCGCCTGACTGAGGCGTCGGTATTCTTGCAACAAAGCCACTGGCTCATTTGCGCGGCTTTGCAGTAAAGGAAGGCTCTGTTCGACGACATAACCGCCGACCAATAAACCCTGGTCACTCACGTAACCCTGCTGATTCCAGCTCGCCACCAAACGGTGCTCTTCTATATTCACCACTAAGGTATTCGGCCATTGACGACTCACCACCGCCTTCGACACCCATGGAGTGGTTTCGATATCCACCCTGAGAGCGTCCAGATCTATCGCTAGCAGCCCCTGCCCTCCGTAGGTTTCTAACTGTGACTCAAGCTCGGAACTACGCGCCTGATCGAAATTCCCGCTGAGCTGGATTTCCTTGATCGGCTGGTTAAACCTCATTGCCACTTGCTGTATTGCAAATACAGATACGCCTGCGAGTAATATCAAGCCGCAAGCCCTAAGCACTCGCGCCAATCCCTGTATACCCTTGCCTTTAGTAGGCCGAGTGGCCCCTTTAGAAGTCCTTCGGTTTCGCACGGGATTTTTCATCGCTGCGACCTCGCAAAATCGAGGATCAATAAAATCAAATCTGGAAAACTAATACCCATTTCGGCCGCCGCCATAGGCACCAAGGAATGAGAGGTAAGGCCAGGAATTGTGTTCGCTTCCAGTAACAGGAATTGGCCTGATTCAGCCCGCATCAGATCAACACGCCCCCATCCACGACACCCAAGACAGTTAAAGGCCCGCAGAGCGATATCCTGCACCTCTACTTTGTCTTTCTCGGAAATGGGAGCTGGACAAAGGTAGCTGGTTTCTTCTGAGAGATATTTGGCTTCGTAGGTATAAAATTGATCTGAGGTTTTCATTTCAATGACCGGCATCACCTCTCCCTGAAGCAGGCCTACGGTATATTCAGAACCAGAAATCCATTGTTCTGCCATAACTTCCAGATCAAACTGCGAAGCCAGCTTATAAGCCTGCTCCAAGGCTTCCGCTGATTTCGCCTGACTCATTCCCAAGCTAGAACCTTCTGAAACTGGTTTCACCATCACATGTCCGCCCAATTCAGCGAGCAAGGCGGACCAGTCAGTATTCTTATCGAGCATTGACCAGGGAGCCGTGGGAAGACTTTCATACTCCCACACCCTCTTGGTCTGGGCTTTGTGTAGAGTCAAAGCTGAAGCAAGCACGCCAGATCCCGTATAGGGAATCTTGAGAAATTCAAGCACCCCCTGAATCGAGCCATCTTCACCACCTCGACCATGCAAAGCGATAAATACCAAATCAGGCTTTATTTGCTGGAGCTGCGCAACAACATCGGGGCCAACATCCACAAGCTGATTTCTAATTCCCAACTGCTGAAGCGCATCTGCAACGGCTCTTCCCGACTGCAACGAAATTTCTCGCTCCGCAGATTCTCCGCCATAGAGAACCGCGACAAACCCCAAATCCGCTGGCTTCACCTGTTCCAGTCTCTGTAACAGACTCATCGCAAACCTCTCTCGGCCAATCTCGCCGCTATTTGGTTCACGCTGCCTGCACCTTGGGTCAAGATGATGTCTTCCGCCTCAGCCAAGCTGGTTACTAATTCTGGAATATCTTCAATACCCTCAACAAAAATCGGATCAACCATTCCTCTCTGCCGGATTGACCTGCAGAGGTGACGACTGTCAGCAGCAGCGATTGGCTCTTCTCCCGCTGCGTAAACTTCAGTAACGATGAGCACATCCACGCTAGAAAGTACCTGAACAAAATCTTCATAAAGATCACGGGTACGGCTATAGCGGTGTGGTTGAAAAATCATAAAGAGGCGACGCTCGGGATATCCCGCGCGGACCGCTTGAACTGTTGCCTCAATCTCTCGGGGATGATGACCGTAGTCATCAACCAACATTGCGGTACCGCGATCCTTCAGCTCAAAGTCACCAAGCTTTTCAAAGCGACGACCTACTCCCTGAAACGACTCCAGCCCAGCTAAGATAGCTTGGTCTGTCGCGCCCTCATCAGTGGCGACAGCGATCGCAGCAGTTGCGTTAAGCGCATTGTGGCGACCCGGAAGATTCAAAGTGGTTTCGATGGCTGGAAGCCCTTCGGGGCGAGTCACTCGAATTTTTGTTTTTGCAGCAGAGTGTTCAATGCTCTCTATTTTGAAATCCGCATCCTCGGAAAACCCGTAGGTCAAAATAGATCGGTTAATCTGGGGCAGCATTTCTCGGACGTTCTCATCGTCAATGCAGAGAACTGCCAAGCCGTAGAAAGGCAAGTTATGCAAGAACTCAACGAAGGTTTGCTGCAGGACCGCAAAGTCGCCGTTGTAGGTGTCCATATGATCGGCGTCGATATTGGTGACAATAGCGGTCATGGGTTGCAGATGAAGAAATGACGCATCACTTTCATCCGCCTCAGCAACTAAATATCGACTCAATCCGAGTTGCGCATTGGTCTCGCTTTGTTTGACTAACCCGCCGACAACAAAGGTTGGATCTTTGCCGTCCTGAGCCAATATGGTGGCGACTAAACTGGTCGTTGTGGTTTTCCCATGGGTACCTGCAACCGCAATACCATGCCTAAACCTCATCAGCTCAGCCAACATTTCAGCACGACGGACAATTGGAGTGCGGACGGCACTGGCTGCTTCAATTTCGGGGTTATCTTTTGGTACCGCGCCAGAAACAACCAATACGTCGCAGCCTTCAACATTCTCCGCTCGATGCCCAATCGCGACCTCTATACCCATCTCCCTAAGACGTCTAACGGCTGAAGATTCGCTTAGGTCAGAACCAGAAACTTGGTACCCCTGATTAAAGAGCACTTCGGCAATACCGCACATACCAGTGCCGCCGATACCGACGAAGTGAATTCTCCGAATACGGCGCATTTCCGGCACGCTTATTGGCTTATCGAGATTCATCGATAAGCTCCTCGCATATGGAAACTATGCGATCGGTTGAATTGGAAAAAGAGGCGGCAGCAGATGCCAAGGCCATTTTTTGAAGATTCTCAGGCAATACCATCTGCTGCAACTTTGAAGCTAAAGAGTCTGTTGTTATTTCCGCTTCCTGAATAAGTTCCGCCCCACCCTTTGCAACTAACCAGTTCGCGTTGGCGGTCTGGTGATCGTCAATTGCATAGGGAAAGGGCACAAACAAAGCGGCTCTTCCCATCGCGGCGACCTCTGCAACGGTCATCGCTCCAGCTCGACATACAATCAGGTCTGACCATGCGTAGGCTTGAGACATATCATCAATAAAGCTTAGAACCTCGGCCTCTAGCCCAAGCTCCTGGTAAAGGTTCGAGGTTTCCTCGATCCACCTAGGGCCACATTGATGTCTAATATTTATCTGTGCGCTGCCAGCCAGTTGTTGCAGTGCCGCTGGCACCATCTGATTCAGAGACCTAGCCCCCTGACTGCCACCGAGAATCAGAATATTCGATGGCCGCCCCGCAAGGTCAGACATACTCTTGTCCGCCCTAAGAATTTCCTCACGAACTGGATTTCCCACACAAACTGAACGGGGAAGCGCATCTGGGAATCCGGTTAAAACGGCGTTAGCCCAACTAGCCAATATCCTGTTCGTGGTGCCCGGGTAAGCATTTTGCTCATGGATGGCAAGTGAATCGCCACGTAGTCGGGCGGCAAGACCAACAGGGCCTGCCACAAAACCACCGAAACCTAGAACCAGGTTCGGCTGAATACCAGCCAGTATTTTTAAGGAAGCCACTAGCGCCCGAGTTAGTTGGAATGGCGCTGCTAGCAAAGATGTTATTCCCTTACCCCGCAACCCACTTACCGGAATAATATTGAGCGGATAACCTGCCTCGGGAACTACGCGATTCTCGATCCCGCGCGGGGTGCCAATCCAGAATACAGCGCAACCTAGATCGCGTAATTGATCCGCGACCGCCAAAGCAGGAAAGACATGACCGCCCGTGCCTCCAGCCATGATGGCAACTTTAGCGCCCGCCATCATTTTCGCGCCCTCTGGTTTTGCGCTTTTTTCGCGACTGTTTTAGGTCGCGCGGCACTGGTTTGTATCTCTTGCGATAGTCGCAAACAAATAGCCGTAAGAGCCATACAAACCAATAAGCTACTGCCACCGGAGCTGATGAAGGGCAAGGTCAGTCCTTTGGTAGGAAACAGACCACAAGCCACTCCAATATTTATCAAGCTTTGGACGGCAAACATAATTGCCGTTCCAATGGCGACAAAACCTCCAAAAGCCACGCCAGCATTTACTGCTCTTATGCCTAGTTGAAAGATGCGGCCGATCATCAGGCTCAGCAGGAATATGGTGCACAGCGATCCCAAGAGTCCCAGCTCTTCTGCCAATACAGCGAACACAAAATCGGTATGTGCTTCTGGCAGATATAGGAGCTTCTGCAGAGAATTACCCAGGCCAACTCCAATCCATTCCCCTCGACCGAAGGCAATAAGGGACTGGGTAAGCTGATATCCGGAATTAAACTGATCGGCCCAGGGATCGAGGAAGCTGGTAATTCTCCTCATACGATATTCTGAGCTGAACACAAAATAGCTCAAAGCGCCGACGCCCAGAATCGACACCGACATAAATTTGAGAAAGTGCATCCCAGCTAAGAAGACCAGGGCGACCGTAATGCCCGCCATCACCACAACGGAACCAAAATCAGGCTGCAGCAACAAGAGGAATAGAAATATCAGCAAGATACCCATGGGCTTTGATACCCCAGCCCAGCTCGCTCTCAGTGTGTCACCCTGCCTCACTAAATAGGCAGAAAGGAAGATGATCAGGGCTGCCTTTGCGAGCTCAGCCACCTGAATAGTAGCGCCACCAGCACCGATCCACCTGCGCGCTCCATTGCGCTCAATGCCAACACCTGGAATAAGAACCACCACCATCAGAAAGAATGACAACAGCAGAATAATGGGCGCCATGTGATACCAAAACAGCATGGGTATCCGCAGGATAACCAGAGACACCAAGCCTCCCATCAGGAGGAATATCAGGTGCTTCTTAAAGTAGAAAAACGGATCATTCTCGGTTGCTGCGGCGTAGCCAATTGAAGCGCTGGCTACCATCACAACACCGATGAGCAGCAAGCCAATCCAGCACCAAAACAACAGAGAATCAAAATAAAAGGTTGCCGGGCGAGCCTGTGCAGATTTAGCGGCTCTCGAAGCCATACCGCTACTCAAGGTTGCCGCTTGATTTGAGGCGCTCAAGAAGCTCATTTCAACTGCTCCAACGCCTGTTTGAACTGATTCCCGCGATCTTGATAACCGCTAAACTGATCAAAGCTGGCGCAGGCTGGAGACAACAGTACGCAATCCCCCTGCTTAGCGAGCTCGCCAGCAGTTGATACCGCGTCTTGTATCGATGCGACCTGATGGACAGCGGGGCCATCTTTCAAAGACTGGGCTATCTGTGCGGCATCTTCGCCCATCAAGACGACCTCACCGCAGTTGGCGGAAACTACTTCACCAAATTCCTCGAAGGATTGCCCTTTAGACTGACCACCAGCAATTAGAATTATCTGCCCATCAATCTCGTCAACCAATCCTCGGATCGCTGCAATGGAAGCGCCCGTGTTGGTCGCTTTAGAATCATTAACCCAGAGAGTTCCGTTTCGATTGGCGGCCAACTCACATCGGTGAGCTAGTCCTTTAAACCCACAGAGCGTCTTTATCGTTTTCTCGATATCCAGTTCTAGAATTTCCGCCATAGCCAGAACTGCCATGGCATTTGCCAAATTGTGGCGACCTTTTAGCTGGACCTCCTCGACATCACAAAGAGACTCCAGTCCCCGTGCGATAAATGTCTTGCCCTCTCGAGTACGCAATCCATATTGACCAAGGTCCGGCTCGTCAAATCCAAAACTGATGTGTTTTGTCGCATCAGCTGACAAGGCTGAAGTCAGAAGGTCATCTCTGTTGGTCACAATGCCGGCAGCACCGATATGAATGCGCTGCTTAGCGGAGTGGTAGTGAATCATGTCCGGATATCGATCCAGATGATCAGGGCTCAGATTTAGAATCACCGCTGCTGCCGGCCGAAGACTAGATGTGGTTTCCAACTGGAAGCTACTCAGTTCGAGTACATAGAGATCGTAATCAAGTCCGAGCTGATCCAGAGCTGGCTCTCCCAGGTTGCCCGCGGCAATAGCATTTCGTCCGCAGGCTTTTGCAACATCCGCCAATAAGGTGGTGACACTACTCTTGCCGTTTGAACCTGTCACAGCGGCTACCGGAGCATCGGCGTGACGCGCAAACAATTCGATGTCACCTATTATTTTTGCACCAACTTTTTCAGCCTCTAGGATATAGGGCTCATTTTTGGCCAGACCAGGACTCAAAATGATTTCGTCATAGCCACACAACCGGTCTATTTCTATTTTTCCAAGCTCTAGTGGTGCTTCCAATTGATCACCATCCAGCAAGTTCAGACTCTCCAATGAATCTCGAGTATCAAACCAGTCAAAGGGCATTTTCTGGGTAGACAAAAAGCGCACCACAGAGCGTCCGGTGACCCCGGCTCCTACTACCGCTCTTCGATTTGATGTTGCTATCAGCCCGCTCATATTTTGTCGTCGACCTTTCGACTCCCCTATCGCAACTTAAGTGTGGCTAGCCCAAAAAGAACCAGTACCATGGTGATAATCCAGAATCGCACTATGACTCGAGGCTCAGGCCAACCCTTCAGCTCGAAGTGATGGTGCAAAGGAGCCATTCGGAAAACTCGCTTGCCGGTAAGCTTGAACGAGGTCACTTGAACAATGACCGAAACGGTTTCCATGACGAACACACCGGCCATCAGAAAAAATACAATCTCGTGGCGAACAATGACGGCAATAACCCCCAGAGCAGCACCGATTGAAAGAGCCCCGACGTCGCCCATAAACACCTGCGCCGGATAGGTGTTGAACCAGAGGAACCCCATACCTGCCCCACAGAGAGCGGCACAAAATACGACCAGCTCACCAGCCTCGGGCAAATAGGGGATATTTAAATACTCAGCGTATTGAACGTTACCAGTTAGGTAGGCGATGATTCCGAGCGCTCCACCGATCATCACGGACGGCAGGATGGCCAATCCATCCAGGCCGTCAGTCAGATTCACCGCGTTGCTCGAACCCACCACTACGAAATAAGCCAAGAGGATGTAGCCGACACCTAACTCGATGGCCACATCTTTAAAGAAGGGAACAAAAAGCTGGGTTTCAGCCGGCAGCTCAGTCTGGCTATAGAGATAAATTACCGCCGTTAAACCGGCTGCTGATTGCCAGAAATATTTCCACTTGGCAGACAGACCTTTGGGGTCTCTATACACCACCTTTTTATAGTCGTCATAAAAACCGATCACGCCGAAACTCGCTGTGACAAAGAGCACAATCCAGACGTACCGATTGTCTAGATCACCCCAGAGCAAGGTCGCGACAAAAACGGAAAGCAAAATCAGAGTGCCGCCCATGGTCGGAGTACCGCTCTTGCTCAGATGAGATTGCGGCCCATCATCACGAACAGACTGACCGATCTGCAGGTAATTGAGCTTGCGAATCATGGGAGCACCAAAAACCATGGAGATGGTCACAGCGGTCAAGACTCCCAGAATCGCCCTAAAGCTCAGGTAATTAAATACATTAAAGAATGAATAAAACTCGTTTAGGTACTCAGTTAGCCAATACAGCATTTTGCCCCCCTAAATCGGTTATCACGTCAACCACCTCCTCCAGAGCCGCAGTGCGCGACCCCTTTACCAATACACTTACATTTGGGCCCAACAGTCCGAGACATACCTGAGCCGCCTCTTCATTCGAGCCAACCCAGACCGCTTTTTCGCCATAGGCCTCAGCAGCGGGTCTTGTCGCTTCGCCAACGCAAATCAAACAATCGACTCCCGCCTGACGGGATTTCTCACCCATCTGCCGGTGATACTCCTCCGACCCCGGTCCGAGCTCGCCCATTGCGCCCATCACAAAAATTCGCGTTCCCTCAAAATTTGTCAGAACGTCAATTGCGCCAGACATAGAGTCTGGATTTGCGTTATAGGCATCGTCGAGAATGCGCGAGCCGCGAACGCCTGGTCGACGAAAGAGCCGTCCTGAAACCTGGCCAACCTCGGCCAAGCCGGTACGAATTTCTTCTAGACGCATGCCGACAGAGAGCGCGCAGGTTGCTGCCGCGGCTCCATTACAAACGTTGTTGATTCCAAGCAGAGACTGCCGAACCTCAATGTCGCCTATGGGGGTGTGTAGTAAGTACGTCGAGCCACCGTCATTAACTCGGACCCCGGACACTCTGACATCAGCCTCTGGGTTTCCAGTGGCAGAAAATGTCAAAGTCTGGGCGGAAATCTGACCTAAAAATTCTTCAGCACCAAAGGAATCTAAATTCACAACGGCTCGCCCGGCATCTGACAAAGATTGATATATCTCGCCCTTGCCGCGAACAATGCCCTCGCGAGAGCCAAAACCTTCGAGGTGCGCAGTTCCGACATTGTTTACCAAGGCTACATCCGGACGCACTAAACCTGACAGGTAGGCGATCTCACCTTCTGCACTAGCCCCCATTTCAAGAACAGCAAAGGCTTGTTTGGAATTCAGCTCCGCCAGCATCAAGGGCACGCCCAAATGGTTGTTGTAATTGCCCTTGGTGGATAACACCTCGCCGCGCTGGCGCAAAACTGAGGCCAACATTTCCTTAACCGAGGTCTTGCCTGTGCTGCCAGTAATACCAATGACGGGCGCCTTGAATGCTTTTCGACAGCTTTTGCCGATCAAACCAAGTGCGTCTATACAGTCCGGAACTACCCACTGAGGAGCGGAAACGGATCTAAGAGGTTTTTCCACAACCAGAGCCTCAATGCCCTTTGATGCCGCCTCGGCTGCAAAATCATGACCGTCGAAATTGGGGCCCTTTATGGCGACAAAGGTTTGTCCGGGATGCAGTTCGCGGGTATCAATCGAAAGCGCTTTGATGTCAGCGTCGCCGTTGAGTACCACGCCGCCGTATTGGCTCGCCATAGTCGCCAGAGAAAGATCACCCATCATCTCGAAACCCCTTCAGCTGCAACGCCAGCTAGCAATACTTTCTGAACGACCTGGATATCGCTGAAGGGCTCAACTCGGTCAGCAAATATCTGCCCCGACTCATGCCCCTTACCCAAAACCGCAACAGTCGAACCCGGCACAGAATTCTCGATAGCAAAATGAATGGCTTCCTTCCTGTCAGGAAAGCACTCCACTCGACCAAGATCTTCAACGCCTTCGAGCATGTCTCTTTCTATCTGCGACTGATCTTCTCCCCGAGGGTTGTCAGAGGTAATCACTAGAAGATCCGCTTGTTGAAGGGCTGCCTTTGCCATGAGCGCTCGCTTGCCACGATCGCGATCGCCGCCGCAACCCAGCACGGCGATAACCCGCTGAGCGGTAGTCGCCCGCAAGGCACTTAGTACGCGCTCTACCGCCTCTGGAGTGTGCGCGTAGTCAACATAAATTTCTGAGCCCCGATGGGAACCAACCAGATCCATTCTCCCCAGAGCTGGTTTTAAATCAGAGAGTTTTGATGCCATTTGCTCTGCCGGCACTCCCAGACAGGTAGCTGCTGCAAATGCGGCGAGCAAGTTGCTCAACTCAAATTCTGCTTTCATTTGCGGAAGATGTATGGGGAAAACACCCCACTTAGATTTAAGCTCTGCGGTGTAGCCCTGATCAAATTTGAGCTCATTCAAGGCAATGTCGGCTTCTTGCCGCCCTTCTATGGAAAAGCGAATCAACTCCATTGTTCCTTGCAGCTCAAGAGCCAGCTCTCTGCCCTTAGCGTCATCAATATTGATTACGGCGCAGCGAATTCCGGGAAGCTCGAACAATCTTTTCTTGGCACGCCAATAATTCTCTTCGGTGCGATGGTAATCAAGGTGATCGCGGCTAAAGTTGGTAAATAGCGCGACAGCAAAACAGATAGATTCGACTCGCCCCTGATCCAACCCATGGGATGAAACCTCCATCGCAACGGCTTCCGCTCCAGCATCACGACAAAACTTCAGCACCTGCTGGGCTCGAACTGCATCTCGGGTAGTCATGCCATCGGCTTCAAGTATCTGCTCGCCACAGGCATGGGCACCCAAGGTTCCGATGGAGCCGGCCGCTTTGCCATTCTGCTCAAGCAACTGTTCAATCCAAGAGCAAACCGAAGATTTCCCATTGGTGCCAGTTACACCAACGACCTTCATATACTGCGAGGGGTGGCCGTAAAAATTTCCTGCTATCTGGCTGAGATTACCTCTGAGGTTATTGATCCCAACTATTTCGCTCCCTTCCAGCTCGGAACCCTCCTCCACAAGAGCAGCAACAGCGCCCCTTGCTAGCGCGTCAGACACGTAACTAGTCTGGTTAGCACCTTGCTCCAAACAGGCAAAGGCTTGCCCGGACTCAACTTGTCGACTATCAGAGGTCAACCCAACAATCGAAGTGGATGCTGGCAATGACGCCCTGTATCTCACCCCCGCGAGCAAGCGATCTAGCTTCATTTTTGCTTCCGCCTGAATACTGCTCACGGCACAAGCCCCTGCTGCGCCAGAACATCAACCTGATCGCTAGCCGAGCTAAGCCTGGCGCTAAGCGCGGCACTAGGCGTTTCACCCAATATTCTTAAAGTGGCCTCGGTGACGGCGGAAAAAACTGGCGCTGCGACTGAACCACCGCCGTAGTAATCTGTTTGAGGCTCGTGGATAACCACGATAGTGACAATGCGCGGATCTTCAGCGGGCGCCAAACCTGCAAACAAGGCACTGTACTCATGCGCCTCGTACCCAAACTCACCATAAAAATGAGTCGTGCCGGTCTTGCCGGCAACATCATAGGATTCAGTTGCCGCCTTTGTCGCAGTACCTGTCTCCACCACTCCGCGCAACATCTGCAAGACATCATCTACGAGTCCTTCATCGGCGACTCGCTCAGGCTCAATGCTTGGCGCGTCACGATAGAGCTTTGGTGTAACTCGAAAGCCACCATTACCAAAGACCGCATAGGCTTGAGCCAACTGCATGGGTGATACCGCCAGCCCGTATCCGTAGGCTAAAGTCGTCCGCTCGATTGGCTCCCACTCATAATACTGAGGCACCGATCCGGCTGCTTCACCCGGAAACCCTATTCCAGGCAGCTCACCCAATCCAACTCGCTGCAAGAGCAGCGGAAGCCGGTCGGGATCCAAATCAAGAGCGATTTTTGCAGTTCCTACCTGACTGGACTTCGCCAGAATCTCGGACAATGTCAGAGGACCATAATTAACGGGGTCGTAAATCATCTTGCCAGGGACCTGCATTCGGCCTGGCGAAGTATCGACAACGGTCTCAGGCCTGTAGCGCCCTGACTCCAAGGCGGCAAGTAGGGTAAAAGCCTTGATGGTTGAACCGGGTTCAAATAAATCCGTCAGCACGCGATTCCGGACTGAGTTGGGCTCTATATCGGAACGGTTGTTAGGGTTAAATGCTGGCTGATTCACCATGGCCAGTATTTCCCCGCTCTCCACATCCATTGTCACAAGAGAGCCTGAGGCAGCTCCATGAGAGGTCACCGCTTCCTTTAACTGCCGATAGGCAACATATTGCAGTCTGGTATCGAGAGTAAGAGTGATATTGTCGCCAGGGCTAGCGGGCTGTAAAACTTCGGCAGACTCAACAACTCGCCCTTTGAGATCGCGAACCACCAGCTGGCTTCCAGAGGTGCCGCGCAAAATCTCGTCCAGGCTGAGCTCTACGCCCTCCTGTCCCTGCTCATCTATATCGGTAAAACCTACTACCTGAGCAAAAACCTCTCCTGAAGGGTAGAAGCGGCGATACTCTTCCATCAAATAGACCCCTCTTCCCACAAAGGGCTCGAGGCGCTCTCGTGAATTGGGCACCATGCCGCGCTTTAGATAGACAAATCGTCGGCCGGACTGATCCTTTAATTTGAGACTTAAAGTCTCTTCATCGAGCTCCAACTCGTGCGCCAAGCCGGCTATCTCTGAGTCCGACAACCCTACCAATTCTGGATCAGCCCAGACGGAGATAACTGGTGTACTTACTGCCAATGGCCGACCCTCTCTATCCAGGATCATTCCACGAGGAGCGGGTATATCGATGGTTCTATTACTGCGCGCCTCTCCTTGAGCCTGCAAGAAAGCGAATCCTCTTTCATAGTTCGGCGAGACTTGAAGCAGTGCAATGCGAGCGCAAAGGGAAACAACTAACAGGATAAGAAACAGCGCAATCAGAATGATGCGCCATCGCGATATCTGATAAATCTGCGCGCTCATGGATGCAATACCACTAGATCACTAGACTGAGGAGCTCGCATGGAGGCTAACCTACCTGACTCCGCCTCCACCCTGGGCAGCGAACCAAGCGCACTTTCTTCAAGAAGCAGCTGCCCCCATCGAGTGGTTAAATCCTGCTCTGCCAGCTTCAGCCTCATCAACTCTGTCGCCAGAGCTCGACTCTCATATGCAACGGAAACGCATGCCAGTGCGGTAATACAAATTAGAGACAGCAAGAGCAGCTTTAGCAGGAGGAGGTTCATGCAGCAATCTCCCCAATACGCTCAGCCACGCGCATCACCGCGCTTCGACTACGAGGGTTCGCCGACATCTCACTCTGGCTCGCCTTGTGCGCCTTACCGATGGCTTTCAGCTTTAAAGGCGCATGTATTTCATTCTGAACTGGAATATCTCGGTGCGCTTTTGGCGGTGTCGAGTGCTCCCGGATAAATCGCTTCACCAGGCGGTCTTCTAGAGAGTGAAAGCTAATAACAACCAGGCGGCCGCCGGGGGCGAGCAAATCAAGCACGTCCGCCAACAAAGTTTTTAACTCGCCCAGTTCGTCGTTAATAAAAATGCGTATCGCCTGAAAGGTTCGAGTCGCTGCATCTTTCTTCGGATCAAAACCAGGAATGGCCGCCCGCACAATCTCTGCCAATCGAGTGGTTGTCTCAATGGGCTCTTCTTCTCTTTCCCGCAATATGGCTCGAGCGATTCGGCGGGAAAACCTCTCATCACCGTAGCTCCAAAGCACGTCCGCTATCTCGTCCGCTTCGGCACGATTTATCCAGTCTGCCGCACTTTCACCGGCGTGCTGAGACATTCGCATGTCGAGAGGGCCGGCCTTCTGAAAACTAAACCCGCGTTCAGCCTGATCTAGCTGGGGAGATGAAACCCCTAAATCCAGCAGCACACCCGACAACTTGCCCTGCCAGTTGCGCTCAAGCACCAAGGTTTTGAGGTTTGAAAAATTTGATAGCTCGATTTCAATTCGAGAGTCACCGGCAAAGATGTCGCGGCCGTAGTCAACTGCCTGCTGATCTCGATCAATAGCTAAGAGCAACCCATCCGAATCCAGCTGAGAGAGTATTTCTGAGGAATGACCGCCTCGTCCGAAGGTCCCGTCTACATAAATCCCATTTTGCGAACCAACCAAAGCCGTAACAGCCTCGTCGAGCAGAACGCTTTGATGAGGGCTGCTTTTCTGGGGACTATTCATCTATGGTTAAAAGGAGAGGGACTGCATTTCTTCTGGCAGGCTTTCCATCCCGTCAGAATCTTCCAGCATGGAAGTGAGCTGAGATTGCCAAAGCTCATCAGACCATATCTCGACCTTCTGCCCCTGACCTAGCAATACGAGCTTTTTCTCGAGGCTTGCGTAGGCTCTCAATGGCGGAGGAATCAGAAATCGGCCATTAGCATCTAATTCGCAATCGCTAGCGTGGCCGATAAAGAGACGCTGCATACGCTTTGCATTTGGATTTAAAGAAGGAAGCTTTTCTATCTTGGCTTGAATTTCTTCCCACTGAGGTAAAGGGTATACCGCCAAACATCGAGCGACTGGATCGATGGTAATCACCAGCTGCCCCTCTGACGCACCATTCAGCAACTCCCGGAACTTCGCCGGAATTGCCAGACGCCCTTTGGCGTCCATATTTACTGAATGTATTCCTCGAAACATTTAAAGTCTCAACCCCTGTCCAAATGAACGGAAAACCCGGCTCGGCTGCGAATTCATATAACCCACAAAAACCCACAATTAGCCAAATTTCACCACTGAGCGACACTATAGGTACAAAAAGACCCAAGTCAACAAGTCAAAATAGGAAAAAAACCTTGCTTTACCAAAGACTTAGCAAATGTGGGAAGAAGTGGAAAAACCTAAATAGAAGAACCGACAAAAAAACAGAAAGATGCTGCATTCTATTGAACTAGAAGGCAGATAAAAGACAATTTAGGTATATAAAATTATTTTTAAGATCAAAAAGAAATATGAGCCAGCCGTAAGCCGGGTTCTGTACGGATTACTCCGTGGCAATCATTCATCTAGGTCTTTTGTCACCAAAAAACTCATGCGGCCTACCCGAATCCAGTGCGGGTCGCACCAATGGATTCCTATTTGGCCTTGCTCCGAGCGGGGTTTACCATCGCCGCGACCGGTTGCCCGACGCGCGGTGCGCTCTTACCGCACCTTTTCACCCTTACCGGCCTTCCAAAGAAAGACTTAGGCGGTTCACTTTCTGCTGCACTTTCCGTGGGCTCACACCCCCCTGGGGTTACCAGGCACTCTACCCTGCGGAGCCCGGACTTTCCTCTGCAGAATAAATCTACAGCGATTGCCCGGCTGACTCAGGTGCGGACAATACATAGACAGGCCTAAGTTAACAACTTAGATCGTACAAAACAGAGAACGCCGCAAGACAGTAGGGAATAATAGAAAGATTAGGAATTCAGAGCGAAACTACTCTAGCTGAAACACCTAGATAGAAAAAGAAGCTCCGCATCCACAGGTGGCACTGGCATTGGGGTTGGTCACAACAAACCGCGCGCCTTCCAAACCTTCCTGATACTCGAGCTGAGAACCCACAAGGTAGGGATAGCTCATGGCATCAACAACGACAGACACACCGTCTTTTTCCACCAGAGTATCGTCTTCGTTGAGAACTTCATCAAAAGAGAAACCGTATTGAAAACCTGAACAACCTCCACCCGTTACGAAGACTCGTAACTTAAGATCTGGGCAGTCCTCTTCCTCGACCAAAGCTTTAACTTTGGCAACAGCAGAAGGGCTGACATTAATAGGTGTAGGGGTAAAAGCCTCAACAGACATGTAATTTCGCGCTTTGTTTTAGACATTTCAAGGCGCGGGATTTTCTCATTACCTGAGTATTTTGGTCAAGTATTTGCGAGAGCAGGCTTGGAGCCGTCCAACACCTCAGAAATACCATTGTTCGAAGATCCTGAATCGGATTTTTGTTGTTTTGAACCCGCAGCCCGGTGGATCATATTGCCGCTGATCTGAGCGCCTTTTTCCATTTCAATCAGACGGTAGTGCACACTGCCCTCAACCACAGCCTTTGCCGCTATATAAAGCTGATCAGCTGCATAGATATCGCCAACAACGTGTCCGTTTACTATCACTCGTGGAGCATTAACCTGGCCTTCAACAACTCCGTGCTCGAGCACAACAACTTCAGACTTGGTATTTTCCTCGGCAACAATATCTCCTTTTACTCGGCCTTCAATATTGAGGAAGCCGGCAAAATTAACTCTGCCATCGATTGAAGTGTTTCTGGCGATAAGCGTAACTGAGCCAGAACTGCCTTTTTTTCCTGAATTGTTGAACATTTTCTGCCTTTACCTACCGGCCCAAAAAGGGCCAATCATATGTTTGTCTAATCGAGCTACTGCTTGCGCTCGCCAAATTTACTTCCACCATCCACTGATTCGGTACAAATTCAGCGGGGAGGTAAATGGTTCCATCCAGCTGCTGAAAAAACCTAAAGCCGAGGGGCAATTCTGCACCTCCGTCTGTGATGTCCGCCAGCCCCAGAACTGCATACTGGTTCTCATTTTCGGAAATTACCTGCAATTCAACCGAACCAGCAACCCGAGGGTGATTCAGTGATTTCTGCCCAATAATCACAGAATAGCGGTAGACACTTGGCTCTTCCGTCGCTTGCAGCTCAGCGTTAGCAATAAAAACTCCGCTCTCGCTTGAAGAAGGCTCCATCAAAGAAAGATAAAATTGAATCTCAGATTCAAGCGTCTCATTGCGCTCTCGCCAATCTACAAGTTGTTCACGCAGCTGAAGCTCCGCCTCCTCGTCCATCGCCGAGGCCATTAACAGATTGGCGTTCTCCTGCTCAAGGTCGAGAATTTCCGCCCGCACTTCCGCCAGACGATCTCGTAGTACCTGATTTTGATTTTCTAGCTCTCGCTGATCTTCACCTAGGTACCATTGGGTTCCGTAATAGGCAGCCACGGGAAGAGCCACAATAAAAAGAAGAAGAGCTAAGCGCCTGTACCAGCGATGCCAAACATTCACGCGCACCACATAGACTTTTTCAGCGTGTATGCGATGGCGGTGACGTCTAGACATTGTGAATATTAACCCGGCAACATGGCGGGCATATTAAGGCCAGTTTTCTCATCCAGGCCGTACATAATATTCATGCACTGCACAGCCTGGCCTGAAGCACCCTTGGTAAGATTGTCCTCAACTGAGAGAACCACCACCCGATCTCCTCGAACGTGCACAGCCAGCTGGCAAAGGTTTGTACCTCTCACATACCTTGTTTGCGGCTGAGAACCTAAGGGCAACACCTCGACAAAAGGCTCGTCTACATATCGGGCTTCAAATACCGATTGAATATCAGCGGACTTATCCTTTAGATCAGCAACCACCGTTGAATGGATACCTCGAATCATAGGAACCAAGTGGGGTAAAAATAGAACTTCTGCGGGCGTGTCGGTTTCAGCCTGTACCGCCCTGAGCCCCTGAACAATCTCTGGCTCGTGACGATGCCCTGCTGTTCCATAAGCCTGAAAATTCTCCGAAGCCTCGGTCAACAGATAAGGAACCTTGGCGTTTCTGCCTGCGCCACTAACACCTGAACCCGAATAGGCAACAATGCTCGCTGGATCAATCAGCCCCTTCTCAATCAGGGGGATCATGGCCAATTGCACACTTGTAGGATAACAGCCGGGACAAGCCACCAAATTCGATCCAGCAATCGCGGATCTATTGACTTCGGGCAGGCCATACACCGCGTCGGCAATAAACTCCGGCGACTGGTGTGGCTGGCTATAAACCTCCTCCCAGAGCTGCTGATCCTTGATTCGGAAATCCGCAGACAGATCAATTACCCTCGCACCGGTCGAGGCTATCTCTTTCATGCTCGCCTGAGCCACGCCATGGGGTGTGGCAAAAAAGACCAGATCCGGTTTTGCACTAAGCAAATCAGAGGGGTCAGAAAAATCCAGATCCAGATAACCTTTTAGGTTCGGAAAGGCGCCCGTTAGGGGCTTACCCGCTTCTGAGCGTGAACTGACCGCAACTATCTCTACATCCGGATGAGCCACAAGCAATCTCAGGAGCTCTGCCCCTGTATAGCCGGTTCCACCAATTATTGCCGTCCTAATCACTTTAACTAATTCTCTAAACCCATCGGAAAAGTCCGGCATTATCCCTTAACACCGGGCCTCTGACCATTCAGCAAACACAATAATCCAGACAATAGCGAGGACATTTTGTCCGGACAAATTGCTAGAATGGCGCCCCATCATTTTTCAGAGGTTATTTGCCGTGGACGGCATCCCCTTTCTCGCTTCGATTTATCTCTGGTTAAAAGCCTTACATCTGGTTGCGGTAGTCTGCTGGTTCGCTGCCCTCTTATACCTTCCACGCCTATTCGTTTACCACGTCATGGCCGAAGATCAGATTAGCAAAGAACGCTTCGAGCTCATGGAGCGCAAGCTCTACAGAGGTATTGCCAACCCCGCCATGATGGCAAGCCTTACCTTCGGAATACTCTTGGTTTTGGGCGTACCAGCTATAGCTCAAGGCGGTTGGTTTCACGCCAAGATGGCCTTGGTCGTCGCACTGGTTCTTTATCACATCATGTGTAAAGCACATATGCTGAAGATCGCAGAGGGTGAAAACACCAAATCACATGTCTATTTTCGCTGGTTCAACGAAGTACCTGCCTTGCTGCTGGTGCTAATCGCCATTTTGGTCATAGTAAAACCTTTCTAGATACCTAAATACACAGGAAACCGATGTCCCTTTCAGAACAGCTATTCCAGCAAGCCCAGCAATTTATTCCAGGCGGAGTTAACTCTCCCGTTCGTGCATTCCGTGCGGTGGGCGGCACACCTGTGTTTTTTGAAAAAGCCAAGGGTGCTCACCTCTGGGATGTCGAAGGGAAAAAATACGTCGACTACGTACTCTCCTGGGGACCCATGATTTTGGGTCACGCCCACCCCGAGGTAATCGCTGCAGTTTGCGAAAAAGCCCAGGATGGTTTGAGTTTTGGTGCCCCCACTTCCATAGAGTCTGAAGTCGCAGAGGAAATCTGCAAGCTCGTCCCCAGTATAGAAATGGTGCGCATGGTCAGCTCCGGTACCGAAGCAACCATGAGTGCTATTCGATTGGCACGGGGATACACCGGTCGCAATAAGCTGATTAAGTTTGAAGGTTGTTACCACGGCCACTCCGACAGTCTGTTGGTTAAGGCCGGATCGGGCGCTTTAACCTTCGGTACGCCGAGCTCGCCCGGCGTGCCGGAAGGAACGGTAGAACATACGATTAACCTGCCCTACAACGACATCGAGGCAGTGACCCAATACTTCAAAGATTCCGGGGACGAAGTGGCCTGCGTCATTGTTGAACCGGTAGCGGGCAATATGAATTTGGTGGCGCCCATTCCTGGCTTTCTGGAAACTTTGCGCGAACTCTGCACGCAACACGGAGCCGTCTTAATCTTCGACGAAGTCATGACGGGTTTTCGTGTAAGCCTCGGCGGTGCCCAGGGATATTTCAATATTGACCCGGATTTAACCTGCCTAGGAAAAGTTGTCGGCGGTGGGATGCCAGTGGGTGCCTTTGGGGGCAAACGCGAGATTATGGAAATGATCTCCCCGCTCGGCCCGGTTTATCAAGCCGGCACATTGTCTGGGAATCCAGTGGCAATGGTCGCCGGTCTCACCACCTTAAAACTGATTCAGGAACCCGGTTTTTACGAAGGGATATCCGAGAAGGTAAATTACTTGCTATCCGGCCTGGCAGATATCGCGGCTAAACACGACATACCGCTAGCTACAAACTCGCGAGGCAGCATGTTTGGTTTCTTCTTTAGTGAAGAGGAGACGGTGACGAACTACGCGCAGGTCATGGCCTGCCACGATGAGCGCTTTAAATCATTCTTCGCGCAGATGGTTGCAGCGGGCGTTTATCTCGCTCCCGCTTCTTACGAATGTGCCTTTATGTCTTCGGCACACACAAGAGAAGATCTCGACTTCACCCTCGAACAGGCCGACAAAATAATGGGGCAACTTCCCTAAATACTGTTTGGGAACGAGGGTTCTAAGGCGAGGCTATCTAAGACTTTGTAGAGCCCGTGAGGTATCGGTATCCGGCTGTGAGACCGCTAAGCCTCGCTCTGCGTACTGTCTCGATAGCGCCAGATTTCCAGAAAATTTGTGCGCCTGAGCCAATAACAAATAAACCCGCGGATCGTAGCGATCGATACTCATGGCACGTTCAGCAGTTGAAATCGCTCGGGCATATTGGCGCTCTGAGATAAACCGCAAAGACTGATCAACCAGGGCATCCAAGGCTGGATTCTGATTGCTCTCTATAACTCTTGGTTCCTGAACCACAACTCGAGGCGGCTCGGGCGCAACGTTTGGCTCACCAGGATAGTAGATTTCCGTTGACCGCTCTTCAGCCTCCGACGCCGACTCTTGAGGTGCTGTTGAAACAGGTGCAGTGCTGACACAACCAACTAACGCTAAAGAGCTGAAGCCAATTCCCAGAATGTATTTATTCATTTTTTGCGAACCATGGACCTTTTGTGGGCTGCGTATTTTTTCTAGACAAGGCAAGAATACGCACAGGGCGGGAGCTTATAACTAATAAGCGACCAACCGAGTATATTTTTAACGCAGTATAGGGAAAATCAAGCTCTCACAAACCCAAAAAACGGTTTAACCAGTCCTCCACCACCCCAACCCCATCGCAGCGGACACGTGTATCCGGCTCGCTCCCATAGGCATAAGGCAGATAAACCGCGCCAGCGCAGTTGTCACTCGTTCTGGCATCCCTTTCGGGATCAACCCAAAAATATTCCACATCCGGAGGACGAATATAATTTATCGATTCGGCGCCAATGGCCCTGAAAGTCGATGACCAAAGTTCTAGTGCTCCAGTCGCTCCCGTTAATGGAGTCGGCTGATTATCGTCCCGCCCTACCCAAAACACTCCCAGATAGCTTCCATCGAAACCGGCAAACCAGCTGTCTCGGTAGTCATTTGTGGTTCCAGTTTTACCCGCCAGAGCAACGTCCGGGAATCGGTTCACCATCGACTTGCCAGTACCTTCCAGCATCACCACCTGCATGGCGTATTGAATCAAGTGAACATAAGCCGGATCTATGCGTTGCTCAATTTCTCGAACGCGAACCCCCACCTGCTCACCCTGAGAATCATAAATCCCCTGAATGGTTGTGAGAGGTGAATAAAAACCATCTGCGGCAATGGTATGGAAGATAGTGGAGACTTCAATTGGGGTGAGTCCACCTGCACCCAACAAATAGGCTGGGTAATCTGGCCAGTCCACATCTATACCGAGAAGATAGAGCGTATCCAGCACAGTTTGAACTTCGAGATCCAGCCCTAACCTGGCGGTTGCCAGATTGAGGGAGTTCGCCATAGCGGCATATAGCGCAATGGGTCCCCGCGCCTGCCCGTCATAATTTTGGGGAACCCAAGTCTCGCCATTTGGCGCATCCAAAATAAAGGGTGCGTCCTCGATAAGGGTTGATAGTGAATAGCGATAGTGGTGCTGCACAGCAGTAAGATAAACCACCGGCTTAATCAGGGAGCCAATGGCCCGATCGGCAAAAAGCGCTCGATTAAAGCCATCAAATTTTGGTTCGCGACCACCCACCAAAGCGGTAATTTGGCCGCTGCCAATTTTGGTCAAAATACCTGCGGCTTGAAGCTTATCCTCTTCAATCCGGTAGCCCGCTTCGAGGGAATTCACACCGTTGCGAATGCTGTTCTCCAACTGATTTTGAATCCAGGGATCGAGAGAAGTGAATATCGCGTAGCCTTCATTTCGCAGATCCAGATCTTCGTATTCCTGATCAAGCTCATCCAGGACTTGCCGCATATAGCCTGGGAAGGGGTTTAGCGAACGCAAGGGTCTACTCACAATGCTTAATGAGCTGGCTTGAAGATTGGCTAAATCGTCCTGTGCAACCAATCCCGTTTCTGCCATTACCTGCAAGGCCACATTACGTCTGGCAACCGCGCGCTCGGTGCCGGACCAAGGGTCATAAAAATCTTTGAGAATACCCACCAAAAAAGCGATTTGTTCCGGCTGGAGCTCTTCAAGGGGCTGCCTAAAATAGTGCCAACTAGCCATACCAAACCCATGGATGGCGCGATCACCAGACTGCCCCATATAAACTTCATTGATATAGGCTTCGAGTATTTCTTCCTTGCTGTAGTGGAACTCCACAAGCACGGACATCAGCAGCTCGTTGATCTTCCGTTTCAGTGTTTGCTCATTGCCGACAAAGAAATTCTTTACCAACTGCTGGGTAATGGTGCTTCCGCCACCGACAATCTGTCCCGCTGCAAGATTTCCCAATGCCGCCCGGGCGATACCACGAATGGAAAAACCGTAGTGATCGAAAAAGGCTCGATCCTCGACCTGAATAAGCGTTGCTACCAATAACGGAGGCACATCTCCAAGCGCGATGGGCAATCTGTCTTCAACAGTCTCTGGGAAAATTCCTCCGATTCGCAGTGGCTCCAGCCGGGCGATTCCGACCGGCGAGTAATTTGCATCGCTCAGGTTAGAAATATATTCGCCGGCAAATTCCATCATCAGAATCCGCGGTTCTTCTACTTCGTCCCAAAACTCGAAGCCGCGGGCAAATACCTGCACACGCCCTTGGGCAACCGAAAATTGTCCCGGGCTTTTGGCAGATGCCACGCGTCGATATCCGAGCTGATCGAGCTCCCAGAGAAGTTCGTCCTGACTCACCGAGGCTCCGGCGAAGAGTTCCAGTGGTCGGGCGTAAATATGCGAAGGTAAATCCCACTTGCGGCCACTAAATTCAGCGGTTACCCGAAAATCTAGCCAAATCATATAGCCGACCAACGCCAACAAGCAGATCAGTGCTATTTGATACAGAAATTTGAATATCTTGAGAGCGCGAGACATGCGTGCCTTGGATATTGGGATAATAGATCGACAGCTATTCTAACTCAGAGCCCAAGATGAAATAATCGCGCGCCTCGATTAATCACAATTCATCACAATTTAGATTCTGGACACTAAGAAGAATGACAAAAAAATATGATGTCGCCGCGATCGGCGCTGCCCTTGTTGATACTGAAGTATTGGTCACCGATCAGGATCTTAAAGATGTGCAATTAGAAAAGGGGCTGATGACTCTGTCAGACGCGACCCAACAGCAAAAAAATCTCAATCACTTGCGTGAGCACATAGACACTGCCAAGCGAGCGAGCGGCGGCTCAGCAGCAAACTCAATGATCGCGCTTTCCCTCTTAGGCGGAGCCAGCCATCTGACCTGCCAGGTTGCCAATGATACCGATGGAGATTTTTTCCTTGCTGATCTGGCTTCCGCGGGAGTGGACTACAACCAAAACAACCAAAGCCGCGAAGGTATCACCGGAACCTGCTTGGTGCTGGTGACACCCGATGCAGAACGTACCATGAACACCGCCTTGGGCATCAGCGAATTTCTGAGCGTCGACAACATAGACGAGCAGGCTATCGCCGACGCGACCTGGGTTTACGTGGAAGGCTACCTGGCGACATCTGAAACAGGTAAAGCAGCCGCCCGCCGAATAGTTGAAATAGCCAAGGCCAAGGGCACCAAAGTTGCGCTTAGCCTGTCAGATCCCGGCATCGTGCAGTTTTTTGGCGAAGTTCTGCATCACATCGCTGAACCCGGCATTGATTTGATATTCGCCAACGAGGACGAAGCCAAAACTTTTACGGGCACCGAAGATTTCGAATCAGCCGCCGACGCCATCACCAAGCATTGCTCCGAATACGCCATCACCTTAGGCGCTGATGGCGCTGTTGTTGGAGACGCTGAAAGTCAGTGGAAAGTTTCTGGCGAACCGGTGAAAGCAGTAGATACCAATGGTGCTGGTGATGCCTTTGCCGGAGCCTATCTTGCAGCTATTAGCAAGGGCGAAAGCGCAGAATCGGGCGCGGCATTTGCCTGTAAAGCCGCAGCAATTGTTGTAGGTCAAATGGGTCCGCGATTATCGATAATCGACGCAAAAAACCTGTTAAACTCTCCTAAATAAATTCATTTTATTGTTTGGGGGAATACAAATGAACGCGCAATATCTAATCCGTGGTTTTATCGGCTGTCTGCTTCTGGTTCTTGCCGGTTGCGAATCGAGCCAACCCGTTAGTGAATCTAGCCAAGCTGCTACTGAGCCGGAAGTCTTCAACATACTTAATGCCTTTAGTGCGGTGGGTTCCTCTTCTAAAACAGCACAGGTGATCGCACCAAAGCTGGAAGAACATCTCGGCCAACCCCTTGAGCTGCACTTCAGCCAAGGACGTGAAGCTGGTTTGGGCGGTCCCACAGACGGCAACACCATAGTGATGTCCACCATCGGGCTTATGGCTCTGCTACCCTCATTTATGGAGGACTATGTAGTAGATCCTCACACCGATTTACGCCCAATCACCCGCACCACCCGAACGCCCGATATGCTGATTGTTCGATCCGGATTGGGAATCAACAACATCGATGAACTGGTGGAATACTCAAACAACAACCCCGGCGCCCTAACCTACTGGCACATCGCTCCTACAAGCATTCATAGACTGGAGTTTGCCGCACTCTTCGAAGAGCTTGGCATTGAAGCAACGCTAGATACCTCTCGAGCAAACGGTAACGACGACGCCATGGCGGGAATTGCCGATGGCAGTCTGGATATGATGATCAGCACAAGTCCTTATGTGACACAGCTCATTCCAACGGGTGCCGCAGTGCCTCTGGCGGTCATCAACTCTGCCCGCATGCCGCTCTATCCGGATGTTCCTACATTGGTTGAGCTGGGGTCTGAATCCATGACTCTAGGCTCATGGGCCGGAGTTTTTGCGCCTGCTGGCACCTCAGATGAAGACCTGGATCGTATTTTCTCAGCCTTTGAATACGCGATGGCAGACCCTGAAGTTATCGATGCTATCAATGCCATGGGAATGGAAATTAGCCTAAGTGACTCCCCGGCAGAATTCTCCGAATTCCTGCATGCGGAAATGCAGCGACTTAGCGCGGCGGCCGAGGAGTATGGTTTTCGGACGGACTGAGCCGCCGCCTTACCTCGTTGCTACTCGCCGACTTCTTGCTGTAGTGTTATTTAGATAGAGAACCTGAGCTACTCAGAGTGGAAATAGCCTAACCCATCGCCTCTGGAGCAATTTCACCATGTTGTTTGCCCACAAATTCATTTTGATCGCTGGAATTATTTTTGTCTTTTTGTTAACCGGCTGTTCTACAGGCGGCGCCAGTTTTCCGCAGGTGTACCCAGCGGGTGAGTCAGCGCAGGCCGAGGCCAAAAGCTTCACTGCGCCCGCAGATCTATCGAGAATCTATTTGAAGTGGGATAGTGGTCCATTAGCCCATCGGGAATTCACCCTAGCAATAGAGCACGAGGGTACGGCTATTGGACGCTTAAGTGATCAGGACTATATTTATATTGATGCGCTGCCGGGAACCTACTCCTTTTCTCTTACTTTGCCTTACACAAATAACGGAGTATCCCGCAAGAACCGCGTTACCGAGTTTGATTTAACCTTGGCTAAAAACTCTGTAGCGCTTCTGCACTGCGAACAGGGAAGTATTGGATTTCGATACATAACCCTTACGCAAGATCCTGTTCTGCGCAAGTTCGAAGAAACATGTCCAGATGACCCAAATTCTAATAGTGGTGGAATTCAATCCTGCCAGCAAGGGAACAGCGAACCAGTAAATATGTACGCCTACTCCAACATGACTGAAGCCCCTCAGGGCACCTGCCAGCTTATAAATGACACAGAAGCCTATGCGGGGTATCAACTAGTAAATTCGGCTATTTCGACCTATCTATCGACGGAAGAGTCCTCTTATCAACTGGCTATAGAAAGCAGCTCGCTCCAAGGCTACCAAAAATTTTTAGCCGACTGGCCACAGACTTCAAGACGATCCGAGATTGAAGCAACTATAAGTAACTTGAGCGCGCGAGAAGAGTCAATGGCTCTGGAAAATGAGGTCAGTGCAATTTTGCAGCGAGACTCAGCCCTTCCCCTTCAAGCGCAGCGCGACAAATATATGATTGCCTTAACCGGCTATTTGCAGACGCAGGACTTTGCACCCTCCATACTCTATTTTGAGCTGCTAGATCGGCTAGAAGTGGAACTCTCACCCTCTATCACCCACTTTTGGGGAGAAGCATTGTTGCGTACTGGTGATCCCGAGCGAGCCATCGAAAAGTTTTATGAGTACATCAGTACAGCGGGTTCCGAGGGCACCTACTACCGCGATGCGCTTGCCCTGGTAAACGAGGCAGAATCCCAGCTTTAGATTTACGACCGAGGCCTGCAAAGCCTGCGCAAAATT
>JABJGI010000126.1 GCA_018662305.1 Porticoccaceae bacterium | reverse complement strand
GGCCCCAGCGATTGAGTCTGTTCGTGCAGAACTATCAAATCTAGGTGTAGAAGACGCCATTGTGGTTTTTTTCGGTGCCGATACCGACGTATTGGTTCGCACAGCGAGTCAGATGGTCAGCAATTGTGAATCTGACCCGGATGTCGCTGCACAGGCTGCACAGCAGGGAAGAGTCTGCGCAGATACGCTAGTAAATTCGCTCAATGCCTCACTTGATAGCGAGGCAGAGGTTCTGCGCGTCGAATCCGTCGGGCCGCAAATTGGGGAAGAACTGCGAGAGGATGGCGGCCTAGGTTTACTGGCCGCACTGATCGTCGTGATGCTCTATGTTGCCATGCGTTTTCAGTACAAGTTTTCCTTCGGTGCGGTAGTGGCCCTGTTCCACGATGTGCTAATTACTCTGGGAATCTTCTCAATCTTTTATTGGGAGTTTGATCTCACCGTTTTAGCAGCATTGCTGGCCGTGATTGGTTATTCGCTAAATGACACCATCGTTGTATTTGACCGTATTCGTGAAAATTTTCGATCGCTGCGAGACGTTGAAACTGAAGAGGCGATAAATATCTCTTTGACCCAGACACTGGGGCGTACCTTGGTAACCTCTTTGACGACTTTGTTAGTGCTTGTGGTTCTCTTTCTCTTCGGTGGAGAAATGATCAACAATTTCGCTCAAGCCCTGATTATTGGAATCATCATCGGTACCTACTCTTCGATTTATGTGGCCTCAAACGTGGTGCTTTCACTTAATGTGAAGACTCAGGATTTGATGCCTCCTGAGAAAGAAGAATCTGATGGCGAGTTTGAGGAAACGCCTTACCGTTAGTCAGAAAATTCAATCCCAATAAAAAGCCGGAGCGAAACTCCGGCTTTTTTGTTGGTGTAATTTGATTCGTTCAGAACCTAGGCTTCCTCAGCCCAAACATCAAAACTGGTAATGGTGCTAAACCCAAAGGCGTGCATGATCGGAACATCGGCAGCATCTCGGCCACGGGATATTAGAACGCGACCTTTTCTCGGCTCATTGAAGCGTGCATCAAAGCTATACCACGCCCCGTCCAGATAAGCTTCAAACCAGGCGGCAAATTCCGGCTCTCTGGGAATTTCTGGCCCATCTTGATGCAACATGTATCCGCTGCAATAGCGTGCTGGAATATTCATGCATCGACAGAGGCTGATTGCCGTATGAGCGAAGTCCCGGCACACGCCTGATCCTTCATACAGAGCCATAGAGGCGCTTTTAGTGGGGCTTGCTGTATCAATGTTGTAGCTAAGACTTTGATGCACATAGTCACAAATAGCCTCTACACGTTGCCAACCCGGTTCACTTGACCCAAACAGCTCCCAAGCTTTGGTCATCAGAAATTCCGTATCGCAGTAGCGACTGGGTAACAGGTAGACGAGAGATTCGTTAGGTAAATCTTCAATTGCGAGTTGCTTTGCGGAAGCTTGAACCAAATCTGCTTTACCCTCGTCACCAATCACCGATTCCGAATAGATACGAAACTCTCCAGCGGTTGTGGTGAGTCTTGAGCACTTGTTGCCAAAACCATCCAGATATTTGGAAATAGGGACTTTAGGCTCGGTGTGGATGCGGTCTTCTGAAAGAAGATCACTCGCGCGGGAGGCGTGAACCTCCAGCATCAATATCAAGGGTGTTGGCTGCGAAAAGTTAAAGACTAGATCATAGCCAAGCTTAATTTCCATTGTGTATGGGCTTAGGGGTTCAGGTGGCCGAGATTTCTACGAACAATAGGCAGCATTTCTTTGAATACCTTTGGATTGGCGCAGAGGATATGGCCGGTCTCCATATGCTTGTTGCCGCCGCCCAGGTCAGATATCAATCCGCCAGCTTCTTTAACAATCAGAACGCCTGCGGCGATGTCCCAAGGTTTGAGGTTGATTTCATAAAAACCATCAAATCGACCTGCAGCTAGGTAGGCCAAATCTAGTGAAGCGGCGCCTAGTCTGCGAATACCAGAAGTGTTTTTCTTTAGTAGGTCTTGGGTGCATCCCAGGTAGGCCTCTATATGCGGCAGGGTCGCTTCACCGAAGGGGATGCCAGTTGCCAGCAGAGCGCCCTCAAGAGATTTAGTATTGCTTACGCGGATTTTCTTACCATTCAGGCGAGCTCCCTGGCCTCGTGAGGCGCTGAACTCGTCATCTAGCATTGGATCAAGGATCAGCCCGTGCTCCAACCGGCCGTTTACTTTGCAGCCGATAGAGATGGCAAATTGCGGGATGCCACGAACAAAGTTTGTGGTGCCGTCGAGAGGGTCAATAATCCATTCAACTTCGGAGTCTGCGTTTCCACTTACACCAGATTCTTCACCAATAAATTTGTGATCGGGAAAGCGTTCGCTAATCTCCTCAATCAGGATTTGTTCTACAGCGCGATCAACGGCGGTAACAAAATCTGTAGGCGCCTTTTTTTCGACCTTGATAAGATCAATATCTCGAAAGGCGTGGGCAATAACTTCGCTGGCTTTGCGCGCGGCGGCCGAAGCGACGCGGATCATAGGCTCCATTAATAAACTTCCGGTGAGGGGTAATTCGGGGCGGCAATCTTACCAGAAACATATGTGCATTTATCTTTGCTCGCTCAAATTTGTTTGCCCCGAATGATCTAAGAAACCGTTAAAGCACTAAAACTGTTAGATGGCACTTCGGGCCCCGTTGAGCTTGCCTGACTGAGAGGAATTGACTGGGGTTGAGCGCACAGGGAGGTGCGCGAAAGTGCGTTCGAGCAGGATGCGAGTAGAGCGCGACCAGAAGGAAATAACTCGAAGCAGGGGAGCCCTTTTGGGATAAAAAGGGCCAAGCGACCGGGGTGTCCTTTCTTTTGGTTCGTTTTCTTTGGGCACGCAAAGAAAATGAACATATACTGCTCGCCCAATTTCGGATCGCCAATTCAATAAGATGCAAGACAGTTTCCAAAACCTTCGCTTTGTACTGGTCAACACTTCTCAGCCGGGAAATATCGGCGGTGCCGCACGTGCGATAAAGAATATGGGGTTTTCTGATTTAGTCTTGGTACAGCCTGAAATATTTCCTTCTGACAGAGCTCGCTGGCGAGCTGCAGGGGCAGGGGATGTTCTGAAGCAAGCCAGGGTCGTGGATAGTTTTGCTGACGCCATCGCAGATTGCCAGCTTGTTATTGGCACCAGCGCTCGAGAACGACGGATCCCCTGGCCACTGGTAAATCCGCGCCTTTGCGCCGATCAGGTCGCAGCAGAGGCTGGTGATCATAAAATCGCGCTGGTATTTGGGCGGGAAGACAGCGGGCTTACCAACGAAGAGCTACAGCGTTGTAATTTGCATGTGCATATTCCTACCAATCCGGATTATTCCTCTTTAAACCTCTGTGCAGCGGTTCAGGTATTGGCTTATGAAGTCCGTATGTCTTTGTTGGCTAGTACAGGAGAGCTAAAGGAAGTAGAGCAGGAATGGGATGAACCCCCGGCGACCTCTGAGGAGTTAGAAAACTTTATACAACATCTTGAGCAGAGCATGATCGAATCAGGTTTTCTCGATCCAGAAACGCCTCGCCAGACGATGACTCGCATGCGAAGAATGTTCAGTCGAATTCGGCCAGATCAGTCGGAAGTCGCCATTTTGCGCGGACTATTGTCTTCTTTCGGTAAAAAGAAATAGCCTTATTCAATTCGTAATTCTTCCAATATTTGGCCAGATACATCTTTGCCTTAACCCCAGTCAATAAAGTACTTTGGGGACTTTTAATAATACTTGACTAAAATAGTCGGAATTAACATAATTCGCTCCGAAATTTGGCTGAGTAAGTTGACATGAGGCTGACCACAAAAGGCCGCTATGCGGTAACAGCGATGCTAGATCTCGCCATGCATGGCGATGGGGCTCCCGTGAGTCTGTCGGATATTTCGGATCGTCAAGGTATCTCTCTTTCTTATTTGGAGCAGCTATTCTCAAAGCTGCGTCAGAGATCACTGGTCAACTCGGTGAGAGGCCCAGGTGGCGGTTATAGTCTGGCTCGAATTCCAGACAGCATATCCGTCGCAGAAATTATTGAGGCAGTGAATGAATCCGTAGACGCCACTAATTGTGCCGGAGTAGGGGATTGCCAGAATGGCGAGATGTGCCTTACTCACTACCTTTGGGAAGATTTGAGCAATCAGATTCGACTATTTTTGGGGGATATTAGTCTGGGCAAACTTATTGCAAGACGGGATATTACCTCCATATGTGAAAGACAGGACACCGCTTCAGGTAACCGAGTAACGGTTCAAGCGACCACTTAGTAAAAGCAAAGAGCAAATTGGCAAAGAGAATTTTATGAAAACCCCTATATATCTGGACTATGCAGCTACCACACCGGTCGACGACCGAGTCGCTGCCGCTATGGTTGAATGTCTGACGACTAGCGGCAACTTCGGAAATCCCGCTTCGCGGTCGCATCAGTTCGGCTGGGAAGCAGAAGAGGCCGTGGAAACTGCGCGCGCTAATGTTGCCGCTCTGATTAATGCTGACCCCCGTGAAATCGTTTGGACTTCGGGTGCAACTGAAAGTGACAACCTGGCTATTAAGGGTGTGGCCTACTTCAACCAGAAGAAGGGCAAGCACGTCATCACGTCAAAAATCGAACATAAAGCGGTTCTGGATACCTGTCGGCAGTTAGAGCGTGACGGCTTTGAGGTGACTTATCTCGATCCAGATGAGTACGGTATTGTTTCACCAGAAAAGGTGGCGAAAGCTATTCGTGAAGACACTACAGTGGTGTCGATAATGCATGTGAATAATGAGTTAGGTTCGCTCAATGATCTCGCTGCAATCGGAAAAATATGTAATGAAAAAAGCGTTAGGTTTCATGTGGATGCAGCACAAAGCGCAGGTAAAGTCGAGATAGATGTAGAGGCCATGCATATCGACTTATTGTCTCTGTCCGCCCACAAAATCTATGGGCCGAAAGGCATGGGCGCTTTGTTTGTTCGACGTAAACCTCGAGTGCGGCTCGAAGCGCAAATTCATGGCGGTGGTCATGAGCGCGGAATGCGTTCAGGCACTTTGCCCACGCATCAGATTGTTGGTATGGGAGAAGCTTTCCGTCTCGCCAAGGAAGATATGGGTAAGGATCTCGAGCATGTTGTGGCTTTGCGGAAGCGCTTGCTGGATGGTCTTAGTTCCATTGAAGAAACTAAGCTTAACGGTCATGAGAGCCAGAATTATCCGGGCATCATTAATATCAGCTTTGCCTACGTAGAGGGTGAGTCCCTGCTGATGGCCTTGAAAGATATGGCGGTTTCCTCGGGTTCAGCCTGTACTTCGGCGAGCCTTGAGCCCTCCTATGTGCTTCGTGCTTTAGGTTTGGATGATGAGCTCGCACATAGCTCCATTCGATTTAGTATCGGTCGATTTACTACCGAAGAAGAAATTGACTATGTAATCAGCAAAGTTGAAAACGCCGTTGAAAGACTGCGAGAACTGTCACCCCTTTGGGATATGTTCAAAGAGGGTATCGATTTGTCCACAGTTGAGTGGGCGGCGCACTAAGCCGGTTGTTCGGCGAGATTTACAGGCGCTTTAAACAGATTTAGGAGTTAGGTTATGGCTTATACAGAAAAGGTTATTGATCATTACGAAAACCCGCGCAACGTCGGCAAGCTAGATGATTCGTCTGAAAATGTTGGTACTGGCATGGTAGGCGCACCCGCCTGTGGCGATGTGATGCGCCTGCAGATTCAGGTCGATGACGAAGGCGTTATTCAGGATGCCAAATTCAAGACTTATGGCTGCGGTTCCGCCATTGCTTCAAGTTCTCTTCTTACCGAGTGGGTGAAGGGACGATCTCTGGATGACGCCGAGGCAATCAAAAATACTGAAATTGCTGCTGAACTGGCACTTCCGCCGGTGAAAATTCATTGCTCGGTATTGGCTGAAGATGCTATTAAAGCGGCGGTTCGCGATCTGCGAGCAAAACGCGAGCGCACATCTGAACTCGAAACCGAAGGAAAGGCTGAATAACCCGTGCCTATTTCTATTACTGACGCTGCTGCAAGTCACGTAGGAAACCAGCTCAGCCGTCGTGGCAAGGGCGAAGGTATACGTCTGGGCGTTCGAACTTCCGGCTGCTCAGGCTTTTCCTATGTGCTTGAATTCGTTGATGAGAGCGATCCAGTGGATGAAGTATTTGAGCACAAGGGTGTGAAGGTCTTTGTTGATCCCAAGAGTTTGGTATTCCTCGACGGCACCGAATTGGATTTTGAAAAAGAGGGCCTTAACGAAGGTCTCAAATTTAATAATCCCAATGTCACAGGTGAGTGTGGTTGCGGCGAAAGCTTTAACGTCTAAGCGGTCGAGTTCATCAGCTACTGGCGAGCAGCCAATAAATTAGGGAATCCGTTTTGTCTACATCCAGCCAGACTCATTTCGAGTGGTTTTCCCTTCCAAAAAGTTTTGATGTCGATCTGCAAAAACTCAGATCCAACTATTTAGAGCTTCAAAAAGAACTCCATCCCGACAAAGTTGCTGGAAAGGATGGAGTCGATCAGAATCAGGTGGTTCGCCTAAATACCCAACTAAACGATGCTTACGACAAGTTGAATGACCCGGTAAAGCGTGCAATCTATTTGTTGGAGCTTGAAGGCATCTCATATGATCCGGACCGACAAACTCAGGATGATCCTGTCTACCTGATGGAGCAATTAGAAATTCGAGAAGGTCTGGGTGATTTAAGCGCTGAACAGGCCGATTTGGATCGAGAACTAGAGCGCATCAGAGATTACTCAATGTCGCAGATGGAAAAATACTCAGCTGAATTTCAAGTTGCCCACCAGAACACGGATTGGTCTGCAGCATCGGTTGCAGTTGGACGAATGATGTTTGCTGGCAAACTCGCACGCGATGTAAATGAGCGAGAAGAAGAATTTTTGGACTTGTAAGACCCCCTTAGTGAAATAAAAGTGAGCCTTCTACAAATATCAGAACCCGGACAATCCCCACTGCCGCATCAAGGTAAATTGGCGGTGGGTATCGACCTGGGGACCAGTAATTCTCTTGTTTGCAGTGTAAGGCGCTCCGGTCCTACTCCCGTTAGCGATGGCGAGCTCGGCGATTTGGTGCCTTCAGTCGTACATTACTCAGACTCTGCGGTTGAGGTGGGGCTTGGTGCCGCAGAGTATCTGCTGACAGATACTGAAAATACATTGGTGTCGGTCAAACGCTTTATTGGCAAAAACCGCTCCGACTTTGATGATCTTTCAAAGCTGCCCTATCAGTTTGATCAAGAATCCGCATCCATCAGAATCAAGACCCGACAAGGCTGGGTTACTCCCGTTGAAGCGAGCTCCAAGCTGCTTAACTATCTTGTGGAGAGAGCTGAGCGACAATTAGGTGGAGATATCGATGGTGCAGTAATAACCGTTCCTGCCTATTTTGACGATGCACAGCGACAAGAAACTAAAGCGGCTGCAACTCTCGCAGGAATTAAGGTTCTACGCTTACTCAATGAGCCAACCGCAGCCGCAGTAGCCTATGGCTTGGATGCTCAGGAGCAAGAAGGAAGCAGCGAGCGATTGATCGCCGTTTATGACCTTGGCGGCGGCACCTTTGATATTTCCATTTTGCGGCTTCATCAGGGTGTCTTTGAAGTACTTGCAACGGGCGGTGATAGCGCGCTGGGCGGCGATGATTTTGATTCTCTTGTTGCCGAATGGGCGTTATCTCAGATGGGAAGTGAATTGGCCCCTCAGTCTTCAGAGGAGATACGACAACTGCAGCTTGTTGCGAGAAAAGCCAAGGAAGAACTTGCAGGCTCTGATCTCGTGACCCTCTCTTTTAAGGGAAAAGAGTTGGAACTCAGCCGCAGCGAATTTAACGAATTGATTACTCCTTTGGTGCAAAAGACAATCAAAGTTTGCCGTAGGTCATTGAGAGATTCTGATACCAAAAGGGATCAGATCGATGTGGTGGTGATGGTTGGCGGATCAACTCGGGTCAATCTGGTTCAGCAAATGGTTGCCGAATTTTTTGATGCGCCGGTTAAGGCAGATATCGATCCAGATCGCGTAGTCGCTCTAGGCGCCGCTATTCAGGCAGATGTTCTCGTAGGTAACCACAATGACAACAATATGTTGTTGCTGGACGTTGTACCACTATCTCTGGGATTGGAGACGGTAGGCGGTTTGACGGAAAAAATCATACATCGCAACACCACTATCCCAGTTGCCCGAGCTCAGGAATTCACTACCTACAAAGACGGTCAGACCGCCATGCAGATCCACGCGGTTCAGGGT
>JABJGI010000132.1 GCA_018662305.1 Porticoccaceae bacterium | reverse complement strand
CCGGTGAGCTTACGTAGAGCTTGAGACATCAATCGAGCCTGTAGACCGACGTGAGAATCTCCCATGTCACCTTCGATCTCTGCCTTAGGTACCAGAGCCGCTACAGAATCAATGACAACTACGTCAACCGCACCTGAACGAACCAGCATTTCAGTTACCTCGAGAGCCTGCTCTCCAGTATCGGGCTGGGAAATAATTAGATCATCAACGTTAACGCCTAGCTTTTCAGCGTAAAGCGGATCAAGAGCATGTTCAGCATCAATAAAAGCACAGGTAGCACCGGTTTTTTGTGCCTGAGCAATCGCGCTTAGAGTAAGGGTTGTTTTTCCTGAGCTCTCTGGGCCATAAACTTCCACGACACGCCCCTGAGGCAGTCCGCCTATGCCGAGCGCGATATCCAAGCCGAGTGACCCCGTCGAGTAACAGGGAATCTTATCGCGCAATCCATCGCCCATTCGCATTACTGTGCCTTTGCCAAACTGGCGCTCAATTTGCCCGAGCGCTGCCGCTAAAGCCTTCTCTTTATTTGCATCCATTTGATTTTCCTCTGTCATCAAAAGTACTGTATATAACAACAGTATCTTGTTTTATTGCGTTTGACTAGCCCTAATTAGAAGGTTCATCCAAAAATTTAATCATCTGAGAAATAGCATGCACAACAGACTGAGCACGAACACCTGAGCGATCACCCTTGAAAACCTGAGTCTCTATGCGAGCTACCCCATTTACTGACCAGCCAAAACAAACTGTGCCCACAGGTTTTTCATGAGTCCCACCATCTGGTCCAGCAATTCCGGTGACTGCAATGGCGGCATCTGTACCTGCCCGCTCAGCACAGCCAACAACCATTTGCTTAGCCACAGCTTCGCTCACCGCGCCCTCTCGTTCAAGAGTTTCCAAGCTCACGCCGAGATCGCGAATTTTGCCTAGGTTCGAATAGGTAACGAAACCACCTTGATACCAAACTGAGCTTCCAGAAATGGACGTCAACCAGTGACCAATGCCGCCTCCTGTGCAGGATTCAGCGGTCGAAAGATTAAAATTTAATTGACGCAGACGCTGCGCGAGTTGAGAAACCAGATGGGTGTCGATATGGGTCGACATCGACGTTTCTATTCCCACTCAATAGTTGCAGGGGGTTTACTGGAGATATCCAAAGTAACTCGTGAGATGCCTGGTATTTCGTTGATAATTCGACTGGACACACGATCCAGAAAATCATGTGAAAGATGTGCTGAGCGCGCCGTCATGAAGTCGATAGTTTCTACTGCTCGAAGAGAAACCACATGAGCATATCGTCGAGCATCTCCCACGACACCAACCGACCTCACCGGAAGGAAAACCGTGAAAGCCTGACTAACCTTATGGTAGAGGTCTGCGGTTCGTAGCTCCTCGATAAAAATGGCATCCGCCTCTCTTAGCAGGTCGGCGTACTCTTTCTTTACCTCCCCCAAGATTCGAACACCTAAGCCGGGCCCAGGAAATGGGTGTCGATACACCATATCGTAAGGTAGCCCCAACTCTAGGCCTATCTTTCGAACTTCATCTTTAAATAGTTCTCGCAAGGGCTCAAGTAGCTTTAGCTGCATATCCTCAGGCAATCCACCTACATTGTGATGCGATTTGATTACATGAGCTTTGCCCGTCGCCGATGCCGCTGATTCGATAACATCCGGATAGATAGTTCCTTGAGCCAACCAGTTTGCGTTATCAATCGTCGCTGCGGACTCATCAAAAACTTCGATGAAGGTATTGCCGATAACCTTCCTTTTTTCCTCTGGATCAGAAACACCCTTCAGCTTACCCAGAAATAGCTCTTCCGCATCGATTTGACGAATATCCAATCCCATATCGTCGCCGAACATTTCTATAACCTGAGTCGCTTCATCCTTGCGGAGTAAACCGTTGTCAACAAATACGCAGGTCAATTGCTTACCAATAGCTTTGGCGAGCAAGGCTGCTGTGACTGAAGAATCTACTCCTCCACTCAAGCCAAGAATTACGTGATCAGTACCGACTTGGTCGCGGATCTTTTCAATCGCATCGGCTACGATTTGAGCTGGAGTCCAAGATGAACCGCAGCCACAAACTCCACGAACAAAATGTTCCAGCACTCTCGCACCTTGGAGTGTATGGGTTACTTCTGGGTGAAACTGAATACCGTAAATATGCCGTTCTTCATCGGCGAAACCCGCAATGGGACAGGACTCCGTTGAAGCCGTGAGTTGAAATCCTTCAGGCATCTCAGAAACTCGGTCACCGTGGCTCATCCAGACATCAAGATAGTCCTTTCCATCTTCGTGATGATCACTTATTCCTGAAAGCAGCTTGTTTTGGCCTTCGACCTCAATTCGAGCATAACCAAACTCATGCACATCCGAGGGTTCCACTGCGCCACCTAACTGCTTCGCAAGTGTTTGCATGCCGTAACAGATACCAAGAATTGGTAGGCCGGCACTAAGAATGGCATCAGACGCAAAGGGTGCTGAATCAATAGTAGTGGTTTCTGGGCCACCAGAGAGAATAATGCCCCTGAACTTGCTCAGGTATTCAGGATTTACCTGATCGTTATCCCAGGCACATATCTGTGAAAAGACGCCAAGCTCTCGCACACGGCGAGCAATAAGCTGGGAGTATTGAGAACCAAAATCGACAATAAGAACTGCGTCGTCGTGTATATCAGATGTCATCGATTAATAGTCTCTCTATCTAAGTGGGTAATTGGGCGCCTCTTTGGTAATAGATATATCGTGTACATGGCTCTCATTGATACCCGCATTACTAATTCTCACAAACTTTGGCTTGGTGCGCATGGTTTCGATGTCAACTGAGCCCGTATAACCCATAGCCGACTGCAGCCCACCCATTGCCTGATGGATAACAGCAGAAACGTGACCTTTATAAGGAACGCGTCCTTCGATGCCTTCCGGCACCAATTTCTCTGCACCATTGCCGTCCTGAAAATAACGATCGCTTGAGCCCTGTGTTTGTGACATAGCCCCCAAAGACCCCATGCCTCGATAGGACTTATAGGTTCGGCCCTGATATATCTCCATATCGCCAGGTGATTCATCGGTACCGGCCAGCATGCTTCCAACCATTACCGTGTGCGCGCCTGCAACAATAGCCTTGGCAATATCTCCTGAATAACGGATTCCTCCATCGGCAATGACAGGTACTCCGGATTTCTTGAGAGCTTTGGCAACATTAGCGATAGCGGTTATCTGCGGCACACCAACTCCGGCAACAATTCGGGTAGTACAGATAGACCCTGGACCAATACCCACTTTGACACCATCGGCACCAGCTTCTACCAGGGCAAGTCCGGCGTCACCCGTTGCGACGTTTCCGCCTATCACTTGTAATTCGGGGAAGTTTTCCTTCATCCAGCGAACACGTTTTAATACATTGGCTGAATGTCCATGGGCGGAATCAACCACTATGACATCAACACCCGCTGCGACGAGGGCCTCGACTCGCTCGTCAGTTTCACCACTAGTGCCAACGCAAGCGCCGGCTAGCAGTCTGCCCTGATCATCTTTGGCTGCGTTTGGATAGCGCTCAGATTTGTCGATATCTTTTACCGTAATCAGACCGGAAAGCTTAGAGTTCTTGTCTACGACTAAAACCTTCTCGATTCGATGACGGTGCATCAGAGCCAATACTTCTTCTGTATCCGCACCCTCTTCTACCGTGACTAATCTGTCCTTTGGTGTCATTACCGAATTTACTGGCGCATCGAGGTTAGTTTCAAATCGCACATCTCGACTGGTAACTATCCCGACCAAGTCTTCCCCGTCCAGTACAGGAACTCCAGATATATTGTGCTCTTCCTTAATGGCCAACAGATCGCGAATAGAGGCATCTTTGCCAATACAGATTGGATCTTTGACGACGCCGCTTTCAAACTTCTTTACGGCGTTAACGTGCTTGGCTTGATCATGCACAGACATAGATTTATGGATAATACCGATACCACCTTCCTGAGCCAGAGCAATTGCCATGGCTGATTCAGTCACGGTGTCCATCGCCGATGAGACCAGAGGTAAATTGAGATTCAATTTTTTGGTTAGACGAGTTTTTAGGTCGGCGTCTTTAGGAACTATTTCCGAATAGTCTGGGACGAGCAGAATGTCGTCGAAAGTTATGGCTTCTTCTATAATGCGCGGCATATCGCTGAGGCTGTCGTCGAAGTGGACGCGGCATTATAGTCGCGAGCGAATTGCGGGTAAATGATGCTTTCCAACTCAATTTCAAATGAATCCATCCGAGCGGTCCACTCGGTTAGCGAGCTGTGCAGCAAAACTCGCGCTGTTCTTGAAGAAAAATTCGCTAACTTGTGGGTAGCGGGCGAAGTTGCGAGCATTACGACACCGGCCTCGGGCCACTGGTATCTCTCGCTCAAAGACGACAAGGCGCAGCTGCGTTGCGTTATGTTCAAAAATGCGAACGCCCGCTGCGCTAAGCCAAAAATCGGTGATGAAGTCCTGGTTTCCGGTCGCTTTAGCCTCTACGAAGCACGCGGAGATTTGCAATTAATTCTTAATCATCTTGAGCCACGCGGAGCCGGCGCTCTGCACAAAAAATTTGAAGAATTAAAAAAGAAGCTTCTGGACGAGGGATTATTCGCCGCAGAATTCAAAAAAGAGATCCCCAGATTTCCAAAACACATTGCTCTGATCACTTCTGCCAGCGGCGCAGCCCTAAAAGATATCCTTGCCGTTTTTGAGCGGCACAACTATGCAGGGCGCCTGAGCATCTTCCCCTCTCATGTGCAGGGGGACACTGCACCAGACCAGCTAATCTCGGCACTGAAACAAGCTGAGGCTGTATCAGATGTCGATCTCATACTCCTTTCTCGCGGCGGGGGTTCTTACGAAGACCTTTTTTGTTTTAACGATGAAGGTCTAGCCAGGGCAATACATGCCGCAGAAAAACCGGTGATATCGGCCATAGGTCATGAGGTAGACACCACCATCTGCGACTTCGTAGCAGATATGCGATCGGCAACACCCACCGCTGCTGCAGAACAGATACTCAGGTCATACATTGACCTGAAGCCGGAATTAAATAGATTGTTAAATCAGCTGAACCAGGCCCTTTTAAATCAGTTGTCAGGACAGGGATTAGAGCTAGAGCGTCTGCAGAGGCGATTACAAAGCCCCTTGCACCAACTAGAAAACCATCAGCAAAAAATTGATCGGCTGCAGGAAACTCAAAAATTACTCATTCAGGGGAAGCTGCAAAATCTCACTCACCATCTAGAGCTTTTGTGCCAACGTCATCAGGTTCAATCACCAACGCTGCTAGCAGAAAGGGCGACTAAAAGAGTAAATGAAGCAAGTTCAAAGCTAGGTCGGCTTGGACCGGAAATGATATCTACAAGACAAGGAGCATTTTTCCAGCTTAGTCGCCATTTGGAAGCCGTTAGCCCAATGGCCGTGCTGAATCGCGGCTATTCGGTCTTGCTTACCAAAGATAGACAAGCTCTGAGAAGCATTGACCAAGCTAAAAAATCAGACAAGCTCACCGCATTAGTGGCAGATGGGTCTGTTGAGTTGGAAGTGTTGGAAACGAAAAAGAGCGACTAGAGCAATTCTAGAATGGCCAAACAGCCGGCACTATTATCAAACTCAATATCCCCAGAAGTATTGTTAATGGGCCACCCATTACCAGAAAATCCTTATAACGATAATTTCCCGGCCCATACACCATAAGGTTGGTTTGGTAGCCGATAGGTGTGGCAAAGCTAGCCGATGCACCAATCATTAGAATTACCGCAAAGGGTGTTAGGTCAGCCCCCAACTGAGTGGCGATTTGTTGCGCTACGGGAAAAAGGATGACCGCAGCAGCAATATTACTGATCACCGCAGTAAGCACCGCAGTTATAAGGAAGAGCACTGCCAATGCGAGCAAAGGTGAACCCTGCACAATAAAGACCACATCCATCGCCAGCGTGGTTGCCATGCCGGTATTTTCTACGGCGGTTCCTAGCGCAATCGATGCGCCAATGACGATCAAGATCTGCCAATCGATACTTTGCCTGGACTCATCTACAGAAATACATCGAGTAAGGAAAAGCAGAATTACCGCTGAGCAAGCGGCTTGAAACATACTCAACAAACCTGTGGTAACCAACACAAGCTGCGCAAACAAAATAAAGAGGGCCAGATACCGGCGTTCATGAACCACAGGTTGAGAGCCGTCTATTTCGGCGGTCACTAGGAAATCACGAGAATATCGTCGAGTTTGAGTAAAGTCTGATGGCGTTTCCAATAGCAAAATATCACCTTTCTTCAGGGTGATATCCCCAATTCGCTGCTTGATCTGCTCACCATCACGGCTAATCGCAATAATGGCGGCGCTATAAATTTTTCGAAACTGGCTCCGCCGAACTGTCTGCCCTAAATAGGGGAAATTATTCCCCAGCACGACTTGAACGAATCTTCGTTGCGAACGATCCCCGTCAATTTTAAAGACGTGATCCTCGGCCAATGACAAACCGCGCATTTTTTGAAGATCCACGACAGAACTTACATCTCCGGCAAATACTAATCGATCTCCCGCAAGCAATGTTTCTTTGCGAGATACTGCAGCCCGCACACGCTCTCCTCTATGAATCTCAACCAGATATACCCCTGCCAGGCTCCGTAAACCGGCATCTTCAATGGTGCGTCCAACAATTGCACCCTCAGGGTCAACAATCATTTCTAGCGTGTACTGAGCGCCGTCACCAAAGGTGTCCAGTTTGTCCCCTCGAGCGGGAAGTAGTTTTGGAGCCGCAAGCAGGACATAAAGGATGGTGAGTATCACTGCAGGTATACCAATCCATGAAAGCTCAAATAGAGCCAGTCCCTCAGACTCTCCCGCCATCATGTCGTTGATAACCAAGTTAGTACTGGTACCAATTACCGTACACAAACCACCTACAACCGCAGCATAGCTAAGCGGCATCATTAGTTTGGATGCATGAATGCCCGATCTCTTCGCCCAATCGCTGACAATGGGAATCATCATGGCGACCACGGGGGTGTTGTTAAGTACGGTGCTCATCAAGGCCACCGGAGCCATTAAGCGAAGCTGGGCAAGTGGGATATTTTTAATCCTGCCGAGCATCAAGTCGGTCAAGCCATATAAAGCGCCGGTGCGTGTAAGAGCGCCGGCAACTATGTATAACGCAGCTACGGTTGCAAGACCCAGATTGGAGAACCCAGACAAAAGCTCCTGTGGGGAAATAATACCAACCAACATGAGAAGGACTGCGCCAGACATGAGTACCGCATCTGAAGCCAAACTGGTGCGGTAAAGAATCAGCAGACAGAAAAAAATTACCGACAAGGTAATTTCGCCGCTCCAATCCATCAGAAATGCCTCTGACAACATTTGTCTTCCCGCAGTAAGTGAAAGTCGGCGATTATCGCCGACTCCACTAGGATATTAAAAGCTTAACTCTTTAAGAGTCTCTTCTGGGTCGAAAAGTGAAACAAATTAAGACAAATTGTCTCGACTGTTGAATTGCTCAACTAAATAAGTCAAGAAGCGACCCGCATCTCCGCCATTAACGGCGCGATGGTCATAAGACAAGGCCAAAGGCATGAGCTTGCGTGGCACAAAGGCGCTGCCATCCCACACCGGCTGAATTGAAGTCTTGGATACACCCAGAATTCCGACCTGAGGTGCCGGCACGATGGGAGTAAAACCCTTTCCGCCGATAGCACCCAGACTTGAGATCGTAAAGCAGGCTCCTTGCATCTCGTTCGGTTTGAGCTTGCCCTCTTTAGCCTTAGTTGCCAGATCGATGATTTCTTCTGCAAGTTGCCAGATATCCTTTTGATCCGCGTCCCGAATGACCGGAACCATAAGTCCTTTGGGCGTATCCACCGCAAGACCAATATGACAGTAATCGCGAAATACCAAGGTATTTCCATCTTCATGGATACTGGAATTGAATTTGGGATTTTCTGTCAAAGCCTTGGCGGCCAATTTCATCAAAAAGGCTACCGGGGTCATTTTTACACCGCGCTCTTCGGCTTCGGCCTTAAGCTGCTGACGATACTCCTCAACGTCGGTGACATCTGCGTCGTCGAACTGAGTTACATGAGGCACATTGAGCCAACAGCGGCTCATATTGTCAGCGGTGACCCTCTGAATTTTTGACATCGGTTCAACACGAACATCGCCGAACTTACTCCAGTCAACTTTGGGCGCAGCGGGAACACCTTCCCCACCAGCAGTTCCGCCGGATTGCAGCGCTTTTTTGACGTAATTATGTAAATCGTCTTTGAGTATCCGTCCTCGTGTCCCCGTAGCCGACACTTTGGTGAGGTCTACACCAAGTTCTCGGGCTAACTTTCGAACTGCTGGGCCCGCGTATACAGCACCCCCTGCTCCCGCTGGAGCTGCAGTGGTCTGAGCCGGAGCGACTGGCGCTGTAGGCGCAGGAGAAGAGCTAACCGAATCTTCTTTTACAGAAGCTGAAGCCACTGAGGTTGGAGCAACAGCTTTTGGCTGCACCAACATATCAATCAGCTTGTCACCTTGAGAGATATTGGCACCGATAGCTACATGAATTGCCAAGACTTTACCGTCCGATTCAACAGGCACTTCCAGCGAAGCCTTATCCGACTCAGCAACACAGATCGTGTCACCTTCGGAAACTTCATCACCAACAGCCAAATTGACTTCAATCACTTCAGCGGTTTCCGAGCCGAGATCCGGAACTAGGAAGCTTTCTTCTGTTGGCTCACTGGCCACAGGTTCTACTGATACTGCTTCAGCCGCTGGCCCCTCTTGAGAAGTAACAGATGCGCTTTGCTGAACTGGCTGAGTTGCAGAGGTAATTTCTAACTCAATGAGAGCGTCGCCCTGACTGACTTCCTGATCAACCGCGACGGCGATAGATTTGACTAGGCCATCAGCTTCAGCGGGAATTTCAAGAGATGCCTTGTCTGATTCTGCAACACAAATACTGTCGCCCTCGGAAATTTGATCACCGACAGCAACAAGCACTTCAATTATTTCAGCTGTATCGGAGCCAATATCTGGAACCTGATAGGCAACTACCGAGCTTTCTGTTAACTGAGGCTGGACTGGCACATCCTCAACCGGGCTATCTTCAACTGCTTCAGCGGTGGGGGTATCCGCCACGGATTCCTCCGCAACAGCCGTTTCTGAAACCAAATCGGCAATTAAATCACCCTCAGATAATTCGTCTCCAACCTGAACATGCAACTTTGCAACTGCACCAGCCATGGGAGCTGGGACCTCCATTGAGGCCTTATCAGATTCGAGAACTATGACAGATTGCTCTTCAGAGATTTGCTCTCCTTCAGCAACCAAAATCTCAATTACTTCAGCGGCGTCAGCACCAATGTCTGGAACGCGAATTTGTGTGGTAGACACTTAGATAATCTCCTTGATCACGCTCAGACAGTTGTAGGATTAGGTTTTTCAGGATCAATTCCATATTTGGAAATTGCCTGGCTAACAGTTGCAGCTTCTACCTTGCCCTCTTCCATCAATGCTGAAAGTGCATTCACAACAATATAGCGACTATCTACTTCGAAGAACTCGCGCAATTTTTCGCGAGTATCACTCCGACCAAAGCCGTCTGTACCCAAAACTCGATAGGTGCCTTCCACAAAGGGTCTCAACTGCTCGCAATGAGCATGAATATAATCAGTTGCGATTACACGTGGGCCCTCATAAGGAGCCATTACTGAAGTGAGATATGGAACCCTAGGCTCTTGCTCGGGATGCAAGGTATTCCAACGCTCGCAATCTTTTGCCTCTCGATAAACTTCATTGACGGAGGGGACACTCCACACGTCAGAATCAATGCCCCAGTCCTCTTTAAGCATTTTTGCTGCGGTACGAACTTCGGTCAAAATAGTACCGGAACCCATCAGCTGAACACGAGCACCCTTATCTTTTTCGCCTGACTCAAGCAGATACAAGCCTTTGATAATGCCTTCTTCAGCGCCCTCTGGCATGGCGGGATGATGGTAATTCTCGTTCATGGTGGTGAGATAGTAGAAGCAGTTCTCACCTTTGCCATACATGCGCTCGATACCATCCTGAATGATGACCGCCAGCTCAAAACTAAAGGTAGGATCGTAAGATCGACAATTAGGGATAGTGGCTGCCATTACATGAGAATGGCCATCCTGATGCTGCAGCCCCTCACCGTTCAGAGTCGTTCTACCAGCCGTCGCCCCAATTAAAAAGCCTCGAGCCTGCAGATCACCACCAGCCCAGGCCAAATCGCCGATACGCTGAAAGCCGAACATGGAGTAATAGATATAAAAAGGAACCATTGAGTATTTGCTGTGACTATATGAAGTCGCACAGGCAAGCCAGGATGACATTGCCCCTGCCTCATTAATTCCCTCTTCAAGTATCTGACCACTGTCGGATTCTTTGTAATACATGATCTGATCAGAATCTACCGGAGTGTACTTCTGTCCAACTGGAGAATAGATACCCAATTGGCGGAACATGCCTTCCATTCCGAAGGTTCGAGCTTCGTCCGGCACAATAGGAACAATGCGCTGACCGATAGCCTTGTCTTTGGCTAAGTTGCTCAGAATTCTCACAAAAGCCATAGTCGTAGAGATTTCTCTTTTGCCCGTGTCCTCCATCTGTTTTTCGAAGGCGTCAAGTTTGGGCGTCTCAAGCAGTTCCACTTCGGAATGACGGGATGGCAAGTAGCCGCCCAACTCATTCCGTCGTTCATGCAGATACCGAATCTCTGGACTGTCCTCAGGCGGCCGATAAAAAGGCACATTGGCAATATCATCATCATCAATTGGTAGCCCGAACCGATCGCGAAAAGCTTTTAGCCCATCGACGTCGAGCTTCTTCAGTGAGTGAGTATCATTAGCCGCCTGGCCAGCTGACCCCATTCCGTAACCTTTAACGGTCTTCGCCAAAATAACCGTTGGCTGGTCTTTGTTATTTACCGCAGCGTGATATGCGGCGTAGATTTTATAGGGGTCGTGTCCGCCGCGATTCAATCGGGCGATATCGTCATCGGACAGATGTTCGACCATCTTGCCCAATTCAGGGTCTTTGCCGAACAGGTGTTCGCGAACGTAGCCGCCGCCGTTGTTTTTAAAGTTCTGGTATTCCCCGTCAACACACTCATCGAGAAACTTTTGTAGCTTTCCTTTTTCATCAACCTGGAAGAGTGGATCCCAGTGGCGACCCCAGATCACTTTGATCACGTTCCAGCCGGCTCCACGGAATACTCCTTCGAGCTCTTGAATAATCTTGCCGTTGCCACGCACCGGCCCATCGAGACGCTGCAGATTACAGTTCACAACAAAAATCAGGTTATTCAGTTTTTCGCGGCCAGCCAGTGCAATTGCACCTAAGGATTCAGGCTCGTCGGTTTCACCATCACCCAAAAAGGCCCAGATCTTACGATCGCTCTGATCGACTAATCCTCTTTGATGCTGGTACTTCATTACGTGCGCCAGATAGATCGCCATGATTGGCCCAAGCCCCATAGATACCGTAGGGAATTGCCAATACTCTGGCATTAACCAGGGGTGCGGATAGGAGGACAAACCTTTGCCATCTACTTCACGTCTGAAATTGATGAGCTCGTCTTCTGATAAGCGGCCTTCCAAATATGAACGTGCATACATTCCGGGAGAGGTATGTCCCTGAAAAAAGATTAGGTCGCCGCCGCTCGGATGATCTGGGCCGCGGAAAAAGTGATTCAAGCCAATTTCATATAGTGTGGCCGAAGAAGCAAAAGATGAGATGTGCCCGCCAAGACTGCTGTCGTCAGTATTGGTGCGGGTCACCATGGCGAGAGCATTCCAGCGGATCAGAGAACGAATTTTACGCTCAGTAAAAAGGTCACCCGCCATAGGTTGCTCTTCACTTACTGGGATAGTGTTTCTATAAGGAGTTGTGACAACAGATTGGGTCTTCACACCCTTGTCGCTGGCAAATGAGGTCAACTCTCCCAGCAAATCCGCTGCACTTTGTTTTCCTGAATTTTTTATGAAGGATTCAAGAGCGTCTTTCCACTCTTCTAACTCTAGATTATCTAGATCTTGCGACACAAAGTGCTCCTCAGATAGATTTTGATCTTGGAGTACGGTTTAAGAAGCTTGAGCTTCACCGACTGTCACTCCAATGGGTGGCGAGATTTTATATTATCTAGCCAATAAATTCATGTAATTATATTACATTTTATATCGTATTTATCTAATTTTACTACATTTTACAAATATTAAGGGGTAGAAATTAGACTTAGCTATAAATCCACCCGCAATCGAATGATATTCGAATTAATTGTGAAGAGCAGATAAATTACATGATAAATCCGGAACTATCCGGTAGCGTCTCACTCTCTATCTGAAGAATAACTTAGTAGGAAACAAATCTTGATTCGGTCGTGCAGAGTAGTTAGAAGAGTGGTTTTCATTCTGTGTCTGCTCTCAGCGCAATTCAGCAGTGCACAGAGCTCTGATATCAGGCTACCTAGCTTGGGCGAAGGCAATGCCTCTGGTATTAGTCTGGAGCTGGAAAAAGAGCTGGGAGCGTCCTGGCTGAGATCCTACTATAGACAAACCCCTCTCAACCGAGACTATTTACTTCAAGACTACATCGAGAACTTGGTAGCGCGCCTTAAGCCATACGGACTAACCGATTACGCACTGTTACAGGTACTGGTCGTTGACAACCCTACGATGAACGCCTTTGCCGTTCCTGGAGGAGTCATAGGCATTCACAGCGGTCTCTTATTACACGCAGATAGCGAGGACGAAGTCGCATCAGTAATTGCCCATGAAATGGCACATATAAGTCAACGCCACTTCGCGCGCTCTGTCGCTCAGGCGGGCACGTCTGGCATCGCTACTATGGCAGGCTTGCTTGCCGCCATAGTGCTTGGCGCCACGGCAGGTGGAGATGCCTCTCTTGCAATGCTGGCGATAACTCAAGGAGCAAGCCTCGAATCACAACTGCGCTATAGCCGTCAGAATGAGACCGAATCAGATCGTATTGGACAACAAACACTGGTGAAAGCAGGATTCGATCCAGCTGCAACTGCACGCATGTTTGAAAAGATGTTGGCAGCGACTCGATACACTGGAGACCTTGCTCCTGAGTACCTGCTTAGTCACCCTCTTCCACAATCCAGAGTTATTGATGCACAAACCCGCTCAACCCAATATCCAACGCGGATTTATCCAAACAACCCGCAGTACCAACTGCTCGCCACCCGCGTAAAAGTAGCTAATGCGGAAACATCTGAAATTGCAGTAAGAAATTTCGGTAATGCCTACCATCAGGCGCCGAACTCCAATCTTGCCAAGTACGCGTACGCACTGTCATTGCAGGGAGTACGACGCCTCGATGAAGCCTTTGCACTAACGGAAGAGTTACTAGTCGCTAGCCCAGACAATTTGGTTTTTCAGAGTCTATATCTAGAGCTACTTTTAGATTCTGACAGGGCCGGAATAGCGCTGGAATACTTGCAGTCTCTGCCCAGCACGCAGTCAGAAAATCATGTATTGAGAATGCAGCTGGCCGAAACCTACAACCGCCTCAATGAGTTTGAACAGTCGGCTGAAGTTCTTGAGCAGCAAACTGGAAGAAGACCTTCGGACCCCATCATCTGGTATGAGCTGGCAGAGTCCTATGGGTTAGCAGGAGATATCTACAACCTGCATTTGGCACGATCCAAATACTTCGAGCTCGTTGGCAGCTTTAATCAGTCCATGCAACACATACGACTGGCGAAAAGAGAGCTCGGTAACAACCCTATCGAGCAAGCAGTGCTTGATCAACGCATTCGTCGTATAGCCGAACTACAGTCTCAGGAAATGGATTTGTGAATTTAGGCTGAATACTCTCCTGACAGCATTCAAATCAACTTAGGAAAGTTGACTCTGGCGAAAGTCCAACATGCGTTGCAAAGATTTACGCGCTCCAACAGCATCCTTCTCTGGCACAAATATCTCATTCTCTTGCCCTGGCTCAAATACTCGAGCGAGTTGCTCAAGAGTGTTCATAGCCATCCAGGGACAATTCGCGCAGGATCGGCAGGTAGCACCCTGCCCGGCCGTGGGTGCAATAATAAGCTCCTTGTCTGGAACCGCCTGCTGCATCTTGTAGAAAATACCTTGGTCCGTGGCCACAATCAGCTGGGAGTTTGGTAAAGTTTTTGCGGCTTCGATGAGCTGTGATGTTGAACCCACGGCATCAGCCAAAGCTATTACGGATTCCGGTGATTCTGGATGAACCAGTACCGCAGCATCTGGGTAAACCCCTTTGGCTTCCTGAATCCGGAGACTCTTAAACTCTTCATGGACTATGCAGCTTCCATCCCACATAACCATGTCAGCCCCAGTTTGCTTTTCAACGTAGCTGCCCAGATACCTATCAGGTGCCCAGAGTATTTTTTTGTCTTGCGAATCTAGATATTCTACAAGATCCACCGCGATACTGGACGTGACCACCCAATCAGCTCGAGCTTTCACAGCCGCAGAGGTATTGGCATAAACAACCACCTCGCGGTCAGGGTGTTGATCGCAAAAAGCTGAGAACTCATCCGCAGGGCATCCTATGTCGAGAGAACATGTCGCTTCTAGCGTTGGCATAAGCACTCGCTTATCCGGCCCTAATATCTTGGCGGTTTCGCCCATAAACTTGACGCCACAAATCACCAAAGTTTCCGCACTGGACTCTGCGCCAAAACGAGCCATCTCCAAAGAGTCTGAGACACAGCCGCCAGTTTCCTCAGCCAAAGCCTGAACCACCGGATCGGTGTAGTAGTGAGCTATTAAAGAGGCATTCTTCGTGACTAGCTGTTCTTTAATATCTCGAATATATTGGTCTCGAGCTTGTTCGGACAGAGGATTGGCTTGCTCTCGCAAGGCCAAGGCAGAAGTAAGAGCCTCAGATAAAGGCTGGGTTGTTGCTGTCATAGGTAATCAGGATATTCAATGAACCGACAGCATAGTTGGGCGATCAGAAATCGCAAGTTTGATAACCGATATTTACACATCAATTAGAGGAATAGTACTTCCCGAAACCCAATATCTCTGCCGCTAAAATACCTCTAAGAATCGACTTGTTTTTTGAACTTTATGCATTACCATACACGCCTCCTTTTTTGGGGCCGTTAGCTCAGTTGGTAGAGCAGTTGGCTTTTAACCAATTGGTCGCTGGTTCGAATCCAGCACGGCCCACCAAATTAAAAAACCCCGCTTCGTGCGGGGTTTTTTAATTGTGCGAGCCCCTAAGTTCAATTACTCGATATCGGGTTGGATCTTGCACGCCAGCAGCTCTAAATCCTTCTTGTCGCAACCGGCAGCTATCGCATTTTCCGCAAGCAACTCCCTCTGAATCGGCCTGGTAACAGGAGACAGTTTTTTGGTAGTCGACTCCTAACTCGAGACCCAACTTGATGATCTCTGCCTTAGTCAAATCCACCAGCGGTGTCTCAATACGGATGCTCTCTCCTTCAACGCCTTCTTTGGTGGCTAGATCGGCCATTTGCTGAAAGGCAGCGATATATTCAGGACGGCAATCTGGGTAGCCGGAATAATCCACCGCATTGACACCAATAAAGATGCTGTGAGCACCCAATACCTCCGCGTAGCCCATAGCGATGCTCAAAAATACGGTGTTACGCGCTGGTACATAGGTTACCGGGATGCCGTCAGATGCGACTTCGGGAACATCAATCTCTTCATCGGTAAGGGCGGAGCCACCGATGGCTCGTAAATCAAGAGAAATTACTTTGTGATCCTTGGCACCCATATCTTTGCTTAACTTTAGAGCGGCTTTCAGTTCAGATTGATGTCTTTGACCATAATTGAAAGAGAGGGCATAAACTTCAAACCCAGCAGCTAGTGCCTTGGCTAACAAAGTTGTTGAATCGAGTCCTCCAGAAAAAAGGACCACTGCCTTGCTAGTACTTCCCGTCATCGACCCTTCTCATCTGCCCACAATGATTTGTGGAGCTGGGTCTGAAACCGGACGGGCAATTTATCATTGAGTATCTTCTCAGCCAGAGCTGTCTCATCCATTTCACCAAAGACCGGAGAAAACAAAACCGCTGCGACTCGCTCCGCAAGCTGATATTCAATCAGCTTGCTTTTACACCACTGATAATCATCTTCGGTTTCGATAACAAACTTCAGCTCGTCAATTGGTTTTAGCGCAGAGATATTTTCATAAAGATTACGATGGCACTCGCCCGAAGAAGGAGTTTTTAAATCCATAATTACACTAACTCTCGGATCGACATCAGTAATGGGCATGGCCCCGCTTGTCTCCAGACTTACATCAAAGCCTCGATCAGACAGCTCTTTCAATAGAGACAGGCACTCTGGTTGAGCTAAAGGCTCTCCTCCAGTGACGGTGACATAAGGAGTCGAATAAGCTTCAGTTTGCTCAAGGATGGCGGAAATATCCGTCTTGGTACCACCTTCGAAAGCATAGGCGGTATCACAATAAACGCACCGAAGTGGGCAGCCTGTAAGACGGATAAATACCGTGGGCAAACCAACTCGCGAAGATTCACCCTGCAAAGAATAAAATATTTCCGTGATACGAACCTGACTAGTCATGCGTTTAGTGCAGGTTGTCTAAATTTGTTGCTGGCTGAATTCTTCCAACAATTCAGAGGCTCGGGCTCCAACATCACCGCCCAGCTGCTCGGCTTCTAACAATAAAGTTTCTGCCTGCTGCTGATCATTGAGCTTGATATAAACCTCAGCCAACTTGTTCAGCGCTTCTCCATATCGGCGATGATTTTTAAAACCATTCACCAAACCGGTGAAGGCTTCACGAGCTTCTTCGTTCTCGTCGGCGACCCAATGAGTTTGGCCAACCCAATAATAGGCATCACCCACCACGGGGTCGGTTGGGTAATCGCCTATTAGTTGCCTAAAGCCTTCCAGAGCACCTTCCCGGTCCCCTGCCCTCATTTTATCCAAGGCAGCACGATATTGATCTGCTGCGGTCTCGCTGTCGATCTGAGGAGGAGCAATTTCGGTCGATGGAGTATTGGTAGTATCCGCAGGTCCGGAGGCCTGACTCGGCCCGGCAGCAGGAACTGAATTTAAACCGAGGATACGAGCATCCAGATTGGCGTAATCAGTGGCCTGCCGCGACTGCAGTCTCTGAATCTCATAATTCGATTCTTCGATCAGACCTCGAAGCAATGAAACTTCAGTTCTGAGAGTCTGCAGCTCTAGGTAGAGCGCGATTGTTGCTGATTGCTCCTGCTCCTGTGCTTGCTGTTCAGCTTGAAGCTGAGCTGGGGAGCCTGGACCAATGGAACGATCTTCCACAGGCGCCTGTGCCCAAATCAATGGAGCACAACTCAAAAACAAAAAAACCACGCCGGCGGGCGCCGACGTGGTTCGGTCAAATCTCATTTTGGCTATTTAATCTCGACGCGTCGATTCTGTGACCAAACACGATCTCCGGTGCCATTGACGGCTGGTCGCTCTTCACCATAGCTAATGGTTTCAAGACGGCTTGCGCTCACACCCTGGAGTACCAAGAAGTCACTAACGGCATTGGCACGACGCTCACCTAGTGCGATGTTGTACTCGCGAGAACCACGCTCATCAGCATGACCTTCCAAACGAACGTTTCCAGTGCTAGTGCGCAAAGCTGCAGCGATTCGAGTCAGGGCCGCACGACTCTGAGGAGTCAGGGTGGACTGATCAAAGCCGAAGTACAAAACGACATCATCTTCGGCAACCATTGCACCACCATTTGCCATGGAAGTACCACCGATATAGGTTTGGTCATCTCTGAGGGTAGGCGTTGTAGGAACAGTCTCAACAACCACTGGTTCCGCAACTGCTGGAGCAGAAGCATCATCCGCCATGCCACCTTCGTCATCCATTGTGGAAGTAGACTGACATGCCGCGAGGAAAACGGCGAGCATGCCGATAATTAGAATATGCAATTTAGCTTTCATGGTAGTGGTTTCCCGTATTTAAATTGGTGGTTACTAAAAAGGCGACCAAGCCGGTTCTCTCACACCTTCTGACGAAGATGCAGGAAGATTATATTTCACACCTGCGTCAAGTGATACAGCCGCAAGAATACTCTTTCCATCTAGTTTCGTAGCATACATTACCAAAGCACCATTTGGCGAGATGGTTGGCGACTCATCTAGGTTAGTTTTTGTGACGATGATCAAAGTATCGTCCGTTAAATCCTGAACTGCGATGTGATCACTGCCATTATTTCGATGAATCATAACCAGAAATCGCCCATCAGCGGACAAACGAGGCCGAGTATTGTAGTCCCCAACGTAGGTCAGACGAGCGATGCGGCCCGTCTGTAAATCCAGCTCGTAAATCTGAGGACGACCACCACGATTGGAGGTAAATATCAGGGCTTCTCCGTCCGCCGTCCAGTTTGGCTCTGTATCAATAGCGAAATGGTCCGTTAAACGAGTAAATTCATTGGTAATCAGATCAAGCATATACAACTCAGGATTACCGTCCTTACTCAATACCATCGCCAGCTTTGTGCCATCGGGCGAAAAAGCAGGGGCTCCGTTGATATCCTCAAAATTGGTTAGCTGGCGTCGCTCTCCCGTAGCAAGATTTTGCATAAATATGGCGGATCGAGTCGTCTCGAAGGAGACATAGGCAATCTCTTCACCATTGGGCGACCAGGCTGGAGACATAATAGGCGCTTCTGATTCGACTAATAACTGCTCTCTGGCGCCATCCTGGTCGGCCAGCATAAGGCGATATCTGCGATCCCCTTCATCGCTTAATGCATCTGCGACATAAAGAATACGAGATCGGGCAATACCGGGGATCCCCGTTATTTGCTCATAGGCAAGATCGCTAATTCGATGCGACACATCCCTGCCATCATCTCTTCCCGCTGTTACCCTTCGCCCCATTATCTGCCTACCACTGGGTACATCGTATAGCTCGATATCTGCCAGCATTTGCCCGCCAGATATAGTGGCACCGCCAACCAAAAGATAGTCAGCACCCAAAACACGCCAATCCCTGAAGTTGATCTCGTCTCCAGGCGAAGGAAAGCTCAACATATTCTGGGGGGGAATAACGTCAAAAAGCCCGCTGAGCCTTAGATCATTGGCAATAATCTGATCAAAAGCAGATGGCGCAATACCACTACCGTCCCAATTAAATGGGACAACCGCGATTCGAGTCTGCTGATCAACTCCTGAAATCACTTCAATGGTGAGCTCTGCTCTGACCTGATTTGTCAGCAGGATTAAGCAGAAAGCGAGAAATAGAGGTGATAGTTTGCTCAACATCAAAGTCGCAGATCCTGTGGGTTAAAAATAAATACAAATTGTCGAAATTGTTCGTCAAATAATTCCGGGCTAAGTTCCGTTAACCTGGTATAGGGTTCAGCTTTGCGAACCGCCTGAAGCGCTGAGCGATCAAAGGCTTCATCGCCACTACTTTCTACCACATCTACAGACACCACTCTTCCTGTGGGTACAAGATTTACGCGAAGTTTAACAATCATGCCACTTCGCGCACTGGGTGGCCGACTCCAGCTGTTGCCAACACGTTCGCTAATCCATGCTGCATAGGACATTACCGTCTGCTGGTTCTCAATATCTTCCAAGGCACCCATTTCCGCGTTCAGCTGGGCGGCCAAATCAGCCTGGCGCTGCAATAGCTCTTCCCGCTCCCTCTCTGCCTGTGCTTCAGCTTCTGCTGTCGCAGTGTCAACGGGGTCCTCAACTTCAGGCTCTTCGACAACAGGCTCAGGTTCGACCTCTGCCTGCTCCGTCGGCATCTCTATCCGATCGGGGGGCGCAACCTCCGCCACCGGCGGTGCCTGAGTTAAATCAATAATTCTTTGCTGAGGTGCTGGCTCCGGAGGCATTAAATCCTCGAGGGAAACCAATTGAGCCAAAACAATTCCACGATCGGGAAGCTGTCTTATCTCGCTGGTTGCGGGAGCAAAAAACAGAATGGCCACCAATAACGCCGCGTGAAGCACGACACTGGCTGAGGTTGCCACCAGATAGTCGTAGCGGTCTGCTGCTACCAAAATTAATTCCCCAGTACCGGAGGCTCTGTTACCAGCCCCACTCGCACTGTTCCTGCATTTTGCAGGCGCGTCATTAGGCCGACAACTTCACCATAGGGAACACGTCGATCTCCCCAGACGAGAATTGCGGTCTCAGGCTTCTCTGCCAGTACTTTAGAAATAACATCTGCTATTTCCTCAATACTGCGCGGTTCATCTGGATTTTCGAGCAAGTCTATATACAGGCTGCCGTCTTCCTTTATCGAGACCAGAATAGGTTGTTCAGCGCTTTCCTCCATAGGCTCAGAGGGCGCCTGCGGCAGCTCAACTTCCACGCCCTGCATTAGCAAGGGTGCGGTGATCATAAAAACGACCAAAAGGACCAACATCACATCAATGTAGGGAACCACATTGATCTCTGCGACTAGCCTGCGCTTTCTACCTCCGGGAACTTGCATGGAATGCCCTGGAATTCCCTATTTACTCGGCACGCTGTGACTAAGCACTGCGGCGAACTCTTCGGCAAAGGTACTGTAAGTATTGAGTAGCGAATCAACCTTGGCGGCATAACGGTTATAAGCCAGAACTGCCGGTATCGCCGCAAACAGCCCCATAGCCGTTGCCACGAGCGCTTCCGAGATGCCCGGGGCAACCGTTGCAAGAGTGGCCTGATGCACCGCGGCAAGGCCTCGGAAGGAATTCATAATCCCCCATACGGTGCCAAACAAACCAATATAAGGGCTTACCGAGGCTACACTCGCCAAAAAAGGGAGATGCCGCTCTAGGCTGCTCATCTCGTGGCTAATGGATATACGCATTGATCGCTGAATACCCTCGGTAATCATCTGGTGGCTATAGCCCTCTTTTTTTCGGAGGCGGTTAAACTCTTTGAATCCAGCACGGAAGGTAGCCTCAAGACCCAGTAGAGGTTTTCCATCTGCTAATCTTTCTGCTCCGTCGGCGTAGACCTGACGAAGGTCGAGACCAGACCAAAAATTCTCTTCAAACTGTTCTGCTTCTTTGGTGGCTCGACTCAGGCTAAGACCTCTTTGAATGATCACCACCCAAGACATTACCGAGAGCATAACCAATATCGCCATAATGGCTTGCACCACTAGGCTGGCATCCACTATGAGCGACCAAATTGAGAGCGTTTCTTCCACCTATTCCATCCTTATATTTGTCTTATATTTCAGTATATTAGATCAATTATCTTGAATCTTAGTTAGCATTTCTGTGGGGATTCTCATGGGCTTTAAATTAGCGCCAGACACACAGGCAATGACTATTTTTGAACTGCACAGAATGCTATCACCTCGATAAACTTTCTGCGCGATATCCATGCTTGCACCACGGCAATGTAATAGTTCGGCCGTAACTAATAATTGATCATCCAAGCGCGCCGGAGCGCTATATTCAATTTCTACTGACTTCACAACAAACTGAAAGCTTTCTCGATTCGCACCAGCCTTATCAAATCCCAGAGACCTCAACCATTCGGTTCGAGCACGTTCCATAAACTTCAGGTAGTTGACGTAGAAGACAATGCCTCCTGCATCAGTATCTTCGATGTAGACCCTTACCGGCAGAGAAAATTCCACTAGGAAGGCTCCGATTCGCTCAGCAAGTCTGATTGCGGCGGGATTTTTCCGTAATGCTGATAGGCTTGTTTGGTCGCGACCCGCCCTCTAGGCGTGCGAACCAGATAACCGCGCTGAATCAGATAAGGTTCGATAACATCTTCCAGCGTGCCGCGCTCTTCACTGAGAATGGCAGCAAGATTGTCAATGCCGACAGGACCTCCATCAAACTGCTCTATCAAGGTTGTCATTAGACGGCGATCGAGGTGATCGAAGCCCTTGGCATCCACTTGAAGCATTTTTAAGGCGTCATCAGCTACTGAGGCGGTAACCTTGCCGTCTGATTTCATCTCAGCAAAGTCGCGAACCCGTCGCAATAGGCGATTCGCAATCCGAGGTGTACCACGGGCTCGCCGAGCAACTTCATGACAGCCCTCATCATCAGCATCAAAACCCAGCAAATTGGCGGATCGAGTGACGATTTGAGTGAGCTCTGCTTCAGAGTAGAACTCCAATCTCTGCACTATGCCAAAGCGATCTCTGAGGGGTGAAGTCATCATTCCAGCGCGAGTTGTTGCGCCGACCAAGGTAAATGGTGGCAGATCAATCTTGATTGACCGGGCAGCTGGCCCTTCGCCAATCATGATATCCAGCTCAAAATCTTCCATAGCTGGGTAAAGCACTTCTTCCACCACCGGGCTCAGACGATGAATCTCGTCAACAAAGAGCACGTCTCCTGGTTCGAGATTAGTCATGATAGCGGCCAGATCACCGGCCTTTTCTAAAACTGGCCCTGAAGTCGAACGCAGATTTACCCCCATCTCCAGAGCAATAATATTAGCGAGGGTAGTCTTACCTAGACCTGGCGGCCCAAATATCAGGGTGTGATCAAGCGGCTCATTTCGATTGCGGGCAGCACCAATAAATATCTCCATCTGCTCGCACACACTGGGCTGGCCAATATAGTCAGCCAATGTCTGCGGGCGCACAGCTCGATCAAGCTTCTCTTCTGGAGATAAGACTTCGGCTGACAGAATGCGATCTTCTTCAATCATACTGCTCTCCGCTCTCTGTTCTCTTGCCACTCTCGTCTCATGTTCAGCCTACACCTGCGATCGCAGAGCCGCACGAACCATGTCTTCGACACTGTCACAGTCGCTGGAAACCAACTGCAACATTCTTTTTGCATCGGCGCTCTTATAGCCTAGCGTGGTCAGAGCCTGCAGCGCCTCTTCTTGCTGCTGATTAGCCATTGGAGCATCTACCGCAGGCGCCTGTCCCTCGAGCACAGCACCAAAATCTAACTGGCCGAGGCGATCTTTTAGCTCAATCACCAAGCGCTCAGCGGTCTTTTTACCTATGCCCGGAATTTTTACCAATACCGCAACCTGATCATCGCGAATGGCCGCAAACAATTGCGGGAGGTCCATTGCTGAAAGGATAGCCTGAGCCACCTTTGGACCAATTCCAGATATACGGATAAGCTCGCGAAACATTAGCCTTTCGTCTTTGTCGCGAAACCCAAATAGCTGCTGAACATCTTCACGCACTACCAGGTGACACCAGACGCTGACCTGATCGCCAAGCTCGCCTATTTCAAACCAGGCAGGCATTGTTAAAGATATCTCGTACCCTACTCCCCCGGCCTCAACCAACACTTCGTTGCTGGTTTTATCCTTTAGTACGCCACTAATATGGCCAATCACTTATATTCCTCTCTCAGGGTTATCGCCCTTTTATGACTGTCGCAGTATCTCATCAGCCTTGCGCTCTAATATCGAGCGAATGGTGATAGTGGCAAATGGCAATAGCCAAGGCGTCAGCCGCATCTTCACTTGGCTCGGCAGATAATTTAAGCAGTTTGGTCACCATATATTGAATTTGTGCCTTATCTGCGGCTCCAGAGCCCGCTAGGGTCTGCTTAACCAACCGTGCTGCATACTCCTCCACCTTTAAACCCTTTACCACTCCGGCGGTAATTGCCGCCCCACGAGCCTGCCCCAGCTTTAGTGCGGACGAGGGGTTTTTTGCCATAAAAACTTCTTCTACCGCCATCAAGTCTGGTTTGTGCTCGTCAATCAGTTCTTGCACCGATTGAAAGATGATTCCGAGACGCTCTGGCACTGACTTGGGTTTTAATCGGATAACTCCACTTGTCAGATAGCTAATGCGCTGTCCCTGTATTTCGATAATGCCAAAACCAGTCTTAAGAGAGCCAGGATCGATACCTAGAATGCGCAAAGTTTGCAAAAATTAACCGCCTTAGCGTATATCGTTGAGTGATTGATCCATGTCTTCGAGACGACCGTCCAACATCTCTTGCACTGCCTGAGCTTCTTCCATCACTTCGGCTCCTCCAGTTATAGCCGTAAGGGGGCTTGCGCTAATTTCCGGTTCCCTTTCAACTCTGGGAGGTGGTGGCGGCGGTGCGTCCATTAAATTTGTATCGGAAACTTCAATAATTTCTGCACCGCCCTCGGTTGGCAGTTGATCAGTAAAGTGCCAGTTCCCGGCTTCATCCTGATATCGATAGAGAGTTTGATTTGCGGCGGGCTCGTCTGAGCCTGAACCAAGATTGATATCTGGCATCGATACCGAGGGTTTATCGAAGTTGAACATATCTAGAGTAAAGATCGGAGTGCCATTCGGACCGGGAATAAAAAAGGGTGCGGCAATTGCGATTACCACAATGGCGATCATAAAACGGATAAACATGGAGAGCTCCGAGTGCCGATGTTTTAGTTGTGCCTCAGTTTATCTGGTTTACGACGCTAATTCACAGCTTAAAAGCCTGTCAGACTCGGGTGCGACCAAGGTTTATTTAAGAAGAATAAGCCTCGTCGGGAATATCCGCATTGGTATAAACATTTTGCACATCATCCAGGTCCTCAAGCATCTCGATAAGGCCGAGAGCGGATTTGGCGTTATCCAGATCTAAAGGAACTGTTGTTGCCGGAATCATTGCGATCTCTGCGTTGTCTGGTTCGAGCCCCGAAGCCTGTAATCCCTCTTTTACAACCTGAAAATCTTCCCAGGGCGTCATCACATCGATCGAGCCGTCTTCATTTTCGACGACATCATCAGCACCAACTTCAAGCGCTACATCCATGATGGCTTCTTCATCACTATCTGGAGCAAAGGTGATGGTTCCTTTTTTCTCAAACAAGTACGCAACGGAACCATCGGTTCCCAGATTGCCTCCACGCTTGGTAAAGGCATGGCGCACCTCAGCTACAGTTCTATTGCGGTTATCTGTCAGACACTCCACCAGTACTGCCACACCACTTGGCCCGTAGCCTTCATAGCTAAGCTCTTCGTAGTCTTCGCCCTCACCCTGACCGCTGCCTCGTGCCACAGCCTTATCAATGGTGTCTTTTTTCATATTGGCAGCAAGAGCCTTGTCGATTACCCCCCTTAAAGCCGGGTTATCGTCTGGGTTAGGTCCTTTTTTTGCCGCGACCGTTAGCTCACGAATAATTTTGGTGAAAACCTTTCCACGCTTGGCATCTACTGCGGCCTTTTTGTGCTTGATGTTGGCCCATTTGGAATGTCCTGCCACCTGTCAGTCCTCCGCCTTCTCTGTTCCTTCGTTTGCTGCTACTTGCGCTCCGTCTTCTGTGGCTTTATCCACAACCGGAGCACGCGAACGTAAATGTAGCTCTTTTAATTGTTCTGAACTCACAGCTCCCGGCGCATCCGTCATCAAACATTGGGCTGACTGAGTTTTTGGGAAAGCGATCACATCTCTGATGGATTCAGAAGCAGTCATCAACATAACGATACGGTCCAAACCAAAGGCAACACCACCGTGGGGAGGTGCTCCATATTTGAGAGCATCCAGTAAGAAACCAAACTTCTCTTGAGCTTCCTCATCACTGATTCCCAGAACCTTGAACACTGCCTTTTGCATTTCTTCATCATGAATACGAATGGATCCACCGCCCAGCTCTGTTCCGTTTAGAACCATATCGTAGGCTCGGGATAGAGAGGCCTCTGGATCGGCGATGAGCTCCTGCGGAGAAACCGAGGGTGCGGTAAAGGGGTGATGGATGGCTGTAAGCCCGCCTTTGTCATCGGATTCAAACATCGGGAAATCAACGACCCAGAGCGGAGCCCAATCTGCAGTGTAGAGATCAAGGTCTTCACCCAGCTTGCATCGCAAGGCTCCCAAGGATTCATTCACCACTTTCACTTTGTCGGCGCCAAAGAAAATCAGATCGCCATTTTGGGCGCCCATGCGCTCAAGTAACTTCTTCCGAACTTCGACCGGAATAAACTTAACGATGGGCGATTGCAAACCTTCTTCCAAATCGCTGATGTCATTGCACTTGATATAGGCCAGCCCCTTGGCTCCGTATATACCAACAAACTTGGTGTAGTCATCAATTTGCTTGCGGCTGAGTTTTTCATTTCCGCCCTCAACCAGCATGGCAGCGATTCGGCCTTTGGGGTCGTTTGCAGGACCAGAGAAAACTTTAAATTCAACATCGGTCATCAAATCGCCGATTTCGACCAATTCAAGAGGAATACGAAGATCGGGTTTATCCGAGCCGTATTTGTCCATGGCGTCGGCGTAGGTCATGTGTGGGAACTCACCTAGATCGATATTCAGAACATTGGAAAAGAGATCGGAAACCATCTTCTCTGCCACATCCATGATGTCCTTTTCCTCAACGAAGGAGGCCTCTATATCGATTTGAGTAAATTCTGGCTGGCGGTCAGCACGTAAATCCTCGTCTCGAAAACATCGAGCGATTTGATAATAACGATCAAAGCCGGACACCATCAGAAGTTGCTTAAAGAGCTGAGGCGACTGAGGCAAGGCAAAGAATTTGCCTGCGTGGGTTCTACTCGGTACTAAGTAATCACGCGCCCCTTCGGGAGTTGCACGCGTCAGTATGGGCGTTTCGAGATCCAGAAACCCCTGACTCTCCAGAGATTGACGAATCTGACTGCTAATGCGAGCTCGAGTCTGCAGATTGGCCTGCATCTCGGTCCGACGTAGATCGAGATAGCGATATTTGAGACGAACTTCTTCACCAACATTCGTATGCTCGTCTAACTGAAAAGGAGGTGTTTCTGAGGCATTGAGAATACTCAACTCTGTTCCGAAGACTTCGATTTCGCCAGTAGGCATATTGGGATTAACCGTTGCCTCATCTCGAGCACGAACTCGACCTGTTACCTGCAACACATATTCCCCGCGAACCTTATCGGCCAGCTCAAAGAACTCACCACCGTCAGGGTCAAACACAACCTGGACAATACCTTCTCGGTCTCTCAGGTCGATAAAGATCACTCCACCGTGGTCTCGGCGTCGATCTACCCATCCGCACAGGCTAATGGTTTCATCGATATGATCTCGACGAATATCGCCGCAATAGTGGGAACGCATAATAGAATCCAGTTTTTAGTTTGAGTTATCTAGCCTTTGCTAGCCGCAACCGGTTTTGTTGCACCGCTCGCATCTGATGAGTTAGTCGTTTTCGCCTCTTTCAAGTTCTTCGAGTTCTTGCTAGAAGCGGGCTCAGACCTATCGCCTGCAAGGTTCTTTTTCTTGTCGGTTTTAAAATCTGTCTCATACCAGCCGCTGCCACTCAACCGAAATGATGGAGCAGAAATTTTCTTTCTCAATGCCAACTCCTCACAGGATGGACACTTGTCCAGAGGTGCATCACTGAACTTCTGAATTGCATCAAATTGATGACCGCAATGATCACATTGATACTCGTAAATTGGCATTGATAACTAT
>JABJGI010000119.1 GCA_018662305.1 Porticoccaceae bacterium | reverse complement strand
TATGGCTACGCCTATAACAACAGCAGTGAGCGGCTGGAGAAGTGCTTGGTAACGCCTAGTGGTGGTGAGCCAACCCAGTGTAATTATTCTGAGGCGCTGGACTATGTTGCTCAGATTTTTGCTGAGCTAGGTGAGAACAATGTGGTGGCTCTAGGTTCACCCCGTGCCTCAGTGGAAGAAAATTTTGCACTGCGAACATTGGTTGGTGAAGCGAATTTCTTCGCGGGTGTCACTCAGACACAGCAGCAAATGCAAAGTCGGGTTCTAGAGATCCTATCCAACGAAGCGGTTCATACGCCTTCGATGAAGCAGATGGAATCCGCCGATGCTGTGCTGATTCTGGGTGAAGACCTGATGCAGAGCGCTCCGCGGATGGCCTTGGCGATTCGGCAGGCTAGCCGAAACGAAGGCATCTCACAGGCCAGCGACATTGGAGTGCAGCAGTGGCAGGACGCATCAGTGCGTATTCTGACTCAGGATCAGCGCAGCCCCATTATGAGCGTGAACAGTACCGGCAGTGAGTTGGACGGTATTTGCGCCCATGCGATCCAGCTTGCTCCAGATGAAGTGACAAATTTCGCTAAAGAAGTTATCGCGGCAGTTCAGTCTGGGGACACTGGCGCTGGACGAGCGGGAGAGGTTGCCAAGCTTCTAAAAGGCGCCAAACGCCCACTTATCATTAGTGGCACAAGTTCTAATCAGCCTGCGCTAATTGATGCTGCTGCTGAATTGGCGATATCTCTTGCGAAAGCAACAAATGAAGACCCTTGGTTGAGTTATGTGCTGGATGCCAGCAATAGCATGGGATTGTCGATGCTGGATAGCCAAAGTCACATCGAGTCGCTGCAGTCGAGATTGGCGGATTCCAAAAAGCCGACGGCTTTAATTGTGATGCAGCGGGATCTGGAAGATGTGTTGGATGCGGCTTCATCGAAAGCCCTCGCCGAAAAGTGCGAACACCTGATTGTTCTGGATCAGTTTGCCTCCTCAACCACTGAAGCAGCGGACGTCGTGATTGCTGCCGCTAGCATGATGGAAACCGAGGGCACTCTGGTCAACAACGAGGGCCGGTCACAGAGATATTTTTCTGTACTTGCCAGCTCGAACACAACCCGGATCGATAACTGGCGATTGCTGTCTCAGCTAGCAGAGATGGTGTCCAGCGGGGGAGATAGTTCCGATACTTTGAAGAAATTAGCGGAATGCAAAGTTTATGACGATCTGGTCAATATGCTCTGTGCTTCTGGAGGCGCATTTTGTGATTGGGAAAAGGTCGCGCCGGATTCGGATTTCCGTATTGCTGGAATGAAAATTCCTCGTCAGAGTCACCGTTTCTCTGGTCGCACTAGTCTTTATGCAGATCAGAAAGTCAGCGAGAACAAACAACCGGTTGACGAAGATTCAGCTCTTTCTTATTCGATGGAAGGCTCACCCGTAAACCGTCCTGCGGCGCTGAATCCGCTAGTTTGGACGCCGGGCTGGAACTCGAATGAGGCAATTAACAAGTTCCAAGAAGAGATTAACGGCCCGCTATTAGGCGGTGACCCAGGAATGCTTTTGTTCGACAAACCGGATCTGAAATCATCCGAGATGCTTGTATTTTCGGACGTCGATCAAGAGAGTTCAGTTTCGGAATCTGGAAAAGTAACCGCTGTGGCTCACGCCAGATTGTTTGACGGAGAAGCCTTGAGCGCCAGATCTACTGCACTTAGGCAAAGAGCATCTAGACCTGTTGCGCGTATCAATCCTGAAACGGCGCAAGATCTAAATCTTGGAACGGCTCAACAGGTGACCCTAGCATTGCACGGGCAGAGCACCACGCTGCCGCTGGTGCAGGATGCAGATGTAGCAGCCGGTATTGTGGTTTTACCGGCTCAGGCGAATGCAGCCATCAAAGCGCATCAGCTGCCAGCTCAGGTAGGCCTGACTGATGGATCTAAGTCGGAGGGCGCAAGCTAATGACTCCGGTAATGGCAAATATCCTAAACGTCGTCTGTATTCTGGTTTTTGTCGTCTTTGGCGCGGCCATGCTTACCTGGGTCGAGCGTCGAATTTTGGGTATCTGGCAGGATCGCCTGGGGCCAAACAGAGTCGGACCGGGCGGTACGCTGCAAATTGTTGCCGACATGATCAAACTCTTAATGAAAGAGGACTGGGTTCCCGCTTTCTCAGACAAGTTTGTATTTGTCATCGCGCCCACCATCGCTATGTTTGTCGTGGTTGCCGCTTTTGCGGTGATTCCAATAGCGCCTGGAATAGGTGTCGTTGATCTCAACGTGGGATTGTTGTTTTTCCTCGCGATGACATCTCTGGGTGTCTACGCGGTGATGTTTGGCGCCTATGCATCCGACAATAAATACGCCCTTATCGGAGGTATTCGTGCCGCCGCGCAGATGGTCAGCTACGAAGTCTTTATGGGGCTGTCGCTGATGGGTGTTGTGATGTTGGCGGGAACATTCGATCTGAGGCAGGTGGTTCTCTCGCAGCAGGACGGTTGGTATATCTTCCCGCAGTTTATTGGTGCCTTTATTTTCTTGATCGCTGGCATTGCCGAAAGCCATCGAACGCCCTTTGATTTACCCGAAGCCGAGCATGAGTTAACGGCGGGCTTTCACACGGAATATTCCGGTATGAAATTCGCGATGTTCTTTATCGGCGAATACGTCAGCGTTTTGATGACCTCGGCCATGATTACAGTGCTCTTTCTGGGTGGTTGGCTTGGACCAGATTTTGCGCCACCACTGTTCTGGTTCCTGCTGAAAACGATAATTTTGGTGTTCTTTATGATTCTGGTGCGAGGCTCTTTGCCTCGGCCTAGGTATGACCAGCTGATGTCATTTGGCTGGAAATGCATGTTGCCGCTGTCCTTAGTGAATCTGGTGGTAACGGGAGCATTGGTGCTGCTATGAGAGTGATATTTGTGAGGATGTGGTTATGAAGAAAAAGACCGGCCTCGGCTATCAGATTTATCTCTGTTTTGATTACATATACAGCGCCCTAGTGACGCTTTGGGGGGTGTTTAGCCACACCTTCACCAAAGCCGACACGGTTCAGTATCCGGATGAGCAACCCCATCTACATCCTCGATTCAGAGGGCGCATCGTCCTGACAAAAGACCCGAGCGGAGAAGAGCGTTGTGTGGCTTGCAACCTCTGCGCGAGTGCCTGTCCAACGGATTGCATTTCGCTGCAGAAAACTGAGGACGAATCAGGTCGTTGGCTTGCCGAATACTTCCGCATCAACTTCTCACGATGCGTCTATTGCGGCCTTTGTGAAGAAGCCTGCCCGACCTACGCCATTCAACTGACGCCAGATTTTGAAATGGCGGAATACGAACGTCAGAACATGGTGTACGAGAAAGAGCATTTGCTGATTGATGGCCCCGGCAAACAACCCGGTTATAGCTTCTATGAGTTTTCCGGAAAGGCCGTCTCTGGACGCCAAAAGGGTGAAGGTATTAACGAAGCTCAACCGGTTGATGTGAAGAGCCTGCTGCCATGAGTGCGATTTTTTTCTACAACTTCATTTTCTATTCAACAGCAGTTATCGCGGTGGTCGCTACGCTGCTGATGATCACGCGTCACAATGCTGTGCATGCATTGCTTTATCTGATTATCTCCTCTCTTTCCATGGCAATAATTTTCTATCTTCTGGGAGCGCCCTTTGCGGCAGTGCTCGAGGTGATTATTTACGCCGGTGCGGTGATGATTCTCTTTGTATTTGTCGTGATGATGCTGAATTTGGGGCACCGCTCCGTTGAGCAGGAGGCCGCTTGGTTGCCTGCAAAAGGCTGGATTGTTCCGTCCATTTTGGCGGCGGTTCTTTTGATGCTTCTGGTGGCAGGCTTGGGAGAGCCTGAAAATCTGCGAGGCGTGCATCTGGTTGGTGTCAAAGAAGTCGGTATTGTCCTCTTTGGACCCTATCTCTTAGTTGTTGAGCTTGCATCCTTCCTTCTACTAGCTGGTCTAGTCGGCGCATACCATTTAGCTCGGCGCAGCACACCACCGACACCTAAATATGGTGATGCCCAATCTCATTTCACGCCAGTTTCAGATTCTGAAGCGGATGAGGCCGCAACGGACCAAAGAATAGAGGAGGGCAAGGCATGACCGACGCAGTCATTATCGACCACGCCTTTATTCTTGCGGCTATTCTTTTTTGTTTAGGGCTTACCGGTGTTCTGGTACGTCGCAATCTGGTTTTTGTACTTATTTCTCTGGAAGTTATGTTGAACGCAGCCGGCTTGGCCTTTATCGCAGCGGGTTCTGCTTGGGGACAGGCGGACGGACAGATTATGTTTTTGGCTGTCGTTACCCTGGGCGCCGCTGAAGTGGCAGTTGGTCTAGGCCTGACACTTCTTCTATTCCGTCGATTCAACAGCATTGATATCGACCAACTCAATAAGCTGAAGGGGTAGGGGGAAGAGTGGATATTCTTTGGTTAATTCCGACACTTCCGCTACTAGGGTTTACCATTCTGGTGCTGTCCAGTGGGCGCATGCCTCGCGAGAAGGCAAGAGTGGTGGGGATTGGCTCCATTGCACTTTCTTTTATGACCACCCTCTATATCGCTACTCAATATTACGCAGCAGCCAGCCACGGTCTGGATCATGGTGCAGGTTTTACCGTTTCGCTTTGGCCCTGGATAGTGGCAGGTGATCTCAACCTAAACTTTAGCCTCTACCTGGATGGTCTATCCCTGAGCATGCTCTTTGTCATCACCGGGGTGGGAACGCTGATTCATATATACGCCTCCGGCTATATGTGGGACGACCCGGACTACACCCGCTTCTTCACCTATATGAATCTCTTTGTCGCCGCCATGCTGATGCTGGTTTTGGCAGACAATCTGGTGCTGATGTTTTTGGGCTGGGAAGGCGTCGGTCTCTGTAGCTTCCTATTGATTGGATTTTGGTACAAAGACCCAGAGAATGGCTTTGCCGCACGCAAGGCCTTTGTCGTGACGCGGGCAGGGGATACCGCCTTTGCCATTGGATTATTCCTGCTATTCCGCGAACTGGGCAGCTTAGAAATTCAGGAAATTTTGCACAGGGCGACAGATGAATGGGAAGTAGGTGCCAACATGCCTACCCTCATTGCCATTTTGCTGCTTGGCGGCGCCGTGGGTAAATCTGCGCAGCTTCCACTGCAAACCTGGTTGCCGGATGCTATGGCAGGCCCAACGCCTGTAAGCGCGCTGATTCACGCCGCCACTATGGTGACTGCAGGGGTCTATCTGATCGCGCGCACCCATCCTGTATTCCTCTTGTCACCCACCGCTATGACTCTGGTTGCCAGTGTCGGCCTAATTACTCTCTTGATTGCCGGCTTTACCGCGCTAAATCAGTGGGATATTAAGCGCGTTCTCGCTTACTCGACTATGAGCCAGATCGGTTACATGTTTTTGGCTCTGGGAGTTGAAGCCTGGGATTCCAGTATTTTCCACTTGATGACCCACGCACTCTTTAAAGCACTGCTCTTCCTGACTGCGGGTTCCATTATTCTTGCTCTGCATCACGAACAGGACATTCGTAAGATGGGTGGCCTGCGTAAGCAGTTGCCCGTGCCTTTCTGGTGCTTCCTTATCGGCAGTGCTTGCCTTATTGCCTTGCCGCCCACATCAGGCTTTTGGAGTAAGGAACCAATCCTATTAGCCGCCTGGGAAGTTGATCCGGTGTTTTGGGCCGGCGCGGTTTTGGGTGCTTTCCTCACGGCGATTTATACCACTCGCCTAATGATTCTGGTGTTCTTCTATACACCTGAGGGTGGCCCGCCTGAAACCCATGAGCCAAAGGGTTGGCAGCTGCATCCACCACTGATAATTCTGGCGGCCCTGTCATTGGTTGCCGGGGCTTTCCATTTGCCAGCCGCAGATGCCTTACCCCATGCCCATGAACATCATCCGCCACTCTGGGTAGAAGTGACCGGAATATTGCTTCCTCTAGTTGGTATCTTTATTGGTTATCAGGTATTCCTGAAAGAGAAGTGGCAAGGACTGCGCTTGGCTAATCAACAGGCTCTGCGGGATTTTCTCGCCAAGGGCTGGGGTTTCGATTGGCTCTACGACGCTCTGTTGGTAAAACCCTTTTTAACCCTGGCGCGCCTCAATCGAAACGACCTGGTCGATCTGGTTCCCAAGGGAGTAGTTGTTGCCTCCACCCAGTGTTACTACTTCTTTAGCCGGGGACAAAACGGACAGCTGCGTTTCTATGTGGCGACCATGGCGGCGGCGGCCATCATGATTATCTCTCTGGCGCTTTTCACATGATGGGCGGGATCTAATATGCAGCTTATAGGCGTCATTATTAGTCTTCTTGCGGCGGGATTTCTCGCGCTGGCTTTAGGGCAGGTATCTGCTAAAGCGGCGAGATATTCTGCCTTGGCTGGGCTGGTGGTAGCGACAGTTATTTTCTTCCCTGTGCTAATGCTCGCCATCACTGATGCGAACTCAGTAGCATCAACAAACTCTGTCTGGCTGGCTCAGGCAAGCATCGACTGGATTCCCCGATTTGGTATCCACTGGTTGTTCGCCGCCGATGGCATTGCCGTTGTACTAATAGCCCTGACTTTGGTGTTGGGATATATCTCCCTGCTTTCAGCCTGGAACGAAATTACTGAGCGCTGTGGCCTGTTTTACTTCTGCTTGCTCTTTACTCTGGCAGGTGTTGTTGGGGTATTTTCCGCTTTGGATCTCTTCCTTTTCTTTGTCTTCTGGGAAGTGATGCTGATCCCCATGTTCCTGATCATCGTCATCTGGGGACATGAAAATCGGTACTACGCTGCGCTGAAATTCTTTATCTATACCCAGGCCAGTAGTTTGTTGATGTTGCTGGCCATGCTGGTGTTGGTGCATATGCATTGGCAGCAGACAGGCATGATCAGTTTTTCCTGGTTTGACCTGCTAGAAACCGATACCAGCGGAAGTCTAGGATTCTGGTTAATGCTGGGCTTCTTTGTTGCCTTTGTCGTCAAGCTACCCGGTGTGCCGGTACACAACTGGCTGCCAGACGCACATACTCAGGCACCCACGCCAGGCAGTATTTTGCTCGCCGGAATTTTGCTGAAGACAGGCGCCTATGGGTTACTGCGCTTCATCTTCCCTCTATTCCCAGAAGCTGCGGCCTCTTTTACTCCGATAGCTATGATTCTCGGTGTTATTAGTGTGCTTTATGCAGCCAAACTGGCTTTTGCACAGAATGATATTAAGCGTTTGATTGCCTATGCCTCCATTAGCCATATGGGCTTTGTCACCCTTGGCATCTTTGCCTGGAATATGGTGAGTCTGCAGGGCACCCTAGTGCAGATGGTGGCTCACGGGCTTAGCTCGGCGGGGCTCTTTGCTATCGCCGGTTTATTGCAGCAGCGTCTGCACACTCGCGCCCTAGATCAAATGGGTGGGCTCTGGCCACAGATACCACGTCTGTCCGCTTTGATGATGTTTTTCGCTATCGCTGCACTCGGTCTGCCAGGCTTGGGGAATTTTGTTGGTGAATTTATGGTGTTGCTTGGAACCTTCCAAGCCAATCCTCTGGCGGCGATTCTGGCTGCTCTGGGCATGGTGCTGGCACCGGTATACGCATTGATTATTTTGCAGAAGGGTTTCTTCGGTGAAGCCACCGCCGACTCAAAAACCAGCAGCGATGACCTGGTTTCTCACGAAATTCTGATGCTGGCCATATTAGTAGTTGGACTGATCGTTCTTGGCTTCTGGCCCGGACTGATGACAGGCCTTAGCGAAAGAGGAATGCTTGATTTGATGCAGCTTGGTATTGCAACCGGAGCCGGGGGCTAAACATGGATATTGTTCAGCTATTTGCTTTAATCCCCTTGCTCGTGGTGGCGTCCGTCAGTGTGGTTGTCATGCTGTTGATTGCCTTTGTCCGAAGTCATGCATTGATATGTTTGGTCACCTGCATTGGTTTGTTTGCCGGCATTGTCGGTTGTCTGTTAACGGTAGGGGACGGAATTACTCAGGTGACGCCGCTCTTAATTATGGACGACTTCACCCGGATTTTCTGCGCGCTAATGCTTGGCATTAGTCTGGCTGCAAGCTGGATGGCCTATGCCTATTTGGAGGCGAGCGAAGAGATTAAGGAGGAATACTACATCCTGCTCGCGCTAGCTGCTTTAGGCGGGTGCGTGCTGATCGCCAGTAACCACTTTGCCTCCATGTTTATCGGTATCGAGCTACTCAGCGTGTCCTTATTTGCGATGGTGGGTTACATGACTCACAGCGGTAAGGCCTCTGATGTCACCCTTGAGGGTGGTGTTAAGTACATGATTATGTCTGGCGTGTCTTCGAGCTTTTTGCTCTTTGGTGTCGCTCTTGTTTATGCGCATTCCGGCAATCTCAGTATTGATCTTCTGGCCGCTCCAGCAGGACCGACTCTGAGCGACGGCTATCTTATTGTCGGCACGGCGATGATCCTCATCGGTATGGCCTTTAAGCTTTCTTGGGTGCCATTTCATATGTGGACACCCGATGTGTATCAGGGCGCACCTGCTCCTGTTACCGGTTTCCTCGCCAGCGGAGCGAAGATTGCTGTATTTGCCTTCCTTATTCGTTTCCTTATTGCCTCGGGCCCAGACCGCATTGAGCTGTTGTTAATGGGACTTGGCATTATGGCGGTGGGCTCTATGTTGCTGGGC
>JABJGI010000100.1 GCA_018662305.1 Porticoccaceae bacterium | reverse complement strand
GACATTCGCTGACGGGTCTCTTGATCAGGGTATTCACCATAAGCAGCATGCATGTTGTCGAAAACATAACGAGGTGTACTAGTTTCCATTACAACGCTAGTCAATGCAGGATGACTGAGAATCCATTTAAGCGAGTACTGTGCCCAGCTTTCGATGCCATATTCTCTTGCAAAATCCGGAATCTCAACGCCAGAAACCATACTAAAGAAGGCACCATCATCAATTGCCTTAAAGGGCTCGACTCCCAGAACAGCGATTCCAAGATCTTGGGCAAGGGCCAAAACTCCTTGTTCCTCGGGTCCTTGCTGAGTAATAGAGTATCCAGTCATGACGATATCGGGCCTTTCAGCGGTCATAAAATCCTTTAGAGCCGTGTAATCAGTTTGGCGCGTGAGGCTAACCCCGATGTAACGGGCACGTCCTTCTTCCTTGTACTGCTTTAAGGTAGGCCAGTTGTTCGGCATATCATTCATATTGTGCACGAGAGCCGCATCTATGGGATCTTTTCCAATATAGTTGAGGCTGCGTTCAAGGTGAGCGATGCCACCCTCTTTACCTGAAGTCGCAATTTTAGTGATTAAGAATAGATCATCCTGAAGCCCACCCATCTCAGTCATGATCTCACCAAACACAGGGTCATTCGGTCGGAAAAATGTGGGCGTGTCACAGACGCGACCACCGGACTGAATAAAGTTCCCTAAGACCTCGTGAGACAGGCTTTTGCCCTCGTCTGGGTAGTTGATGAAAATTGGAGCAGCGCCCAAACTGACAACGGGCAGTGCTTCGTGTGTTCCGGGGATATAACGCTTAACGATATCTCCCGTTGGCATTGTTTGTTGCGCTTGCACGCTCAATGGCAGAGTGGCGGCCGCTCCCAATGCGGTGCCTTGTTGTAAAAATTGTCGTCGGTTTACCGGCTTCATGATTTGTATAGTCCCCAATATGTATATTTAAGTCCGTGCGCTGAATTTTCATGCAGCGAACCTATATTTATACTCGAATGATGCTGTTTTCTCTAGATTTCTGACACATCTTTACGCTTCTGGCCTGATCCAAAAAATTGTCTTTTCCGGCCTTGCATCGATGATGCAGTTAGGGGCCCACTCGTTCTTGCAAATTAGCCCCTGTAGGGTTCTAAAAATTGGATAAGATAAATCACTTAGCTGAATATCTCGGTTTAAAATTGGAATGTTGGGTGCGCTTTTCCCGACTGACTAGGAATAACTTTTGAGGTTAGTTGATAAAAATGCAATTTAAAAATCTAGCGAGCAGGCTCTCACTAATTGCATCTCTGGTATTGGGCTTTTCAGGGCTGTATAGCGCAGGTGCCTGGGCGCAGATGGGCGATCAAGATACCTTGATCACCGCATTGCAACAGGGAGGTTATGTCGTTTATATGCGTCACGGTGATACAACTGGCGAACCCCTGGATAGAACTAGAGACCTGACTAATAGAGCACTTCAGAGGAATTTATCTGAGGACGGCAGAGCTCAGGCCAGCGCAATCGGCGAGGCAATTAAACGCCTTGATTTGCAGGTAGGCCATATTGCCGCCAGTCCCGTTTTTCGAGCCAGAGATACTGCTGAGCTAGCCTTTGGAGTGGATCAAGTAGAAATTGACCAGTGGTTGATTGCTGACGATTACACCCTTGGTGGTTATGGAGAACATATATCCAAATTACGCCAATATCTGGCAACCGCTCCCGAGGAGGGGAATACTTGGTTTGTGGGTCATGTAATACCTATCTCCATGGCAACATCTTCTCAGGTCGGCCGTCCCAACTTTCCCGAGGGCGCAGCGGCGATATTCCGACCCCTAGGCAGTAGTTTTGAGCTAATCGGTATTCTTGGTGCCGGCTGGGAGGATTACAGCCTCTAATTTTAGGAATTTTTTTCGATTGAAATGGATTTTTTTGAGGAGAACGTCAAATTTTTTGTTCTCACTCTATCGTACCAACTTTGTGGAGAAAGCATGGTGTTTGTCTAAATTTGGCTGGTACGGCTTTTTTGGATGATGGCTTTTTGATATCTTGCCCTTTCGAAATTGCGGCCAAAATGTTGCTATTTTGGGAGGTCGTAAATAGGACTAAGAATCTGTGCTCCTTCGTCGGGCACTTCACATGCTGGAGGTACAGCCCATGAAAAAAATTATAGTTGTTGTTATTGGAGGGCTATTCGCCGCAGGTGCAGCATCATTTGGCCATGCTCAAACCGCGCCATCAGATGGCGCCTGTTCGGATGCGCAAGCCAATTTTGATAGTGCCATGCAGGTATTTCGTTCTGCTTATTTTCAGCGAAGAGACGCAGTAGGTAGTGCAGAATCTGTTATGGAAGACGAAGTTTTCCCTAGCGCTAATCAAATATATCAATCCTGCTCAGCTGAGACGGTTACGGCTTACAAAAACATCGTAGAGCGCGTAAACGCAAGCCTTTTAGACCCGCGACGTGGGCAGCTTGTTGCCTGCGATAGAGCCTTAATAGACTATCAGAGCTTGCTGGGCAGATATGATCACCAGAACCTGCCGAGCTACAGTGAATACCGTAACCTCCTTCACCATGAAATTGATCCTGCCGCAGAGCGCGCTATAGATGCTTGCCCTCAAATGCCGGATTTAGCCCAGCAAACCCGTTCGGAAATTATTGAGCGTCAGGCTCGTTTAGACAGAATGGAAGATATCGACAATCAAGGCCCGAGCTATTTTGATACCAGAGAAAATATCAACGCTTACAATGAAGCATACGAAGAAGCGTACTCAGAGTAAAAAGCTGTGGCTTATTGACCTCGGTTGGTTCCTATAGGGTTCCCATGGGTTAGCGATTGAAATAATAGATTAGGGGCTTCGGCCCCTTTTTTTGTTCTAAGATTGTGACCTACAAAGAGATATAAAAATTCAGAGATAGCTCAAACAAGTTTGGCTGAATGTTGTGATCAGCTTTATCCCCAATACATCATAGATACAACGACGCAGCAGAGCGCCCAAAATACACAGTATTCTTTGCCTCCCTTAGGCCAAATCCAAATCCATTTTTTACCGTTCGCAAAAAACACACTGATTGCTGCAACGGTCAGCATGGCAGCTGCGAGCAAGGCCGCGTATTGAGTGTAGATATTTAAAAATAGCAACGTGAAGGTCACCAGCTCTGTTGCCAGCGCAAATCTCACAAAAAGCAAAGGTTTGGGGTAGCCGGCATCAATAAAAGTTTTGATAGCAGGTGGCGGATTACCAAAGGCCTTGAAGTACATATGGGGGATAAAGAAGAGGGCGCAGATCAGCCTTAACAGGACGGCTGGATCAGTGATATCAAAGGAACCCGCTGTAATCATTCTTTTTGTTCTCTCTTATTCTATTGAATCTAGTTAGAAGGACAGCGTACCAATGTAGATACTTTCGCCCAATTGCACTTCGTGACTTTGAGTATCGCCATTGTATTGGATGTCCAGAGTGACATTGCCCAAGCCCTTGGTAAGTTTTTCGATTTTAAAATCACCAAAGGCGTCGCTTTCTGCCCGGCCAATTTCCTCTCCGTTGTGCTTGGCTAGAACAACTGCACCGGGAAGACAGTCTTCAACGCCGTTTTTCTCGGTAATTACGGTGCCACCGATAAAGACGTTGTTAAAGACTTGAGCGTTTTTGTAGTAGACGCGAGGCTTGGCACCATCCTTTGTTCCAAGTGTAGAAAGTTCCTCTTCGTCGACAATACGTAGCATCTGCTCGTCAGTTACCTTGACCGATTTAAATACATCCGTTGGACAGCACTGTTCGATCTTGGTTTTTTTCCAGCCGTGATCCAGCAGGTGAGCGTCGAATGGCCAAGCCTGGGGAATTTCCAACTCCTCGTTCCAGAAAACAGCGCCATAGGGACAGGCGTCGACAATTTCTCTTTGGCCTTTGGATTTTTCTGGATCGATGATGACAATGCCATCAGCGCGCTTTTTGATAGCACCGTTTTTGGCAACTTTCAGGCAGGGAGCGTCATCACAGTGATTACACATCTCCGGACGGAATTGGGTTTCTACCATAGGCCACTGGCCGCCCTCTGCGCGTTTGATATCTACCCATTGGTGTCCGTGCAGAGGCTGTGGCGCGGTATAACCTTTGTGCTCGTTACCGACATACTCGTCCTTGGTGCCGACGAAGCAGTTGTAGCAGTTGTTGCACTTAGCTACGTCAACGATCATGTTCCACTTCTTATTTTGTGAGG
>JABJGI010000150.1 GCA_018662305.1 Porticoccaceae bacterium | reverse complement strand
GGTGAAGAGGTAAGGGCGAGAGTGATTAACACTGATTTAAGCAGATGTTTCATTGTTCGTTCCGCGAAGTTAAAGGAAGCATAAACTGACGGTTTCATCATATAAGCGAAAGGGATTAGATCAAACTTGTTTCAATTGTTGATTCTACAAAATGGGCTGTCTATTCTTGGGGAATAAACCACAACAGTTCTGGAGAAAGCCGTGGAAGAGAGATTGGCAGAAGAATCACAGCGTATCCTGGAAATGATTGCCCCCAATGTCTGGCTAGAAGCGCTTATCGTAGTGCTTTTCAGTCTGATCGTTGCCAAGATAGCCGAACTACTCTTGTTCAACTTTTTCGCCAAACTAATTCGGAAAACTCAGAATAATCTGGACGATAAAGTCCTTATTCTCTTGCATCGTCCTTTATTCACCACCTTCGCCGTCTTCGGCTTGATGATAGCCAGCCGGATACTAATAACCGAGCTGGGTGAAGCTACCTTCAACATCCTGCTGGCCATCCTGAAAACCATCATTATCCTGAGCTGGGTAGGCTTTTTTATGCGAAGTACGGGTGCTGTGCTTTGGAGCATGGAGCGCAACCCAAAACACTTCACCTTTGCCCAGCGTGACACAGTACCTCTGATACGCAACTTGGCGATGGTAGTGCTTGTTCTGGCTGGTGCCTACTCGATCCTGGTTGCCTGGGATATCAATGTCACTGGCTTGGTTGCTTCCGCAGGCATTGTTGGGCTGGCTCTCAGCTTTGCCGCGCAAGACACGCTGAGTCATCTCTTTGCTGGTGTTGCCATTCTGGCCGATAGACCATACAGAATCGGGGACTTTATTGTGCTGGATACGGGCGAACGAGGGGAGGTTACATCGATAGGGTTGCGGAGTACCCGGCTGATGACTCGCGACGATGTTGAGATCAGTATCCCCAATGGTGTGATGGGCAGCGCAAAGATCGTCAATGAATCAGGCGGTGGAGACAGTAATTACCGTATCCGCGCCGCCGTAGGCGTAGCTTATGGTTCGGATGTCGACAAGGTGCTCAAAGTACTGGAAAGCGTCGCGGCTGATACAGAGGGGCTATGTGATGACCCCGCTCCGCGCGCACGTTTTCGTTTGTTTGGCGCATCAAGTCTCGATTTCGAATTGCTCGCATGGATATCAGATCCGTCCATGCGGGGACTGCGGGTCCATGAGCTTAACTGTGGAATCTACGCAGCCTTTAATCGGGAAGGGATACAAATACCCTTCCCGCAGCAGGATGTATGGATTAAGGAGTTACCGACCAATGACGGCGACGATCCACAGCCGTCTGATGCAAGCGACCAATAATCGGGACTAGGCCACCCCTTATTCGGGGGTATTAATTTCCAGCCAATCCCCTATGAAATCAGCTATTTCGCTGCTGTTGAGTTCCAGCATCATCATGTGACCGTTTCCGTCGAGTCCTACTTCCTCCATACGCACGTATTCAGTCTCCACCCCGGCCTGGTTTAGCCAATTTGCCAGACAATGGTCATAAATGCGGTGATAGCTTCCCTCTCCATTGAGAAAGAGCACAGGTATATCAACTAGATTCACAAGCTGTTTCGCGGGTTCTTGCTGCCGGTAACAAGGAACCAAGTCTGGACCCTCAGCTTGGGCTTGGAGTTCCAAATTGAACTCAGATGGATCACTTATTCTAGGTTCGTAGCTAATTGGTAAGTTACTGACGCCCCAAGGCAATCCGCCGGTATCACGGTAGGCAACTTCGGTGGTATCGACGCCTCGGATAGGTGGAGCAGCGGGTTCAGATGTCACGATAGCTTTCACAAGGTCTGGTCTTTGATCCGCTATGTTCCAGCCAAAACGACCGCCCTGAGAGTGCGTGAGAAGAATGACCGGCTGGTTTATCAGGTCTAGCAAAGCGATATTGGCACTCACGGCCAGTTCGTCCTGGCCAACACTTAAGAACTGCACTTGGCTTCTCATATATTCATCCATGATCGGATCGCCCATGAGACCAGTTCCAGGCCATTGTGTCTGTTTGTCCGCTTGCGGGTAATCTGCTCGCGTTGCGTTGGCGGTAAATATTCTCTCCACAGTAGCGCCTGTGCGAATTGATAATTCTCCATCCACTCCGGGCACATATTGGGATCGGCCACGTGCCGGATAATCCTGAACGTAGACTACATATCCCATATCCAAAAAATTATAGGCCCAACCCGGCCGGCCATCGGGGGTCTGAAGGTAACCAACACCTGTTTGACCATTGCCGTGCAAAAAGACTATGGGGTAGGGGTGCTTGATTTCCTTGGGAACCATTACTTCCACGTACATGGCTCCACCCATGGTTTCCTGACCGGGCTCTCCTACATAGTCACCGCCAACGTAAAAGAAGCCTCTTTCGGCAATATTCTCTGTCGATACTCTGGGAATAGAGTCAGGCGGCGCTTGAGCAATAGAAAGACTGCAAAGGAAAGCAGAGAGTGCAGTAAGTAGGAAAATCCTCATGTCTGGCTCCTTAGTAGTTTTGCTATTCCCAAGCCGAATAGACAGGCTTGCCGACAAACAATTCAGGCCTAGCCCCTTCTTTGGGTTCGTACTTCTGAACACGACCATTTCCCACTTCGGCGATATAGAAGTTTCCTTCCTGGTCCACACTCATTCCGTGCACGCCCCATTGTGCTCCAGGAAAATCTCCGAAGGTGCCCCAGGAATAAAGGAAGTTTCCGTCAAGGTCATAACCCAGTATTTTTGTGGTCGCTCTGTCGGCAGCCCAGAGAACGCCATCTGCACCAATATAAATCAGGTGGATGTCGGTTGGTTCTGGTCCAAAGCTCCACTCATCCAGATATTCGCCATCTTCTGTAAATACCTGAACTCGATTGTTGGCTCTGTCGTTAACGAAAACACGTCTGGATTCCGCGTCGACTGCAATACCGTGCACATTATTCATATAACCCGGACGGGTTTCGTTGGGTGGGTCTCCAGCTTGGCCCCACTCCATCAGGTAATTGCCGTCATGATCAAATTTAACAACTCGGGTATTCGCATAGCCATCTGCAACAAACATGGCATCAGGCAAGAAGGCGATAAAAGTGGGGCGTGAAAAATGTGAATCGTCATTTCCGGAAACGTTGGGTTCACCTATGGTTTGCACCAGTTCTGAGCCGTCATTGGTAAATTTAAACAGGGCATGACGGTAGTCATCCACCACCCAGAGGTGTTTATCTGGATCGTAGGGATTCATTGCAAGAGCATGAGGACGGCGAAATAAGCTATCCCATTGGGTCCATTCTTCGATAATTTCACCCTCGCGATTAACCACTATCAGGCAATGCTCCCAGTTGTGGTCTACACCAGGTGTCCCTCTGTCAGTATCCTCTCCATCAAGAGCACCAGGCAGGCTCGATCTCGGCCCCACTGAGGCATTTCGCCAGGGTAATTGCGCGACAGGAAATGAAAGGGCAGGCCCGGCATCGGGATAAACAGTCTGTGCAGGCCGGTCGATATTGGGCAGTTCGCCTCTGTGGAGAAGGTAAATTCTGTCGGGACTTTCGGCAAAAACGCCCTGGCCAGCGCCATATGTCCAGTTCTGATGGCCATCTAGTTCGGCAATGTCTTGCGGCCAATCAGCAGCTACCTCATAGGGTCCAAACATGTCTTGGCCGCCCTTTTGATTGGGAACCGCAGAGTGGGTATTCGCAGGAGTTTGGGAAAACACCTGCAGACTTGAAGCTAATAGCGCCAGTGCAAAGAGTGATATACGCATAGATACTCCCCCAAATTGTTAGCCTATTGTTATAAATTGATCTGAGAAAAGAAAGGGTTATGGATTCCACCGCCCTTTAAATTGGCGTCGACCGGTCGAGCTGGGTTTAAGCTTCGCTGCGCAAGATACCCTGAACCACTGGTTTGCCGGTTTTGCCACCCTGGCTGATGCCTATACAGGATCGTGGCCGCACCCTTCGGCTTTATATCTTTGATTGAAAGAGCTAATAGCGTTAGGGTTACTAGTTCGTTCTTGCTATAAAAATAATAGGGTTCGATAAAATGCAGGATATGAATTCCTATCTAAGTCGAAATCTGGGGCAAAGCCTTTCTATCTGGGTCATGACCTTTGCTCTACTTCTAGCTATGCAGCCGCAGATAGCGCAAGCCTTTGATGGCCAGATAAATATTAGAAATAACACCGGATATGACATCTACAGTGCATTTGTTAGCCCAGATGGCTCAAATGGCTGGGGAGAAGATGTACTCGGAAATGGAGTTCTAGAAGATGGTGAACAATTTAGTGTAGAGCTAAATGGCTACGACTCATCTGTGTTTGATGTAAAGCTGGTGGACGAAGATGGTGATGTCTATCTTTTTGAAAATGTAGACGTACTTTTCGAAGACATTGTCGCCAATATAGATCATCTCGAGCCCGGTCTAAATGAGAGTATCTCAACGGGCAGCTTTGAAGGTTATATCGATGTCACCAACGATACCGGCTATGACATTTATTATCTTTACGTGAGCCACGAAGATTCCAGCAGCTGGGGCGAAGACGTGCTGGGCAGTGAAATCCTTCCCTCGGGGGAGTCTTTTTGGGTCGACCTGGATAACTATCCAAGCTCAATTTTTAATGTGCGCGCTCAAGATGTGGATGGTGATACCTATACGGTGAATTCGATTGATGCAGCGACACAGGATCTGACTCTTACTCTGGGGCATCTGGACGGTGCGACGGGCGGTAATTTCAGCGGTTATATCGACGTCACCAACGACACCGGCTATGACATCTATTATCTGTACGTGAGCCACGAAGATTCCAGCAGCTGGGGCGAAGACGTGCTGGGCAGTGAAATCCTTCCCTCGGGGGAATCCTTTTGGGTCGACCTGGATAACTATCCAAGCTCAATTTTTAATGTGCGCGCTCAAGATGTGGATGGCGATACCTACACAGTAAATTCGATTGATGCAGCGACGCAGGATCTAACACTGACCTTGGCGCATCTAGGCGATGGGGCGGATGGTGACTTCAGCGGCTATATCGACGTCACCAACAGCACCGGCTATGACATTTATTATCTGTACGTCAGCCACGAGGATTCGAGTGGCTGGGGTGAGGATGTACTGGGCAGTGAAATTCTTCGATCCGGCGATTCCTTTTGGGTCGATCTGGACAACTATCCAAGCTCTATTTTCGATGTCAAAGCGGAAGATGAAGACGGAGACACCTACACAATATTTGGCATTGATGCCAGTATCGATGATCTAACGCTGACGCTGTCAGATCTAGACTAGCTGTCTAGCTCGACAAGAACGAATCCAATAAGAGAGATAAGATGAGACGACGAAGTAAAGAGCTGAATATTTTTTCCATGTCAGCTCTCGATCTGTTTGCTTCGGCGATGGGCGCCTTTATTCTGATTACCCTGATTCTTATGCCCTACTATTTGAATCAATCAGATGCGCCGACTCCAGACGATGGATTTGGTCCACAAGACTGTCCGATCATTGAGGTCCCTCAGTGCCCGGTATGTCCAACGCCGGATCCGGTGGAAGCTCCGCAATGTCCGCCAATAACCAACCAGATTCAGATTGCAGATAATCTGCTCGTCTTTGTGATGTTTTGGGATTCTGAGTCAGATATCGACCTTTATGTCCGCACACCGGATGGAGAATTTTCCTACCAGCAAGATCTTATATCTGGGGCGCCGGGGGAGCTTACTAAAGACGATACCAATGGTGGAATTGGCACGGTAGAAGTCTGGATTTCCCAGCAGCCTACCGCGGGTGATTATGAGATCGCGTTTGATAATTACACCGCAGATTTCCCAGTTCAGGTTTGGGGATCACTCTACAAGCCCACAGGAGAAGTGGTAATTGCTCCATTTAATCTCAGTGGGTCTTCCGAGCCTGTT
>JABJGI010000114.1 GCA_018662305.1 Porticoccaceae bacterium | reverse complement strand
AGGGCTTATTTACCCGGCAATCCTAGTGGTTGGGAGCATTTCTGTCGTCGCCTTTATGATGGTTTGGGTGGTTCCTAGAATCACTCAGGTTTTTATCAGTTCAAGAGCAGAGCTCCCCTTAATTACGCAAATCGTCGTGTCAGTAAGTAATTTCTTTACCAGCTATGGCCTATACATCTTATTCGCAATTGCTTCAGCGGTTGTCATCTTTATGCTAGCCATGACTCGGCCAGATCTTAAGCAGGCCTGGCATCGGAAGTTGCTCGGCTTTCCTGGCCTGGGTAAATGGATGTTAATGGCGAATCTGGCAGACTGGTCTCGCAGTTTGGGCACCTTATTGCAAAGCGGTGTGCCGGCGCTCTCAGCCCTTGGTATTTCATCCACCGTTGTTTCTAATCTGGAGTTAAAGGCCCGTTTTGATGCGGTTACTGAATCTATGCGACGGGGCTCTAGCCTCCACAATGCACTAAAAGACAATGATGCGGGGTCGGGTTTTCTCGTGCATATGGTGGGTAGCGGAGAGGCATCGAGTGAACTTTCTACCATGCTACTTCGTGTGTCCGATTTTTATCGCTCTCGACTGTCGAACTCGGTAGATACTTTTTTAAAGCTTATGAATCCGATATTAATTGTCATAATAGGATTGCTAATACTGGTTATCGTTCTGGCAATAATGTTGCCTATCATCCATCTCAATGAGTCAGTGGGTTAGAAGCTGACCTAGTTAAATTTAATAGGATTAAATTATGAGGAAGACTAGATACCCAGCCACTTTTGGCCCAGCGGATAGAAGTTCAGGCTTCACCCTGGTAGAAGTAATGGTAGTGGTCATTATTATCGCTTTGTTGGGTGCAATCGCTGGCCCAGCAGTTTTTAGCCGTTTGCGGGTGGCTCAGGAAGAGCGAGTACAGGCAGATTTGAATACCGTTGAGAGCGCATTAAAGCTCTATCGATTGGATAATTTTGCCTACCCGACTGAAGAACAAGGGTTGGAGGCATTAATCAGTGAACCTTCCAATGCGCGCGCCTGGCGTGGTCCCTATTTGGAGACTATGCCCACAGACCCCTGGGAGACTGAATACCAATACCGCAATCCGAGTGATCACGGGCTCGATTTTGACATCTTTTCCTTTGGCGCAGATGGAGTAGCCGGAGGAGAGGGTGACGATGCCGATTTGGGTAACTGGCCGCAAGACTAAAGGTTAGATCCGTGAGGCGACGGTCCATCAATAGCGGCTTCACTCTAGTTGAAATACTGGTGGCCTTGGCAATTTTGGCTATCGGCATGGGGATGGTGGTAATCGGCTACGCTCAATTGACTGACCGAGATCTGGACAATCAGGCCAAAACCATTAGCAATTGGATGCAGAGTCTTTCAGATCGGTCGGTGCTAGAAGGAGGGTTGTACGGGTTTAGAGTGGTTGGTGATCAGTTGCAGGCGGTTAGCTGGTTTGATCATCAGTGGCTGGTAATAGAGCACGAGGGGCTGTTAGTTCTCCCTGGCAATATTGAGTTTAGATTGGCCGAGGAAGAAACTCCCGAAGGGTTTATCAGTCAGGATGAGTTGTCGGAGCGAGGTGAGCATGACTCGGAAGAAGGAGCGGTTGTCAGCTTCTTAGAAGATGACCTAATAGCGCCATTAATGGTGTTTATGCCTTCAGGAGAGCCTATGGCAGAGGGCGAACTATTTTTGCAGACAGAGAGTGCTGCTATGGTTATTTTTTGGACCGTTGAGGGAGAGATTCTCTATGAAGATCGCCTTCCCATCTAGAAAGATGCCGGGTAATTCTCAAGGTTTTACTCTTATTGAAGTGCTGATTGCATTGACAATTTGTGGCTTGCTTATCGGATTTGCGGTTTCTCAAGTTGGACAAATTGCCACTGAGCGCATCGAGTTACAGGAGCGACTCGCGGCTGAAACCGTCGCTTGGAACAAATTGATGGATCAGTATCAGTTGGTTGAGGGCTGGGTCGAGCGCAGCAGCGCTGCTGAATCTTCTGGAGAGGAAGAGGCTATTGGCCGCGATTGGCTTTGGTCTTTGCGGGCCGGGTCGACACTTGCTGAGGACTTCTATCGATATGAAGTAGCCGTTTTTCCGCAAGACGATACAGAGTCAAATACAGCCTTGTTAGCAGCCTATTTTATCGTTGAGTAGATCGCCGAAAAACGCCAACGCAGCCATGAAACCCTTGCAGACCAATTTTGGATTTACTCTTATCGAGGTGCTGGTTGCCGTCGTTATATTCGCTCTGCTGTCGATATTTAGCGTGCAGGGCTTTTTGATGGTTGCCAATATGGAGCAGAGGGATCGCGAACTAGCGGCTGCTGAGCAGGACCTGCACAAAGTCTGGTCCTTGGTGGGGCAGGATTTACTCCATCTCCGTCAAAGGTCGACACGTGACCAGTTCGGTACAGTTGAAGGCGCTTATATTGCGGGATTTGATCCCTATCTTGTTGAATTTACCCGCGGAGGATTGCCTAGTTTGCCCAATTCGCCGGGGGGCATGATGCGTGTTGCCTACCGCCTCTCTGACGAAAACGAGCTAATCCGCGTTACCTGGCCCGCTCTGGATGGATCGGCTAGCGATGAGGTGCAAGAAAGAGTGTTAATGGAGGGTGTGGCTGAAGTTCAGTTTGAACAGCTGAATCAAAATAATTATTTTGAGCCCATCTGGCCACCTCTTAATGTGCAACAAAATACCGAACAACTAATGCCGCGTATGATCCGCATAACCATAGAAACTCTGGATGGCCTGGAAATGTCGCGATTAATGCCGGGTATTTCTCAGGTTGCTCAGGCGGGTGGAGGACGACAGCGGGGCGGCCAGGGAGATGGGGATGAGGGAAATGATTCCTAGTCCCCGAACTTTGTCTATCACTAGCGGTGGTGACCAGCAGCGAGGTTTTGCTCTGCTGGCAGTTTTGATTTTGTCTGGCCTTTGTATGTTGATGATTACCCAAATCACCTATCGTCATCAGCTCGAGAAAAGTGCCAACATGAAATCTCTGATTCAGGATCAGACGATTCTCCTCGCTTTAAGTGCAGAGAGTTGGGCAAGAAAGCTTCTGTTGGATGATGTGGAAGACAATCAGTTTGATTCACTTGAAGACACTTGGGCACAACCTCTGCCCGTGTTACCGGTTGAAGGTGGTTATCTGAGTGGCTGTATTCGAGACCTGCAAGGAAGGTTTAACTTAAACAACCTGGAGAGCTACGACACCGACAGCTGGAACGACGAGCTGGCTTCGCTTTTTTCCAGTGATTTGGACGCTTACCTAAATCTCCTGGCAATACTAGAATTGGATTCCAGCGAAATCCGAGCTGCGGTTATTGTAGATTGGACGGATGCTGACACAGAAGCGCTGATACCTGGGAGCCTGGAAGATGCTGAATACAGCTTAGAGGAGCCTTCACGGCTCAGTGCAAATCAATATATGGTAAGCCTAGACGAGCTGGCTGGATTACCAAGCTATAGCAGTGCTGATGTGTTGAGACTCTATCCCTATTTAACCGCGCTTCCTGGAAGAATTCCGGTCAATGTAAATACTGCAACTATGGAGCTCTTGATGGCGCTTTCTTCCGCGATGGACCGATTCGTTGTAGAGGAGATCCTGTTGGAGCGGCCTTTCGAAACTTTGGATGATTTTTATACATTTGTTGCTCAATCTACCGGCTATATGAGTGAAGCAGAAATGAGAGAGCAGTTGCCGCCATATATGATCAGCACTGACTCAGAGTATTTTGAATTACTGACTTCGGTAAACTTACTTGATCAGCAGATCAAAATGCGGAGTCTTATACAGAGACAGGGCGGCAATGCATCTGTATTTTCCCGAGAGTTTCAGTCCGTTCCTGTTGTACTATCCGACACAGATGATGATGTTGTATCTACATTTGATTGTTACACCTTAATTCCTGAAGAAGATGAATCCTGAACTAGCCCACATAGACAACTATTTGAGCGAGCCGAATACTGATTATTCGGAATCCCTCGATCTGCATTTGTGGGTCAAATCCGATCAGTTGAGCTTTCATCAGGCGGAATTACCCGATGCGCCCAAGAGCAAATGGATGACACTTTTGCCTTGGATTCTTGAAGACGAACTGCTTCTGCCAGTTGAAGAAATGCACTTGGTTATCTGCTCGGTTGATTCGGATCGCCAAGCTCATGTAATCGCCATTCCCAAGAAAGATTTACACCGACTTCAGCTCTTGCTGGAAAATCAGCCTGCAAGGATTCGATCCTTCATGCCTGATGTATTGGCTTTGCCCCTGGAGGAAGGCTTTATTACCTTGGCACAGGAAGGTCAAAGACTTCTGGTTAGGTCTGACTCTTACGACGGTTTTTCTGGGGAGGCAGAATTTATTTGGCAGGTTCTTGAACTCAAACACTCACAGGGCGAAGTTTTTCAAATTCAGTGTTTTGGAATTTCTCCGGAGTCTGTGCCCGATTGGGCTCTGGAGTTGTGCAGTTTTAATGAAAACAGCATTAATTGGCAATTTTCTGGGTTTTTAGCAGATGCAAATTTGCTGGTGGGTGAGTTTCGGCCCAAAGCCCCGCAATCTTCGCTTAGCCCATGGTTACCCACCATTGGGATTGCGGCCATCGCAGTTTGCCTAATGATGAGTTTAATAATCGTTGATCACCTAAAAAGCGGGCAAGAATTGCTTATGCTCAATCAACAGCTTGCTAGAGAGTTTGAGGCAAGTTTTGGAGTGTCACTCTCGGCCTCAGAGCGAGCCAAAGCAGAGGGAGCTCGAGTGCTTAGTGACCGTGAATTCCGCTATTTCAGTCTATCAGACTCCATTATTCCTATCTCAGAGTATCTCGATGCTGGGCTCAGCCGGTGCAATGATTGTGGTTTGGTGTCAGCGCAAATTGAGCCGGGTAGTGCCACCTTGGTAATGAATGAAAATGACGAAGCACTGGCAACTATGAGAAGCCAGCAGGGATTTAGCTTAACTACTGGTGCGCCGAACGAGCAGCAGCAGATTATGGTCAATCTTCAAAGGCAGTCTCAATAATGTCTGAATTAATTGGCCAGATCGGCAGCTGGTATGCTTCTTTGCAAGAGCAAGAAAAACGAATTTTGCTATTTGGGACCCCAATAATTCTGATGTTGGTACTTTACCTACTGTTATTTCAGCCATTGGGTTCTGCCTATTTTTCGCGTCAGAGTGAGATAGCCGATCGTCGGGAAGATTTAGCTTGGGTTAGAGATCAACGATCTATTCTGGAGCGCGTAAATACCTCATGTGATTTCCGCACGCCCGTATTTCCAGTAGAAGAGTATGAGGCAGAAGTTGAGGCAACGGCGAGACGATTCGGATTGAATCCAGTCATTAGCTCCCATCGAGGCGGGACAGGTTTTGAGCTGCAATTCACAGCAGCGGATGGAAATCGCGTCTTAAGCTTGGTTAGAGCACTATCCTGCGGAGGAATTAAAGTAACAGCGCTGCAGATGCAGCAGCTTGAAATAGAGTCGAATGAATTAGCCGCAAGCCTTAACCTTGAGCACGCTGGAGCGGGCGATTGAAAATGTTGTTTTACTCAGTTGCTAGTTTAGTCGGTCTGGCTTTTCTCGCCGCGTTTGTATTGCTCAATATGTCCGTCCAGCAATTAGTAGATTTCGAGACTTTGGGCCTTGAGGTGGATAACACCGGAGACGCTCGCGTGATTTCTGGCTCGCTTAGAATGAGATCCACTGATTTGGCAGCGCTTGGCGTGTTCGAATTAAGCTGGGCATGGTGCCCAAACTGGCCGATTTTAAACTGGTGTGCCCAATTGGATTCTGAAAGCCTGAGAGCAGAGGGTGAGCTCGGTTATGGTTTATCAGGGATGTTGGAGATTTCCTCTATGCAATTTGAGATGGGGTCTCTTTCTATACTGGGAATGGTTCCGGGATTGCTTGATGCAAGACTTACTGGCCAGATCCGTACTCTGGAGATTACAGACTTTAGTTGTCCGCTTCGCCACGCGAGGAACCTAGATGCTTTGATCGAAATGCGAGACCCCAAAATTCTGGGAAACGAGTTGCAAGATATTAGAGCTGAGCTCAGTCAATCCGGCACCGATTATCAGGTGGCCCTGTCTGGTGATGAAGTCAGTGGTGAATTTTTAATGGATTCAGATCTGTCTTATCAAGGAAAAGGCGAAATTACGCCCCCTGCTAGCATGGCAGGCTTGATGGACAGCATGGCGATTCCCTTAGGCGATGGTCGTTATGGCTGGGAGCTGGAGGGTGAGATTCCATGTTAGCTCATCTGAATCTGGCGAAGGTGCGTTTGGTTGTGAACTTAGTGTTAGGAGTATTTTGCATTCTCCTGTTGTGGCAGCTGGTGGATCGGGCATTTCTCTCACAGATGCAGACGGGTATTACGCCGGATCCTCTTAGACCTTTGCCCAACACTCTGCGCTTCAACTGGTTTTCGGCAGATAGAAGTGCTCCTGTGGCCGAAGTGGAAGTGTCTGAAGACTTGGCAGATGCCAGTATTCGAGCAGAACTTCTCGGGGTTTTATACGATGGCTCAAATTCTCTCGCCGCCATTCAGACACCTCAAATTCCAGACGGACTTTACGTAGAAGGAGATGAGATTGCTGCGAACGTTGAGTTGGTTCGTATCGAGGCAGATCGAGTAATCGTTCGGGAGAGCGGGGTTAATCGGCAGATTCGCTTGAATCCAGTCTCTGAAGATGGAAATGTACAAAGTGAAGATTTGCTACAGACTCTTCCTCAGGAGGCTTCGGGCTTTAGTTTGTCCGGCGTCTTTGGCGCCACACCTATTCAAGTAAATGGACACGGGTTGGCCGTTCGAGTGGACAGCCTGGATCCAGAGTTTGCGGAGATATCTGGCCTTGAAGTGAGTGACGTATTGTTGAGTATCAATGAGAGACCGATGACTCAGTATTTGACCAACCCGCTAATGCTGCAGCAGGTTTTACAGCAAACCTTGGTAACAGTGGATGTTCAGCGAGGTGGAGAGACGGTGGAGCTTTCGTTAAATGCTCGATCTCTGGGGGAACGAATATTGCCCCAGATAGGTCAGGGATTAGTGCAGTAGTTCTTAGATGCAGCAGTTAAAATAGGAATATGCCCAGAAGGTGAAAGTAAATGAATAGCATCACAGCGACCGGAACAGGAAAAAGGTGGCACCAGCTGATTAGCAGACTGGTATCAACACTGTTTTTCTGCCTTGCAGTGACACAGGCCTACGGGCAATCGGTATTGATAAATTTCAGGGAAGCGGATATTCGTACCGTGATAGAGAGCGTAGCCGAGATCACCGGTAAGTCCTTTGTGCTCGACCCCCGCGTGCGTGGCACCGTTACTATCGTTTCTCCTGAACCTATTGCTGAAGATCTGGTTTACGAGGCAATTCTTTCTGCATTGCAGGTGCAAGGGTTTCAAGCAATTGACGATGGAGCGATTGTGCGAGTCGTGCCATTTACTACCGCTTTCAATACACCGACAGATTTTATGGGTAGCGAACTGGCAACTCGGGTATTTACGCTAGATCACGCTCGGGCCACTGAAGTATTGGCCGTGGTAAAACCAGTGATGAGCAAAGGTGGGCTGATGCAGGCATTTGATGGTGGCAACAGCCTACTCGTCACCGATACTGTTTCTCAATTAGATCGCTTGGATGCGCTGCTCTTGGAGCTGGATTCGCCTGAGCAGAGCACGGTCGAAGTGATCTACTTGGATAATATCTCCGCTGGCGAAGCCATACATATTGCCGAGCAAATGCAGATTTTGCAGGAGCAGGATCTGAGTATTGTTGAAGACTCTTTTAATAATCGTGTGATTGTCGGTGGCCCACGCATTGCGCGCCTATCTTTCCGTCAAATGCTGGAATCCTTAGACGTTCCGAGTACTCGCGATGGCGGGGGCATTGAGGTGATCTACCTAAATTATTCCGATGCGGTTGCGGTAAAAACAATGTTGGATAGCATGCTGCAGTCGGAAACATTTTTGAGTCTTGCTGGGGAGGTCGGAGCCGATGGCGGTACAAGCAGCTACCGTGTGGAAGTGGATGAAGACAACAACGCTTTGGTAATCGCGGCTTCTGCACCTGTTGTTGCAGAAATTCAAAACTTGGTGAGGAAAATAGACCGACCCCGAAGGCAGGTTCTTATTGAGGCAGTTATTGCCGAGGTGACAGAGGATCAAGCCAATCAACTTAGCGCACAGGTGCTATACGGTGGCGCCGATGTCGGCGGGTTTGTTTCGCAATTTGATGAACTGATCCTATCGTTGGCCAGTGCAGGCTTGGATGGCTCGATCGATTCAACAGAAGCTGCCAGCGCTGCAGGCTTTGTCAGTAACGGTGGCACCGCAGTATTCGGCTCCTTTGATGAAGAGAGCAGCGAAGGTTTTGGTGCACTAATTCAGGCATTGAAGAGTGATAGCGAAACCCGAATATTGTCGACGCCCTCTGTCGTTACCTTGGATAACGAAGAAGCAACTCTTTCGGTGGGCAATGAAGTTCCCTTTGTTACAGGCAGTACAACCACAACAGCAAATGGTACAACCAACCCTTTTACAACCATTGAGCGGCAGGAAGTTGGTGTCATGCTGCGAGTTATTCCGCAAATAAACGAAGGCTCTGCAGTTCGATTGGAAATTGAGCAGGAATCGTCAAATCTTCTCGCGCAAGCTGCTGAAGACTTCAATACGGCGGACGTAATTACCAGCAAACGAACCATTAGCACCAACGTGATGGTTGGAGATGGTGAAGTCTTAGTTTTGGGCGGGTTGATAAATGAGCAATCTCAGGACACTGAAACTAGAGTACCCTTATTGGGAGATATCCCCCTATTGGGCCGACTGTTTCGTTCTACCTCAACTGGTAATGAACAGGCTGTCTTGATGATGTTTATTCGCCCAACCATTCTCGAAAACAGTTTCGACGCTAACCAGGCAACACAGAGGCAGTTTGATTACCTTCGCACCCATGAGAGCGACTATTTCCTCGATACGGGGGAATCTGCGTCGCCAGTCCTTCAGGACTTTTTTGGTGACCGATTGGATGAGGGCGAAGCAGCGCAATGAGATATGACGAGAGGTTGATTCTCGTCAACTAGGGCTAGTCTATGTACTGCGACTATTTTGGATTTAAACAGGAGCCCTTCACCATTGCTCCCGATCCGGCATTTCTATATCCAAGCGCAAAACACCGTCAAGCCCTTGCACATCTCAAATACGGATTGGAGCGTGAAGGAGGCTTTATCTTGCTTACGGGTGAGGTGGGCACAGGAAAGACAACTCTGACCCGCCTGCTACTCGAGCAAACACCCCCTTCATTCAGAGTCGCCTACATTCTCAATGCAAAATTAGATACCAAGGATGTGCTCGCCAGCATATGCGATGAGCTTCATATCGAGCTGCCGAAAGATCAGGACCTTAGTCCCAAATCCTATATCGACTCAATTAACGCAAACCTGCTTCAAGCCCATGCTCAGGGATTTAGAACTCTAGTGGTGATCGAGGAAGCGCAAAATCTCGGTGAAGACGTTTTGGAGATGCTGAGATTGCTCACCAATCTAGAAACAAATACCACAAAGCTGCTGCATATTCTTTTGGTTGGGCAGCCCGAGTTGCTTGAATTAATAGGTAGACCTCAGCTTCGGCAGCTCAATCAGAGAGTAATTTCTCGCTTCCACCTTGAGCCGCTCAACAGGTCAGAGACAGAGAGTTATTTGAAACATCGATTGCGCAAGGCTGGGTGCAATAGACCTATTTTTGAACGCTCTGCGATAAACACCCTGCACCGTTATAGCGAAGGAGTGCCGAGAAAACTAAATCTGCTTGCTGAGCGATCTCTTCTGGGCGCCTATTCTCAAGATAGAGAAAAGGTTTCCAGGCTTCAGGTTGTCCAGGGAAATCGGGAAGTCTTTGGTGAGAACAAGAATACCAAGGTATTAACTGGGTGGATGTGGGGCTCAGTAATGGCGCTCTTTTTGTTGGCGTTGGGGTTGGTTTTTATTTTAGAGGATCGGGATGCTCTCGAGTCCCAGCAGGCGTTCAATGAAGAGAGCTTAACTCTCGAGATTGATGTGAATCCGGATTCTCAGGCTCCACTGATTGAGGAACTGGCTGCTGCACAGATTCAGAATTCTTCGGACGTTTTGATTGAGTCAGAACCTCAAACTTTGGCGGAAGAAACCCCAATGGAACCGAGAGTTTTAAATGCCTTTACTGGGCTCTTATCTCTCTGGAGGATAGAGGCTGAGGCGAATGATATTGAATCTCTTTGTCTTGCCGCCGTCGAAAATAATCTTAGATGTGAAGAAGTTAGAACTCCCGAGCTCACAGAAATACTCGAAATCGGGCGCCCTGCATTGATAGAACTAACTGCGCGCGACGGAGCTAGCCCAATCCTGTCGGGCAACTACCTGATTGCGAAATATCAAGATTCCGCACTGTACCTCTCGAATGAACAACTGGATTTTGCGGTTACGACAGCAGAGTTTGAAAACCAGATAATTAGTTCATTGCACTATCTCTGGAAGCCGCCACTGGGTTACACAGATTCGGTGCGGTTGAATAATAGCAATTGGGCGGTGCTGAATTGGCTTCAACCTAGGCTAGAGCAAATTGACTCAGAACTGCCGCACTTAATTACCGGGGGTAGATACAGCCAGCCGATAGCCGAGGGGGTGGCTGAGTTTCAGAGGCAACATGGACTGCAGGCAGATGGTGTGCTGGGCCGAAGAACACTAATGAAATTCAATGAGGTGGAAAATTTGGTACCTCTGTTGGTGACGGAGAATCATTGATGTCCTACGTTCTAGACGCGCTTAAGAAAGCTGAACGGGAGAGACATCATCAACCTGAGCTGGGGATGGACAATCTTGAGCAGGATGATTGGGTAAAGCCTCTCGAGCCAAAAAACAAGCCTCGACTGAACAAGCTGCTCTGGGTGACAGGTATTTCTCTCTGTTTGTTGGTCTCCCTTGTAACGGTAAAATTTTCCGTACCTCCGCAAGATTCACAGGAGCTTCTTGAGCCGCTTATTGCGGAGCAAAGTGTGTTGCAAAACGCCGTTCCAGATACTCAAACAAACTCTGACGAGGAATCAGAACTGGTATCCCATGAGACGCTTGTAACCGAATCCGTTCAAGATTTGAGTTTGGCAGAACTCCTTCAAGAGTTTCGATTTGAAGGTAGTTTATATATAGAGGGCGACCCCCAAGCGAGCCGTGTATTCATTGATGGGCAGGCCTATTTTGTCGGCCAGATTCTAAGAAATGATGTATATATAAAGGACATAACCTTGGATTCAGTGATCATATCTAATGGATATGAAGAGGCAGCACGAATTCTCCGCTAGTTTCTAACCTGTCGTTTTATACAGCGACAATCTTCTTTTTTCTGAAGCATTAACTTCATAAATACGTAATAACGCCTACGTAGGATTCGCGACGAATACGGGATTATTTTGCCCGATCCAAATTTATCGTCGTTCAGGTCCAGAGAAGTTCCATGAAAAAAAATATTTCTGCGGTTTTACTAGGTCTATCACTTTGCTCCATTGCTAATACGACCTTCGCGGAAAATGAATTGGTTGTATTTGTTCAGCGGGGCGAATCTGTTTTTGAGGGAGCGACTCTTATTCTTGATGGAGTCACAGAAAATCAGGTTCCCCCCAATGGCTTGGTCTACTTTGACCTGGAGGCTGGAGCTCACTCTCTTCAAGTTATGGATGGTGAGACTTCAATCTACAGCTTTCGCTTTAGCAGCGGCGGCGGACAAATGGCTGATATCGCCATTCTCGTGGATGAGCCGGGAGAGACTAAGGTTTCCGTTGAAACATACAACGCGACCGAATCCGCCGCTGCGCGGGCCGCAGCTCCAACAGGGTCTGTCAACGGTGTTGTAAGAGTTCAGAATCTAGGTGTTTCAGGCGCGACAGTGGAAGTTGTGGAATCTGGAGAAAGCGTAGTGACGGATTCGGAAGGTCGCTACTCTCTTACTTTGCCTCGCGGTGAGTATGAATTCAGCGTAGAGCATCCGGATGCGGCCACATCTTCGGAACGAAATGTCAGAGTGGTTTCAAATCTCACTCTTGGCGCGAACTTTGACCTTTATAGGTCTGCTATTGGGCCATCAACTCCCGATTTAGGTGTCGAGGAAGTGCTCGTTCTGGGCTCTGTATCCTCTGACGCTTTTGGCGTTAGTGAGCAGTTTTCAAGCGCCGTTGTTAATACCATTGGTATAGAGGAATTGGCTCGTTACGGTGATTCTGATATTGCCGCCTCCGTAGTTCGCGTGCCTGCGGTGACCATTCAGGATGACCGCTATGTCTTTATTCGTGGTCTGGGTGGACGCTATATCACCTCAACTCTGAACGGCGCCACCATGCCAAGTACGGACCCAAATAAGCGCACCGTGCCACTAGATCTCTTTCCTAGCAATATTGTTGAAAATCTTCAAATTCGTAAGACATTCCTAGGATCTTTCCCCGGTGAAAGTACGGGCGGAAATCTGGCAATCGAAACACGTAGTTTTCCAGACGAAAGGGTGGGCAAAATTTCCGTCAGCCTGGGGGGTATCAGCGGATTAACGGGGAACGAGGTAGCTACAGACCCACTCTCAGGTGACTGGGATATTTGGGGTGTAGATGACGGTACTAGAGAATTGAATCCTATCGTTGGTGCGGTCGCTTACACCTTGAATGAAGCAGGTTCTTACCTAAATGATACCGCGTTGTTAGAGCTTCGCCAGTTGGCTGGAGAGCAGCTCCTGGTCGGGTATGACCTCGGCTCGGGCACGGCCAATCCTAATATTTCAATTGGCGGAAACTTTGGTGATTTGATCTACCTGGGTAACAACGACTTGGGCTACTTTGCTGCGGTGAACTACAGCAACAGTTGGAGTCAGAAAGAAGGTGTTTCACGCACCTACGACGGCGATGGTGGTGTGTTTGACTCCTTTGATGAAGTAGAGGTGTCCAACAATATTGATTTAAGTGGATTGCTCTCATTTAGTCTAAATATCGGCAACAACACTTTTGAGTCGGTGACTCTGGCTTCACGAGTCAGTGAAAGTAGCGCACAGACACTTGATGGTATCGACGGTGACGAAGCAAGAGCTTCCGCTCGCCACACCATTGAATGGAGCGAACAGCAGTTTATATCTCAACAATTTCTGGGAGAACACCAGCTTGGCGACAGTCTGATTTTTACTTGGCAAGCGACCGGAAGCCAAGCCTCTCGATACGCGCCGGATAGACGCGAAGTGCGATTTGATTTGGCAGCCGCAAATGCGGGTGTATACCACCTGGAAGTTCCCAGTCTGTTGCGTCGATACGATGATCTCGTCGACGACAATACTGACGCTTCCTTTGATTTTTCTTACGAGACCGAATTTGATACGGGTTGGTACCTGACCTCGGTGTTCGATTTTGGCGCCCAGGCCATTAGTCGCGAACGCGATTCAGATTCCAATAGCTATGGTTATTTTGGTGGCCTTTTCATCGATGATGATGCATCGGATCTGCTGGTTTCAGATGTGCTTACAACCGCTTCAGTAACGGGCGATCAGTCCACAGGCTATGCATTCAGCGATAAGACCTTGGCTTCAGACAGCTATGAAGCAGAAATGGATCTGACAAGCATTTACTTTTCTGCGGACACTACAATCGAAGAGGCGGTACAGATTATTGTTGGTGCCCGTTACGACTCCTTTGAGCAAACTACAGACACCTTTAGCCTCACTCAGATTGATCCCTCAACCGGCGATTTTGCAGCAGTTCAGGCTGTGCTTGAAGAGGATGTCACCCTTCCTTCTCTCGCCCTAAACTGGTTCTATGGTTTTGATCAACAGCTGCGTTTCGCCTGGTCTAAAACCGTTTCCCGCCCAGATTTTAAAGAGGCGTCAAACGCCGTTTTCTACGATACCGATTTCTCCGATATTCGGGTTCGTGGGAATCCCAATCTAGAAATCTCAAGTATTACCAATCTAGATTTACGCTGGGAGTATTACGGCGAGAGTCAGGACAAGCTAAGTATTGCTGCATTCTATAAAGAGATCACCGACGCCATTGAGCGTGTCGAGCTTACCGCTTCCGGCACCGCGGGCAACTCCCGTACATTCCAGAATACAGACAAAGCAGAAATATCTGGTATCGAATTGGATGGTTATAAAGAGTTTGCTTTGAATGACTCTTATACCAAGTCACTTTTTATTGCCCTAAACGCTAGCTTTATCGAGTCTGAAACTGAGGACGCTGATAACCCAACAAGCAGTCGTGCCCTGCAGGGCCAACCTGAGTACACATTCAACCTAATCCTCGGATACGACGATCTAGATCGTGGTCAGGAACTGACCCTTCTGTTCAACCAGAACGGCCCGAGTATCCGAGACGTCGGCATCTCCGGCAAGCCAGACATTATCGAAGAACCAGTACCTCAACTAAATCTGACCTACTCGCTGGATATTAACGAGCGCCTCAGCTTCTCCGCTAAAGCTACCAATATTCTCGATGCAAAAGTTGAATTTAGTCAGTTCGGCAAACCATTTCGTGAATATTCCAAAGGAGTAGGTCTGGAAGCCGGCATCGAATGGGATTTTTAACCCCGATTCTTTTTAAACCCGAAATTTATAGAAATACAAATCTATAGAAAGCAGAAATCTAATTAGCTGAATGCTAGGAGAAATAATGAAACTGACAAAACTTACGGCTCTGGCAGCACTTGTTGCGTCCACCCTGACTCTTTATGGGTGTGGCGGTTCGGATGGTGACAACGTTACCATTGAAATCGATGCGAGCTCTACTGGAGATACCTCCGGGAATAGCGGAGTATCTGAAACCTGCCCATCCTGGACTACACCCAAGGATCAGGTTGATGGAACCGATGTTTGTGCGCTGCCAACGACAATATTGGAAGATCGCAACCTCACCAATGACATCATCTGGCTTATGGAAGGTCGTGTGACAGTGGGTAACGGCAACGGTACCTACGATTTCACCACCGACCTGGTTGATGGTGAAGCTCTGGTAAATGTTGACCTCTCCATTCAAGAGGGCACTCAAGTTCAAGGCGCGACAGGAACCTTCGCTAATTTGATCATCACCCGCGGTTCTAGACTTTTTGCACGTGGTGCAGCTGACAACCCAATCGTTTTTAGCTCTGATGACGATGATTTGGAAGGGTCAGGCGAGTGGGGCGGCCTGATTATTCATGGCTTTAGCTACCACAACGAATGTTTTACAGCCGGTTTAGCAGACACTCAATGCAACGTAGACTCAGAGGGTGAATCAGGTTTTGCTGGTGGTTTCACTGAAGATGATGACAGCGGAATTATTCAATACGTAGTTCTTACCGAGGGTGGATTCGAATTTGCCCCGGGTGACGAAATTAATGGTATTTCTCTGATGAGCGTCGGTTCTGGAACAACAATGGATCACATCCAGATTAACGCCAACGCCGATGACGGAATTGAGTTCTACGGCGGTACTATCAACACTAGCCACTTTGTACTGACTGGCAACCTTGACGATTCTGTTGACTGGGACGAAGGATTTCAGGGAACTTTGCAGTACTACATTGTTGAGCAAAGTGCAGACTCTTTCGGTAACGCCATCGAAGCCGATACTGAAGGCTCGACAGAGTTCGACTCGGTCCCTTTCCTGATCAATACAACCTTTGTTGGTAACGGTACTGACGCTGAAATGCTGAGATTTAAGTCTTCTTCCGGCGGCGTCATCTTCAACTCGGTGCTAACGGGTGACGGAGGAGCCTACGCAAATAACTGTACGCTTGTAGCTGGTGCAGGCGCAGAAGCCAATGTCGGCAACTCTCTGCAACAAAATACTGTCCTCTGGGATTGCACTGGCGGTTTTGCGCAGAATGACGCCGCGGCCGATTTGGAGGGCACCCTGGGTTCCAATCTTTTCAATACAACTGCGGATATTACGGCGACCTATGCGTCTGGGAACGCCGTCGCAGTTCTTGCAGGGGACACGGACATCTCTGCATACGAAGATACTGATACATTCCCAGCAGGTCTTTTTGACGACCTCTCAGCTGATTTCGACTTTATCGATACGGACGGTCTCGGCTTCATGGGAGCTGTTGATCCGGCGGCTACTGAGGCTTGGTGGGACGGCTGGATTATCGACGGAACTCTCTAAGGCTTTTGATTTAGAGAAGCTAAACAGATTTTTTTAGCACTTTTCTTTCTGAAATAAAAAACCCCGGCATTTGCCGGGGTTTTTTATTAAAGCACTAAGTTCAGCCTCTATTCATCTTCTCCAAACCTGTCCTTGATCAAGCTTGAAATATCCTCGAAAGCCTGTTGTTCATCTTCGCCTTCTACACTCAAGACCATTTCAGTTCCCACACCAGCTGCGAGCATCATAAGCGCCATAATGCTCTTGCAGTCAGTCAAAGAGGATTCGTCCAGTCCAATCTCGATTTTCGAGCTGAATTGGCCAGCGTGCTGGGCAAGCTTTGCAGAGGCTCTAGCATGTAAACCCAACTTATTGACCAGAACTATATTTTCGCAGATCACTGATCTAGGTCTCTGTGGCGGACAATTATTTGTGAGTGTAGCTTATCTAGTTCTTGCTTTACTTGTTCGGCGACAAAAACAGATCGATGCCTCCCACCAGTGCACCCAATCCCAATCGTCAGGTAGCTGCGAGCTCCCTGTTTAAAGTTATCAACCCACTCTCCAAGAAAAGAGGAAATGGAATCGATCATTTTTTGCACGTCACTCTGTTCTGAAAGATAGTTCGAAACGGAATCATCTAGCCCGCTGTGCTCTCGCAATTCCGGTAACCAGTAGGGGTTAGGTAAGCAGCGCACATCAAAAATAAAATCGGCGTCGATGGGCACGCCCTTTTTAAATCCAAATGATTCGACGACTACGAGAAGCTCGTCACCCTGATCAAATAAAAAACGTTTTTCCAGCGCATCAGAGAGCCTTCCTGGTGCCAATGTGCTGGTATTGATCGTTGCGTCAGCAATGTTCATTAGAGGCGCAAGAATCGCTGATTCTTTGCTCAGGGCTTCTTTTAGGTCGGTCGCAGAGTTTGTTAGAGGATGCTTCCGGCGAGTTTCGCTAAAACGACGAATTAGGGTTGGGGTATCAGCATCGAGAAAAAGCACCTCACAATCGATGCCTTGAGCGGTTAGTTTTTGGAGAGTTTCCGGCAAGAGAGAAATTTCTTCTTCCGATGCGCGAACGTCAACGCTCACCGCATACTTCTGGTTTGTCTGAGAACTGTCTGTTTTCTCAAACAAGTCTGGGAGTAAGCTAACTGGAAAATTATCCATGCAGCAAAAGCCTGCATCCTCGAAAGAATTCAGAGCTGAGCTTTTCCCCGAGCCGGATCGACCGCTTACTATGAGTAGCTGCATCTCAGAAAAGCTCCGCTAGGGAAGGGGCAACCTATTCATTGTTGTTGAAGATAAGATTTTTCAAATTCTCCTGGGTTTTTGCTCCCTGAATTTTTTCTTTGTAGTCGCTATCGGAGAAGGATTTGGCGATTACAGCCAGTCGATCTAAATGATCCTGGCAGGCTTCTCCGGAAACCACCAAAAAAATCAGTATATCGACTGGTTGGTTATCAGGAGCGTCAAAGCCGATTGGGTTTTCTAAAGTCACCACAGCACAGCAGTCGGTGTCTGGGTTTTCAATTCGGCAGTGAGGTACTGCCACTCCGTTGCCTAGGCTGGTAGAGCCAAGTCGCTCTCGAGCAAATAAACCATCAAAAATTTCATTGGCCGACAGCTTTGAGCACTGCCCTGAAATCAGTTCTGCGACAGTTTCAAACAGTTTCTTTTTGCTGCTTGCGGGTAGCTTGCAGATCACGAGGTCAGGATTGACGAATGAGGCCAGTTGCATAGATTAGAACTTTAAAGGAAAAAACCAGCTCCTAGAGAACAGGAGCGAACCAGTCCTAATTCTAGCCTTGTATCAAAGTCATTGAAACTACCCCTGGCAGTTTCAATGAGTAAGATT
>JABJGI010000113.1 GCA_018662305.1 Porticoccaceae bacterium | reverse complement strand
TTTGTTGCCGCAGCATTGTAGGCAATAGAGTAGGGGAGAATCACAGCATGAGTCTCCGCGTGCGGGGTATTAAAACTGCCACCGAGGGTGTGGCAGAGCCTATGGTGTATGCCGGTCGTTCCTGTACCGAGAGAGGCCCCAGCCAAGCATGCTCCATAGAGAGTTTCTGCACGAGCTTGAGTGTCTTCAGGGTTGGTCAGAATGCGTGGAAGATTCTGTGACAGAGTTTGAACTGCCTTTATCGCCATCAGGCTGACAACAGGATTTGCCTCTCCTGAAGCAATATTTACAGCGGCTTGAGCTATTGCATTCAAACCGCTCGAAGCGGCAAAGCTGGGTGGAAGAGAGTAGGTAAGTTCAGGATCGTAGAGAGTGAGGTTTGGCAGAACCTTGTTGTCGCGTCCCGTAACTTTCTTGCCGTCTTGGGTAATGCCCCAAATATTTGTCATTTCCGAGCCAGCATAGCTGGTGGGTATGGCAATGTTTGGCAAGTCGGATTTCAGCGCTAGGGCTTTACCCAGTCCTGTTGTAGAGCCGCCTCCTAAGGAAATACTGCAGTCCGCTCCGAGTTCTTTGGCTTGTGCTTGAGCTAGCGTGACGGTCTGCATGGGCACGTGCATTGCGGCCTGATCAAAGAGCCACGCTGTATCGAGTCCAAGCTCTTCTGCTAGCTCTTCACCCTGAGCGCGATGCCCAGGTGTCACCAGAACAAGGGGTTTGCTGAAGCCGAGTTTATCTATCTCCTCAGCTAAGCGATGTACCGCCCCAGCGCCGAAAATTATGTTCCAAGGCAGAGCGGTGTAGTTGAATTCTTTTTGGCTCATTACTTTAGTTATACCCCTTGATGAGAATTTCCGCAGCTTTGAAAATTATCGTTAACATAGGGTAGTGGCACTGAAATTGGAATCTACAATTGCCACTAGGATTCTTAAATCAGTTTGAATCCCATAAAACTTGGCCCGATTTCAAAAATGTTTCATCAACCCCTGTAACTATGCAGGGGTTGAATGAACGAGAACCCCAATGATTGATCCAGACGATATACCCACTAACCCCTCAAATGCGGAACCCTTTGAACATATTCTGGCTCGCCGTGGCGGACGCCGTAGCTTCCTCAAAACTTCTTTAGCCAGTGGCATTGCCGCGGCATCGGGACTTTCTGGTTGCGGTTCTCTGGGCGCTTCTCTGGGGAGTGCTTCTGAACTAGGTTTTGCCGAGTTGAATCAGGGCTTGGACGAGAACTTCCATGTCTCCCCTGGTTATCAATCGCAGGTATTGCTGCGTTGGGGCGATCCAATCTTCGCTGGCTCGCCAGACTTTGATCCCGAGAATCAGACAGAAGAAGCGCAACTTCAACAGTTTGGATACAACAATGACTATGTTGGCTTTTTGCCTCTGCCGTTGGGATCGAATAATTCAAATCATGGTTTGCTGGTAGTAAATCACGAATATTGTCGATCACGGCTTATGTACCCAGGTTCTCCGGGAACAACGCGAATGAGCCAGGAGCAGGTTGCTGTCAATAAAGCGACCACAGGTCTTTCAGTAGTCGAAGTGAGCAGAACGGAGGATAGATGGCAGGTTAATCTAGAATCTAGCTATAACCGAAGAATTAGTCCTGACTCGCTAATGGAGCTCACCGGGCCAGCTGCAGGGCATAGGAGGTTGCTAACGAAATACTCTGCCAATGGCATTGATAGCTGGGGTACCTACGGAAACTGCGCTGGAGGCATAACCCCTTGGGGGACGGTGCTAACCGCAGAAGAAAATATTCAGGACTTCTTCTCCGGAGATTTTTCTAGTGCAGAGCCTTCAGATCGTGAGAGCCATGAACGCTTTGGTATGCGAGTGGAAAACAGGATAGCCGCTTGGCCTAGATTTTATGAGCGTTGGGATATGAGTAAAACCCCTAACGAGCCACTGCACGCTGGCTGGATTGTAGAAATTGATCCCTTTGACCCCGAATCAGTGCCAAAAAAGCGGACGGCGATTGGCAGGTTTAAACACGAGGGGTGCAATGTCACCATTAATGCCGACGGTTATGTCGTAGGTTACAGCGGTGACGATCAGGCTTTTGAATACCTGTATCGCTTTATCAGCAAAAACAAATATGACCCGAATGATCGAGCTGCCAATATGGATTTATTGGAGGATGGAATTTTGTCCGTGGCCAAATTTGACGATGAGGGACTCATTTGGATTCCTCTGGTTTATGGCGAAGGTCCGTTAACCGAGGAAAACGGCTTTTATAGCCAAGCGGATATTTGTTTTGATACGCGCAAAGCAGGAGATCTAGTGGGAGCGACGCCGATGGATCGGCCGGAGGACGTCGACATCAATCCGGTGACGGGCAGTGTGTTTGCAATGCTCACTAATAATTGGGATAGAGAGGTCAGCAACCTGGACGCCACCAACCCGAGACCTGACAACCGGGCAGGGCAAATTCTCGAGTTAATTCCACCCGATGGTGACCATTGTGCTGATCGCTTCGCTTGGGACATGCTGCTCATAGGGGGCTCGCCTGATTATCCTGGTTCTAGTTATCATCCGGAGACCAGTGAAAACGGCTGGTTGGCCTGCCCGGACAATTGCGCATTCGACAATGCTGGCAATATTTGGATAGCCACCGATGGTGCTGAGACTTTTGGAATCGCTGATGGGGTTTGGGTGGCACCTGTTGTTGGTCCCGATCGCGGCAGACCCAAGCATTTCTTGCGCACGCCAGTGGGAGCGGAACTATGCGGCCCCTGTTTTACGCCAGACAACACCAGCTTCTTTTGTGCCGTACAACATCCCTCGGAGGGGGACGACTACGAAACTCCAAGAACGCGATGGCCCGATTTCGATGAGAATATGCCGCCTCGTCCGGCTGTTGTTGTAGTGACTCACCCTCAAGGCAACAAAGTCGGCGACGCTATTGGGTAATTTGAAACTAGGTAAATCTAGGTAAACAAATAGATAGCAGGCTTTTGTTTGAATAGTTTTTGCTATTCAATTCTAGGCAATGCGATATCTTCTTCTATTCTCCTTTCTTGGCTTGCTCCTGCCTTTGGCGGCGAGCGCACAAATGGATAATCTCGATACCGATGCAGGGCCTCAAGCGGAACTGCATATTGGCCGAGTCATCTTTGGTGAATCCATGGCCGGCGGATGGGGCAGGGGCCGCGGAAGGGCATGGTGGGCCATCGATTGGCCCGAGGCTGAAGCTCATATAACGGATGGCATTGAGCGTATGTCCCTCATCGAGGTTGCGCCGGACAGTCGCCACATTCGTCTGGATGACCCGAATCTTTTTGATTACCCCTGGTTGTTCCTTCAACAAATCGGCCAGGCAACTTTTGATCAGCAAGAAATAATGGCCCTGCGGGAATATCTGGTTCGCGGAGGTTTTGTATTAGTAGATGATTTTCATGGCGCAGCTTTTCGCCAACGCTTTATCCAGTTTGCCCGCGAGCTATTTCCCGACCG
>JABJGI010000045.1 GCA_018662305.1 Porticoccaceae bacterium | reverse complement strand
GTCACAAAGCTTGGCCAGCCAGAGCCTCCGCCCCAAATTGCCTCTACACTACCCTCACGAAGCATAACGGGACCGTCGCTCGCCCTGTCCACAAAGATGGCTTCAAAATCTTCTTCCCGGTTCAGTCCCATGCCGTCGAGTACATAGTGCGCAAGAATCGGAAGGCCAGAGCTGCGTGTACCAAACGCAATTGGCTGCCCTTCAAGATCCGAAATTGTTTGGTAAGGGCTATCGCCGCGAACCGCGAACATGCCAGGAGTGGAATACATCGCCAAAATGATACGCAGATCAGCCGCTGGCCCATTGACTCCACTCAGCGCTTCGTAGGCGGGTTCACCCGATACTAGTGCAATGTCGAGTTCGCCACTTTCCAAAAGAGGGATATTCTCTAGGCTACCGCGAGTATTGCGTGGTTCGATCAGTAGGCCTGAGTTGCTTTCGTTGACGATCTTGGCCAGCTCGCCTCCATATAAAGTAAAACCCCCGCCTGGCGTGGCGGTGCCCAGAATCACACTAGTGTTCGCAGGGCTATGAGCGCAAGCAACTAAACCTGCCAGCAGAATCGAACCAGCTAGAAAAGTGAATTTGTGCAATGAAATTTGACTACCAAATTTAGCGATAAATGACTTCGTGAACTGGCTCATTTTGGGTTCCCCTTTATATCCTGTCTCTCTATCAAGTTATCTCTTCTGCCCTGTGACAGTCTAGTAGGCAGTAGTTAAACCACCGTCTACCAGAATGCTTTGGCCAGATGTGTAGGTATTCGCTTCAGAACAAAGGAATGCTGCAGTTCGGCCAAACTCTGCCGGATCGCCATAGCGCCGCAAAGATATGGTTTTGGAAGTGCTTTCCTTGATTTCGTCCAGAGTTGTCCCAGATTTTTCAGCTCGTATACCGTCCAGATAGGCAATTCTGTCGGTCCAGATTCGGCCGGGAGCTAGAACGTTTATACGAATGTTGTCCGGCCCCAGTTCGTCACATAGTGTTTTGCTCAAACCAACTACGCCCATTCGGAAGGTATTGGAGAGAATCAGGTTTGGCAGTGCCTGCTTGATCCCGGAAGAAGTGCAGTTGAGGATCCAGCCCTGACCGGCTGTTTTCATATGGGGGACAACTTCACGAATACTACGGATGTAACTTAGCAGGTTGAGATTCATGGCGTTCACCCAGGCATCGTCGTCAAATTTGTCGAAAGTTCCCGCTGGAGGGCCGCCGGCATTGTTGACAAGAATATCTACGCCGCCAAATTTTTCTACCGTGTTGTTGACGACATTTTTGATATCGTCGTAGTTGGTAATATCAGCCACAGTAAAGGCTGGTTCATTACCTGTTTCCTCAGAAATTTCCGCCTGAACCTTCTTCAGCTCGTCTTCTCGTCGGCTGCTCATCATGACATTGGCGCCTTCACGGGCGAGCTCGGTAGCCACCGCTTTCCCCAATCCAGCACTGGACGCCATAACGATTGCGGTTTTGTTTTTAAGTCCTAAATCCATAATTCTTCTCAGTTAGATAGATATGCTCAGAGTTTGAGGTCAACAACTTGGTTAACCAGGGGTTCAAAGCCGTCGATGTGACATTCGACCACATCGCCGTCGTTTATATGCACTGCTCCTGGAGTTCCGGTGGATAAAATATCGCCAGGGAGCAGAGTCATAATATCGGAGTGATAAGAAACCAGGTAATTCGGTGGGAAGGTCATGTTGGAAACAACATTCTCCGCGTGGGTTCTGCCGTTGATCAGGGTTTTTACCTGAAGGCTGTTTACATCAGCTACCTCGTCGGGAGTTACCAAAATTGGACCAAGACTGATAAAGGTATCGAAGCTCTTGGATTGCGTCAGATTTCTCGGGTTTCTTCTCAATATATCTTCTGCGGTCATATCGATGATGCTGACGTAGCCACAGATGGCGCTCTGCCAGTCCTCTTTTGAGACATGCTTTGAGGTTTTTCCAAAAACTATACCCAGCTCTGCCTCAGCAGTGGTCTTTTCCGACATCAGGGGTATCTCAATGGTGTCACTATCGCCGATTATCGCCGTATCGGGCTTCATAAAACTTGCCGGTTCAGCCGTGGGAGAGGTCTCCGCCAAATCTGCCGCGTGATCTCGGTAGTTAAGCCCAATCCCCCAGATTTTTCGCGGCCTGCGCACTAGAGGGGCAAACTGGATGGCTTCCCGTGGGACTATTTTTTCTCCCAGGGAAGCCAGCCTGGCGTCGCCGCCTTCCCTATACCACTGATTTATCTCATCGACCTTGCCGGCGCGGATAAGCTCCAACATATCGGTTGGCCAATTTTTACCAAACTCTTTATTCGCCAAGGCAATAGGAATAAACCCTTGGCCTACAACAATAGAAGCGACTTCTTCATTATTGAGTTTAATGGTGGCTAATCTCATATTTTTAGCTCTTTGTTGCCGCGCTTTGTCTGCCTTGAAAAACGACCTTGCGTGGCCGTGACTTTTAATAGAAAACCGGACAATTGTACTTGTTACCTCTGCGTTTAATTGCAAAGATTATTTTCGAACAATTGGTTTGCCAAACCAGATTAAATCCACTCGTTAACATAGAATTTGGTGGCACCCCAGGGCGATAGATTTTCAATTACTTTCCGAAAGCCCTAGGGTATCCAATTGATGGTTCTTCACATTAAAGGCTAGTAAATAACTCAGGAGTGCAATCAGACAGATGTCCTCAACAATCGAAGCGAACGGTATTTCCATTAATTACAGGTTTGACGGCCCCGAAGGTGGGCCAGTGGTTATGTTCAGTAATAGCCTGATTAGTAACTACAGCATGTGGGACGATCAGGTAGAGGCCATAACGGGTGCCGGATATAGGATGCTGCGCTATGACCAGAGAGGGCATGGAGGTACTGATGCCCCCGACGTCAATTATTCGATCGAGATGTTCGCTGCCGATGTGGTTGGTTTATTGGATGCCCTGAATGTTGGCAAGGTTCATTTTGTTGGATTATCCATGGGTGGATTTGTCGCCCAGTTGCTCGGTGCCAATTACCCGGATCGTATTTTGTCACTGGCGCTATGCGATACCGCCTGTGTTATGCCACCCCGTGAACTGTGGGACGGAAGAATTGCAGATGCCCAGGCTGGGGGGACAGAAGCTCTTGCCGACGCCACTTTAGGGCGTTGGTTCACTGCGCCATACCATAAATCACATCCGCAAGAGATCAGCCGTGTCCGCGACATGATTAACGCATCAAGTGTTACCGGTTACATCGGCTGTGCCCGTGCGATCCGGGATATGAGTCAATGCGATGTGCTCGGACTGATTAAAAAGCCGACCACAGTGATTGTCGGTGAGAGTGATCCTGCATGCCCAGTCGCCTCAGCCGAGGTACTTCACCAGGGTGTTGAGGGTTCCGAGTACGTCATCATCAAAGAAGCGGCGCATTTGCCGAATATTGAAAAGCGCGACGAATTTAATTCAATTCTGCTCGATTTCCTGGGAAGACAGTAACTAGGCACTAATCACTTTCCCGCCGCTGCTGAGTTTAAGCTTAATCAAACATCATATTCGGCAGGAAGGTAGATATGGCTGGAACGTAGGTGATTAGCACCAAGGCGGCTAGCAGCAGCAATAGCCAAGGCAGGGCTGCACGAATCATATCTACTAGCGGCATTCCGGTAACCCCGGAAGTGACAAAGAGGTTGAGACCTACGGGCGGACTCACTAGACCGATTTCCATGTTGATTACCATCATGATTCCGAGATGCACGGGATCTATACCCAGTCCCATAGCTATTGGAAAAATGATGGGGACGACGATCAAAATAACCGAAGTGGGATCGATAAAATTCCCCGCTATCAGCAAAATCAAATTCACAATTAGAAGGAACATCCAAGGGCTAAGCCCGGAGTTAAGTATTGCTTCAGCGGCAGATTGTGGAATTTGTTCCGTGGTGAGTACAAAGGCAAAAACGTAGGCATTAGCGATAATAAACATCAAAGTTACGGTTAACTTTGCGCTCTCGGTTAGAACCTTCGGGATTTCCGTCAGTTTGAGGTCTTTGTAGACAAATACGACCACCACCAATGCGTAAACCGCGCTGACAGCCGCTGCTTCCGTAGGCGTAAAGACTCCAGCATATATTCCACCCATAATGATGATGATAAGCATGAGGCCCCACAGCGCCTCTCTGCCGGAACGTAAAACCTCCTGGAAGCTTGCTTTCGGAGCGCACTGAATATCTTTGTTCCGGGTGACTATATAAATTGCCATCATCATCATCAGGGTAAGCAGGATTCCGGGAACGATTCCTGCCATAAACAGCTTTCCAACCGATGTCTGGGTAACGGACGCATAAACCACCATGACGATCGACGGCGGAATCAGAATTCCCAGAGTGCCGGCGTTACATATCACTCCAGCAGCAAACTCTTTGCTGTAGCCAGATTTAATCATCGCGGCTATAACGATGGGTCCAATCGCCAATACAGTTGCTGGTGAAGAGCCGGATACGGCGGCAAATAGCGCACAAGCCAGAACGGCGGCCATTGCTAGTCCACCCTTAAAATGTCCGAGACTGGCCATGGCAAAATCAATCATGCGTTTTGCGACACCACCGGTACTCATCAGAGTTCCGGCCAGGATGAAAAACGGGATAGCCAGTAGTGGATAGACCTTCATGGTGTGGGCGAATTTGAGCGCCAGGGACATCATCGTCTGGTCTGTCATGAAAATCATCACAATCGCGCTGGATAAACCCAGGGCCATAGCCACAGGAACGCCAAGTAGTAGAAAGACGAGCAGGCCGGTAAAGAGAACAAATGCGGTCATTCTTCGCTCTCCCGTAAAGTGACCGGCTCTTTGCCTACACCTATTGAATCTTTTTCGCCGGAATATATTTGTTTGGCCAGTTCCAGCAACCGCAAGCTCAGCAGTAGAAAGCCCAGAGGCAGGCAGCTGGATAGAAGCCATTTGGGCAGTGCAATGTTTTGCGCGTGTATCTCGAGCAAATACAGCCGTTCTATATAGGTATAGGTCCCGAGCAGCATGGTGATGGTATACATAAGCGCCAGGCTGACCGATATCAGCAAAACCACCCGTTTAAATCTGCTGGGAAGCCAACTGAGAATCAGGTCAACGGCGATGTGAGAGTTTGTGCGAACCCCGTAGGAAAGTCCCAGTAATACCATCCAGAGAAAAGCATAGGAGGTAGCTTCAAGGCCCCAGACAATTCCGGTGTTGAACAGGTAGCGCAGCACTACTTGCAGGCAGGTAATGAAAACCATGACAGCTAACAGGCTGCCGATAAGAATCTCTTCCAGTTTATTCCAGCGCGCTAGCAATGAAATCTCCCAATTTGTTGGTGAGTGCGTTGAGTGTTTTAAGAGTTGTTCGCCTCAAGAGCGGCGGCAATGACTTCTTCGCCAATTTCGTCTCTAAACCTGTCCCATACAGGTTTCATGGCCTCTCGCCATTGCTCCAGTTGTGAGGGGGTAAGTTGCAGTAATTTGTCTGGATCATTCTGCACTATGGTCTCGCGATCATTGGCGTTAATTTCAATCGCCATAGCCATTACTTCGGCATTTACTTCGTCGACAATTACCTCAAGCTCGTCCTGAATTGCCTCTGGCAGCCTCTGCCAGAATTCAGTGTTCACCATCCATATGTAAACCATAAGGTTGTGGTTGGTTTCGGTAATGTAGTCCTGGACTTCGTAAATCTTCTCAGAGTAGATATTTGACCAGGTGTTGTCCTGACCATCGATCGTGCCGACCTGAAGTGCCTGATATACCTCTCCAAAGGCCAATTTCTGAGGTACCGCGTCTACCGTCAAAAACTGGGCTTCAAAGACATCTGATTCCTGGATGCGGAAGCTCCTGCCTCGCGCGTCCTCAGGTTCCAGCAGGGGAGTATTGGCGCTTAACTGTTTTAGTCCGCTCGGCCAAAATCCCAAACCCATTAAGCCTTTATCGTCCAGCACCCCGAGGAGCCTGTCGGTTTCTTCATGCTCAAGAAAGCGTCCAACCGCATCCATATCATTGAATAGAAAGGGGAGGTCAAATACCTGCAACTTTTTGGTAAAACGATTGTATTTTGAGACCGAAACGGCGGTCATCTGGATTTCATTGAAGGCCAAAGCCTCGATGGAATCGTCGTCACTCATTAACTGGCTGGAGGGATATATTTCAACTACAACCTGACCGCCAAGGCGCTCATCAACTTTCTGTTTGAATAGTTCTGCAGAAAGTCCTTTGGGTGTATCCGCTGCGACTACGTGACTGAATTTAATAACATATTGTCTGTCCGTCGATTGGTCACTGCAGGCGCTAAGCAGGATCGGCAGAAATATACTGAAGCCTAAGATGTGTTTTTTAAGGTTCATAAAATGGACCGCGGCATTTGACGCATTGGCATTCAACCTCAGAATTCTAATCGGCTTTAACCGGTCAGGATGCCCTATTATTGATTCTTTACCAATTTGATCAAAACTGTAGCGGGTTACAGCAGACATGGAACAAGAGGTTACTCTGCTCGATTATTGGCATATTTTCACAGGAGCAAATTCAAATTAACTCTCAACACTTCTTCAAACCTTTTTGGGGATTGAGGAGGGTTGTGATCTTTGTTTTAGCGCCAGCCAGATGCCGGTAATAGTCAGGCAAGAGGCGATGATTAGGCGAAAACTAATCTGCTCAGACAAAAAAAGAACGCCGCCAATTGCTGCGATCAATGGCACGGATAGCTGTACTGTCCCTCCCTGGCCGGCTGTCAATGAGGGCAATGCTGAGTACCAAACTGCATAACCGAGCCCTGAAGCCAAAGCACCTGAGGCCAGGGCCAAAATCACTCCGGGCAAAGATAGGTTGGCGCTAGTGATGAAGAAGAGGCTCAGGACGATAGTTAGCGGTATGCAATACACAAAATTTGCTGTGGTGGCGATAAGCGGCGCTGTCGAGCTTCGACCGATCAACGAATATACGCCCCAAGCCACGCCAGTGATCACCATAAATACTGCTCCAATGGGATCAGGAGCGGATACTCCTGGTGCGACTAGATAAACCAGCCCAGCAAGTGCCAGTGCTATGCCAATCCAGGAATACCAAGAAAACCGCTCGCCGCTAACAATTGCAGTTGTAAACATCATCAATTGAACCGTACCGGACAAGAGCAATGCGCCTGTTCCAGCGGTTAGTGTGAGATACGCGAAAGAGAAAAATGCCATGAAGCAAAATAGAGCAGCAATACTAATCCAGCTGGGTTTTAAATTAGTCCGCTGTCCCCGAACAGAAATTATTACGCCCAATGCTGCTGCTCCGGCGAGGATGCGTAAGGAAGTAAAGCTAGCTGCGTCGATCAGGCCCTGTCCGAGAGCCATACGACAGAGTAGAGCATTTGCCGCGAATGCAATCATCGCCGTGCCAGTAAGAACTACGGTCCGGATTAAAGCGCTCTGACTATCTGTCTGTAATATCTTGCGAATCATGATGGCTAATGGGTGGTGTGGGTAAAACCCCGAATTGCCAGCCCATAAGCAAAGGCTAGGGTGTGTAACTTGCGATATCTCGTACCAGTATAGAGTTTAGTGCAACTGTCTAATTTAGTTGGTCGTCGAAAATTGTGATGGAAGCTGACTGGGATCGAAAACCTCTGTCAGGCTCATGGTCGCACTAACATTGTATGGTGGCGGCACAACCAGAGGAGTTAACTCGTAGGTCGTGGCATCTAGTTTTCGGTAGTGAACCAGATCTTCCAAGGCCAAGCTATCCAAGGATTCAGGAAGTTCTTCAGAGGCGAGGTACTGGGCGCGCACAAGCTCATCAACAATAACGAAGAGCTCAACCGCAGAGGCTAGTTGTGCTTGATCTGCCGTTGATTGACGCCAAACTAAGGTAATCGTATTGATACATATCAGAGCAACAATCGCGGCTAGCATTAGCCCCTTCTGTCGCTGATTTCCTGCGCGACCCTTTTTTAGTTCGGCATCTTCTAGCTTCTCTCCAATATCCTCATCCGCTTTGTGCGCAAGATCTGTGAATTCTTCTGACATGAATTTTGCCCTTTGTTACTTAGTTATTTTCTCGAAGTAGTTCGACAGTCAATAAGTGTGTATTCGAATGAGAAAACATTACTGGCGGTAGCATATCGGCAAGTACCTCAATATTACTGCCTTCCAAATCAATAATAAGTAAACCAAGTCTTGATCCCTGTGAAGAATGTAATACTACGACGGAGAATTTCAATCCCGGGTATTCTATGGCTCGGAGGCCATTATTTTTAAGCTCTTCTGGCATTAATGCCATTGAATAACCAGTAATTTCTAATACGTTTATATCACCGGTCTGGCGGATCACTTCGTACTGAGTTCTAAACTCTTCAATTTCAACAACCAGTTCCGAAAGACGTGATTTTAGTACCGCCTTCGATAAAGCGGGGAAGGCAATATTTGCAAGAGTTGCGATCAGCGCAACAACTAACATTAGCTCAACAAGAGTAAAACCTGAGCTTTGCCTTGCTCGGATTACGCGTCCACAAAGCCTATTCATATATTTACCTCTCCAATACTCTCGCTTAAACCCCATTTAAAATCTAGATTATCACTAATGGCGTGCTGGATCATCTCGATGATTTCTTTCAGAGGAGTATCTTGAAATACGAAGCGCGATGTGGCCCCATTGTCGCGAAGCAATTGCTCGAGGTGGTATCGATTGGTGGGTAAGCGGATTAAAGCGGGTATTCGAGCCCAGGCAATATGTTGTCGGTAGCCAGCAACTAGATCTACAACATCCTCGTCTGCCAATTCGGAATCCACATTCAGGATAACCATCGCGATTGCTTCGTTTTCTTGAAGAGAGGCATTAGCCGCTTCTGGAGAATGGGCGGCAAGCACGGTAAACCATGCTTCTTCGAACTTCTCGCAAAGTGACTTATTGGCTATATCGTCAGAGCCTAGAACTAGAATTTCAGGTTGCTGGCTCGACTTTCCTGATTGGGGATAGATGTTCCCCATATCCGGAATTTCAGTGCGATATTGGTTGGCGAGCTCAACCCAGAAATTCTGCCCAAGTACCGATGTCGCTTCAGAAATCGTTGTTTCACCAGAGATAATAAGTCGCGAAGCCGATAGCGCAAGAGAGTTGAATTTGTCCTTCATCGTATCTCTGAAGAGAAGGGGATCATTTTCACCCCTCAAAAGTAGCTCGCGTTGCTCAGCACTGATTTCTATTAACTCGGCAATTACTGTTCGGCCCGAATAGCCGCTAAATTGGCATTGGTCGCAACCTTTAGCCTGAAATGCTTGTGCTGCCCGTGTGATTTTCTGAAATGCTTTTGTGAGAGGATCCTTCGAGTCGTCAAAGGTTTCCTTGCAGTTGGCACACAGTTTTCTGAGAAGGCGCTGGGAAATAATGCCCGTCAGTGCCTCGGCAAGAACCATTTGGTTTACGCCCAAGTCGAGCAGTCTGGGAATGGCGCTCAATGAATTGTTGGTGTGCAAAGTTGAGAACACCAAGTGGCCAGTCATGGCAGCTTGCAACGCAATCTGAGCGGTTTCCGAATCCCGAATTTCACCGATAAGAATTACGTCTGGATCCTGGCGTAGCATGGTGCGCAAGGCAGCGGGGAAAGTCATTCCGGCCTTTTCGTTTACTTCCGTCTGACTTAATCCCTGTATTTGGTATTCCACTGGGTTTTCCACCGTCATGATGGAGGTGTCTTCTTTATTGAGGCGGCTGAGAATTGAATAGAGCGTGGTAGTTTTACCCGAACCAGTGGGGCCACAAACTAAAATCACGCCTGAGGGATTAGATGTCATGCGGTTAATCGTATGAATCTCATCCAACGAGAAACCTATGGAGGTCAGTTCAAATACGGCGCGCCTATTTAGGAGACGAATCACCATTTTTTCCTGATGCCCCGCTACTGGGAGCGAGGAAAGACGAAGATCGTAGGAGTTGTAGTCGATCTCTACCAGCATACGACCGTCTTGAGGTAACTGCGAGAGCGTGGGATCCATCTCTGAGTGAGCTTTGAAATAACGAATCAGGGCTTCTGCAACTCGCTCTGGCAATATTGTTAAACGCTGCAACAAGCCATCTACCCGAAGTCTTACAATTGCTGCATTTGAGAAAGGTTGGATATGTATGTCTGAAGCTTTTTGTTTGATTGCACGGGTCAATATTTGGCGTGCCAACAAGGGCACAGCTCGATCGACTTCCGATTCGGGCACTTCATCTAGTTTGGTGGACGTGTTTTTGCCATTGTTTTCTAACGAAATTTCGTAGGCATTGTTGAGTGCCAGTTCGATATTTTCAGGTGGTGCTAATACTAGTCTGAAACCAGTTCCAAATATAAATCTTAGTGTTTCCTGAATTTCACGATCGAAGGGATTTGCCACAGCGAAGCAGGGTAAATCTTCTGACTCTTCGTCTAGGGGTATGAGCAGATGTTCCTCGGCAAACTTTCTCGGGATTTTCTGAACCAAAATCGCCGGCGGCTCTATCTCTCGAAGGTAGTGTTCAGTTGAAGTTAGCTCGCTTAATCTTTCGCAAAGAGTTTCCTGACTGATATCTTGCTGCCGCTGAATACTTTGCCAGAGATCTGAAATTCCAAGATCGGCGGCCGGGTCGGACAATTGTCTGTTTGAATCGAATTTAGCTCTATATTTCTCAAATAGTCCTAGAACCGGATTGGTATCTGATTGCCCTAGCATTGACTCCACTTATTGTCGGCACTTGCCGTATGTCCAGTGAAAGAGCATAAACTTAATCAGTGATATTTGGTAATACTAGCTGCTCACCTAAAACCCCTTAAGACTCCAGCCAAAGCTTCGAACTGAGGTGCGCCCGGAGGCTATGCCGTAGGGCCGGGATTGTCCAATGAGGACCAACAGAATGACCGTAGGGAATGAATGGTGGGCCCAGAAGGACTTGAACCTTCGACCAATCGATTATGAGTCGACTGCTCTAACCAACTGAGCTATGGGCCCTCTGACTGATTCTTTTGCTCCGCAGTTGTGTTGCAGTTTGGTCGCTCAATCAGTCATGTACTGAATGTACATTCCTTCAATCGCGCCTTCTACGCCTTGCTGCAAAACAAAAGTCCGGCGTCAGAGCCGGTTTAAAAAGTTTCTCAAAAGCTTTGCGCTGGAGAAAGAAAAACGGCGCCTAATTATAGGCGCCGCGGAGTATAGATGTTCTTTATTATTTCGTCTAACTCGGCTTTATTTGCCAGGTCAGAGTCTTGCTATTAGGGGTTTGCTGCTTGGTATGCGGCTACTTCGTCATTGAAGTCATCACCGATTTCGTTGCGAGCATCCAGAACTTCTTCGGTCTCGTCGGTATAGGCGCCTTTATCGCTGCGGCTCAAGTCTTTGTAGGCAACAGTGTCGCGATAGGCATATCTGCAATCCAGATAGCTGTCAGCAGCGGCGATGAAGGTTTTAACTTCTTCGCTGTTGGCTACGAGCTGATCCATGCTGGCTGTGGCGCCATCAACGAGATCAGGAGCGACAGGAGCTTCGCTGCAATCCTGAGCAAGTGCAGTTGAGGATAGTCCCAAAAGAATGAGAGTCTGAATCACTTGGACGAAAGATGTTTTGTTTTTCACGCGGTCCCCACAATGGTGTTGTTGAATTAGTTGTTAGGACAGAGCATAAATGTCATAAGTTCCGACATCAATGCTCTGATGTTTAGATTCCTTTCTTTGTGACTTATTTCTGCACTCTCGGCGGATTAGTCACCCCCTTGCAGACAAAAACGGCGCCTTTTAAGTAAGCGCCGATTCTGGATGAGCTACCTAGCTCATTGTTCCTTAGTTAGTTACTCGTCTAGGAAGCTTCTAAGATGTTCAGAACGGGTTGGATGTCTTAGCTTTCTGAGTGCCTTGGCTTCGATCTGACGAATACGTTCTCGGGTTACGTCGAACTGTTTGCCCACTTCCTCTAGAGTGTGGTCGGTATTCATGTCGATACCAAAACGCATACGCAGAACTTTGGCTTCACGAGCAGTAAGGCTGCCTAGTACGTCTCTGGTGGCCTCTGTCAGGCTTTCGCCAGTGGCAGATTCAACCGGAGAGGTAATATTGATGTCTTCGATGAAGTCACCCAGATGGGAATCTTCATCATCACCAATGGGCGTCTCCATAGAGATAGGCTCTTTGGCGATTTTTAACACCTTACGAATTTTGTCTTCCGGCATTTCCATTTTCACTGCCAGCTCTTCCGGAGTAGGGTCACGACCAAACTCTTGCAGCAGCGAACGAGAGATACGGTTGAGCTTGTTGATAGTCTCAATCATATGCACAGGAATACGGATAGTTCTGGCCTGATCCGCAATGGAGCGGGTAATGGCCTGACGAATCCACCAGGTGGCATAGGTCGAGAACTTGTACCCGCGACGGTATTCAAACTTGTCCACCGCTTTCATCAATCCGATGTTGCCTTCTTGAATCAGGTCGAGGAATTGCAAGCCACGATTGGTGTATTTCTTAGCGATTGAGATAACCAGACGTAGGTTAGCCTCAACCATCTCTTTCTTGGCACGACGCATGCGCGCTTCGCCCAGAGAGATATTACGGTTGATGTCTTTGATTTCACCGATACTAAGACCGGTTGCAATCTCAACTTTTTCCAGCTGTTGCTGAGACTGTTTGATGTCGTCTTCGATTTCTTTAATTGCGGCAACCCAGGGCGCTTTAACCTTATGGCTTTTCACCCACTTCTGGTTGGACTCGTTTCCAGGGAAGCTTTTGATAAAGGTGGTACGTGGCATCTTAGATTGACGCACACACATGTTCATTACACTACGCTCGTGAATGCGCACCTGAATAATAGTTTCCCGTACTTCGTTGATCATAGGATCAAAGACGCGTGGCGTAAGCTTCAGATATTTGAACAACTCACCGGTTGCTTCCAGAGCTGCAACAGCTTGCTTGCTGCTGCGGCCGTTTTTTTCGATCGCTTTAATCGCTTTTGTGTGAGCCTTTTTAATTTCACCAAAACGCTCTTTGGCTTCTTCGGGGTCTGGACCAGTAGGCTTTTCGTCTTCTTCCTCTTCCTTGGTTGTTTCGCCTGCAGCGATACGCGCTTCAGCCAATTGGGCCTGTTCAAGAGCAGAGGGAACATGTTCGGCTGGATTAAGGTAGCCGGAGATAACTTCAGCTAGGCGGCGTTCTTCCGATTCCACCATGGCATATTCTTCGAGAACGCTGGCAACAGCACCCGGCCAAAAGGCGAGGGCGTATAGCATTTCACGCACACCATCTTCGATGCGCTTGGCAATTTCGATCTCACCTTCACGTGTGAGTAGCTCAACCGTGCCCATTTCACGCATGTACATACGCACTGGGTCGGTAGTTCTGTGTACTTCAGACTCAACCGCTGCGAGAGCTGCAGCAGCTTCAGCAGCGGCCACGTCATCAGTTTCGCTCTCTTGCTCCTGATTGAGCATTAGGAGAGTATCGGCGTCAGGAGTTTGTTCAAAGACACGGATACCCATGTCGTTGATCATCTGAATGATGTCTTCAACCTGATCCTGCTCTGAAATTCCTTCAGGCAGATGGTCGTTAACTTCGGCGTATGTCAGATAGCCTTGTTCACGGCCAAGGGCAATAAGATCTTTGATACGCGATTGAACTGGTGCAGATTCAGCCATAGTAACTGTAGAAGTCTCAGGTTGTGGGTGCAAAAAAAGGCGGAGCATTATAGCCCAGCGATTAGGCTTGGGCTACCAATAAATGGGGTAAAAAAGCATGAGTTCAAGAGGGGGTTTTGGTCTCACTCGCTCCGGTTTCTGACTAGTTTAGCGCGCGCAATTTCTCCATCAGATCGCGCATCTCCGCTTTTTGCTCAGAACTTTGCTGATCAAGGGGAATGCGACCGAGAACTTTGATTCTCTCCCGTAAACGACCGCCCTGTTGTTGAGAGGTCCACCGCGACAAAGTGTCAGTGAAATCTTTGGCGACGGCATCAGCAGCGATCTCGCCAGATTGGATGTCGATTAGGCGCGTACTCGCTAGCTCTGTCAGGCGTTTCGCCTGCTCAGGTTCTGCGGCCATCCAGTATCCCAAGAGATTGCTCAGCGTAGTTTCCGGTTTGTTGTGGAGGTAGGCGCAGAGGTCGAGAAAAAGCTGTTCGTCTTCATCCTCGGCTTGCAGGCTTGCTAACTCTTCAGCCAATGAGATCAGTTTCGGGTATTGCAGTAATAGGCTGATGAGGTGGGCAGAAAGTGAAGTGCTGGTTTTGGATCGCGCTCGTTTTGCAAATTTTTGTGGGGCCGAGGCCTCGTCCGTCTCCTCTGATTCTTCATTTACGGGAGATAGTGGAGCTGCCTGTTCCACACTGATCGCTGGTTCCACTGTTACTGCAACCCCAATTCGATCAAGGACTTCTTGTTCCATCAGGGTTCGGAAAGCTCCGCGAGGCAGCTGATTTATGAGCGGCATAACTTGAGCGTGAGCACGAGACTTGCTTTCGGCGTCCGTTAATTTTGACCCGGCGCCGGCAAGTTCCATGATGTAGTTGGATAGAGGCATGGCGTCTTTTAAACGCGCTTCAAAACCGGTTTTGCCCTCATCACGAACAATGGTGTCTGGGTCTTCACCGCTGGGAAGAAAGAGAAATTTCACCTGACGACCATCAATCATTAGCGGTAATGCTGCATGCAGCGCTCGTTCGGCAGCTCGCGCGCCAGCTTCATCACCATCAAAACAGAAGATAATTCGTCCGACGTGACGAAAGAGTTTTTCCAAATGCGCCGGTCCGCAAGCGGTACCCAATGTAGCTACGCCGTTGTTTATGCCCTGTTGAGCCAGGGCGATAACATCCATATAGCCTTCAACCACAACAATTTCCTCGAAGCGGGCTTTGCGTTGCAGGCATTCGTAGAGCCCATAGAGCTCTCTACTTTTATGGAAGACCGGTGACTCTGGTGAATTCAGGTACTTGGGTTTACTGTCATCAAGTACTCTTCCACCAAAGGCAATAGTTCGACCTCGAGTATCGCGAATAGGGAAGATGATCCGGTCGCGAAAACGGTCGTAGTGTGAATCTCGATCTTCATTTTTGATAACAAGCCCGGATTGTTCGAGAAAGCTGAGATCTTCCGTGGACTTGCCGATTTCATTGATTAGGTTGTCCCATCCCTCGGGCGCGACGCCGACACCAAAGTCTCGTGCGATCTCGCCGCTCAAACCCCGATTTTTGAGGTATTCAATGGCCTTGGTGCTGGAGCGCAGTTGTTTTCGGTAGAACTGGTCGGCTTCGGAGAGTTTGGCTAAAAGAGCCGTGCGGACCGAGGCTCTAGCATCGTCTTCCGAGCCGGCCTCGCGCGGAACTTCCATGCCTACTTCTCCGGCAAGCTGCTCTACCGCCTCCGGAAAACCCATATTGACGTAGTCCATGGCAAAACCAATGACATTGCCGCCTGCTCCGCAACCAAAGCAGTAATAAAATTGTTTCTGCGGATTTACCGAGAAAGAGGGAGTCTTTTCGTCGTGGAACGGGCAGCAGGCCTGATAGTTTTTACCGGCCTTCTTAAGCGGAACTCTTTTGTGGATAAAGTCGACTATGTCGACCCGTGAAAGCAGGTCGTCGACAAAAGCCTGAGGTATGCGTCCGGCCACGAAGGATTAGGAGAGCTTTGCCTTAACCATTTGGCTAACCTGGCCCATGTCAGCGCGACCCTGAACCTGCGGCCGAACTTTTCCTATTACCTGGCCCATTTGCTGCATGGTGCTGGCGCCTGTCTCGGAGACGGCCGCATCAATAATTTCTGAGATTTCTGCTTCGCTCAGTGCGGCGGGCAGAAACTCTTCGATTACGCCAATTTCAAAGTCTTCCTGTTCCGCTAGGTCCATGCGGTCGGCATCTTTAAATTGCTTGGATGAATCTCGACGTTGCTTCACCATTTTGTCGAGAATTTGTAGAACGCGGGCATCGTCCAATTCAATTCGCTCATCCACTTCGATGCGCTTAATATCCGCCAGAATTAGACGGATGGTGCCAAGTCTCTCTTTCTCTTTGGCACGCATGGCGTTCTTCATGGCTTCGGTGATCTGGTCTTTGAGGTTAGATTCAGACATGGATATTCCTGAATTATGGTGAGTAAAAAGTGAGAGAAAGTTTATAGGGCTATAGAAGAAAAGATAGAGCCTTCAGCCAAAAACTAAGGAGCCCTCAGCCAAAAGGCTTAAAGGTATAAACAAATACGCCGGCTAGAAGCCGGCGTATCAAATATTCTTTAAGAGTTGTCTCTTAGAACATACGTACGAATTTACGCGATTCACGAGATACTTTCTTCTGATGACGCTTAACCGCAGAGGCAGCTTTGCGCTTACGAGCCCAGGTAGGCTTTTCATAGAACTCACGCTTGCGAACTTCAGCCAGTACACCGGCTTTTTCGCAAGAACGCTTAAAACGACGAAGTGCTAAGTCGAATGGCTCATTATCTTTGACACGAACGTGTGGCATTCAATTTCCTGTATTTATACCTGGGTTTCAGAGGGCGCGTATTTTAATCAGATGTTTCAGCCATTGCAAAGTATTTGTCTTGTAGAGAAGAGTGTTCAATATTTATAATAAAAACAGTGCGTTATAAGGTTGTCTAGGCCGATAACTATGCATTTTTTGAGTCAAAAAGACCTATCCTCTGCTAATATCGCGCTCCGGTCCAAGAAATCGCTCCGCAAAGGATTAATCAGTGAAGGTCATAACCAAACAGAAAGCGCTCCGATGAAAGTTTTGGGTATAGAAACCTCCTGTGACGAAACTGGTGTGGCGATATACGACACTGAGCAGGGCATTGTCGCTGATCAGCTCTATAGTCAGGTTGCTATGCACGCTGACTTTGGCGGGGTTGTTCCAGAACTTGCCTCAAGGGACCATATCCGAAAATTGTTACCTATGGTGGATAGCACCCTAAAGGAAGCAAATTGCTCGCCCGAAGACTTAGATGCGATTGCCTATACCTACGGCCCTGGATTGGTGGGTGCACTTTTGGTCGGTTCCACTCTAGCTTCCAGTCTTGCTTGGAGCTGGGGTATTCCCGCCATTCCTATTCATCATATGGAAGGCCATTTATTAGCACCCATGTTAGAAGACGACGCGCCGGATTTTCCCTTTGTTGCGCTGCTAGTTTCTGGAGGTCATACACAGCTGGTGGATGTCACTGGAGTAGGGAACTACCAACTCTTGGGAGAGTCGCTTGATGACGCAGCGGGGGAGGCATTCGATAAAACAGCCAAGCTGCTTGATTTGGGGTACCCGGGGGGACCCTCGGTGGCAAAAGCCGCACTTGGAGGACAGATTGAACGGTTCAAGTTTCCTCGCCCCATGACAGATCGACCTGGATTGGACTTCAGTTTTAGCGGGCTGAAAACCCATACCCTGACATTGGCAAATTCCCAGAGGAATGAAGAAGGCGAGATTGAGGCTCAGACCGTTTTAGATATTGCCGCCGGATTTCAGGAAGCAGTTGCCGATACTCTCGTCATAAAGTGCCGCCGCGCTCTGGAACAAACCGGACACAAACAATTGGTGCTCGCTGGAGGAGTGGCCGCAAATCTCCGTCTGCGTGAAAAACTTGCCGCCGAGGGAGAGAAACGGGATTGGGCTCTCCACTATCCGCGGCCTAAATTCTGTACCGATAATGGCGCTATGATCGCCTATGTAGGGGCGCTAAGAGCCGGTGCAGGGAAAGCTGAGAATGAGGTTGTGCAGGGGTATGAAATCTCAGTGGTGCCGCGATTCCCAATTGACCAGCTCGAGCCGGTTGAGGTGGTTGAATGAAAGACAAAATTCTTATTCGAGGTTTAAAAGCGCCTACCATCATCGGTATCTGGGACTGGGAGCGAAAGGTTCGACAAGAGCTCATCCTTGATCTCGACCTATTTATGGACACAAGCCAATCGGCCGCAGCGGACGACTTTGAACAAGCGGTCAGCTATGCAGAAGTATCTGAATTAGCATTGGCAGAATGCACTACTACGAGTTTTCAGCTGATTGAAGCGCTAGCCGCTCACCTAGCTGCAGCAATCTTTGAAAATTTTTCCCTAGTCGAAGAATTGCGATTGGAAATCAAAAAACCCGGGGCGGTTCCTGAAGCAGATTACGTAGGAATTGAAATTTATCGCTCTAGAACAAACCAGTCGGGATAGCTGGGATGCGAGTCTTTCTCGGATTGGGAAGCAATCTCGAGCCAGAAACCAATATCTCTCTGGCGCTTATTAAGCTCGGGCTGGTTTTTGGAACTCTGGAGGAATCTCGTCGTTACAGAGCTCCAGCTATGGGGTTTATTGGGCCAGATTTTGTCAATATGGTGGTGGGGTTTCGGACGGCGCTCAGTCCCACAGAAGTCGCTGAACTCTGCCAGCAAATCGAAAGAGAAGTCGGCCGTAAGCGCGAGCTAGAGAGTGGCACCTGCTCGCGCTGTATCGATATTGATCTGCTGCTTTTTGAGAACCCCGATATTAGCGTGCCTGAACCCCGATCTGATATTCGAGATTTTGCTTACACTGCGAAGCC
>JABJGI010000112.1 GCA_018662305.1 Porticoccaceae bacterium | reverse complement strand
TGGACATATCTAGCACTTCGAAATCAGAAAAATCTAACGAATCCTGTGCCGCAGCATGGGGTAGCAAGAATAGAATCAGGAAAAGACAAATAATGTAATTTTTCAAATTAAAATCTCGTTTCTTGCCGTTATCGGCAATAATTTTTCAGACCAGCTTACGACGTATTAATTCCTTAGTATTACTCATAGAGCAGATAGCGGTTGAGCTGTTCCTACAGAGCTTTTCCTATAGAGCTTTTGCCATCCAAATATGCTCTATCCCTGCGTCCATATATTCCTCACCGTAGGGAGCGAACCCCAACTTGGAATAAAATCCCAGAGCCTGCTTCTGGGCGCCTAGATAGACTCGGCTAAATCCTCTATTCATTGCTTCTTCAATTAAGCACGACACAATTTTTGAACCGAATCCCTGATCACGATAGTTTTTCAGCACGGCGATTCGACCGATATGACCATCATCCAGCATCCGGCTAGTCGCAACCGGTGTCCCATCTAGAGACGCAACCGCATGTATAGCCGCATTGTCTAGCCCATCGAAGTCTAACTCCAATGGAACGCCTTGCTCCTCCACGAAAACAACGGTTCGAATCTGTCGAACTCTTATTTCATCCTCTGCTTCAAAGCGGACGATCTCCAAAGAAATCAATGAGATGATCCACTAAGCGCTACAGATACCGGCACCGATTTAAAAGCTGGTGTCTGGCTCCTCGAGTCTCTTTCCGTGCCAATCAGTATGTTTGCTTCCGGAAAATAGGCCATCAGATTCCCTTGAGGAATATCGTAGCTTTTCACTTGCACCGCGGACATTAATCCCTGAGCAGATTCCACACTTACCCTGCCTCCCTCGTCCAGTCCCAGCTGCCTCATGTCACCCTTGTTCATCAGAACTGTCCAGCGGCTATGCACGCCTCGATAGCTGTCCTGCTCCTCATAGACAATGGTATTGAACTGGCCCTCGCTTCGGATGCTGGTAAGCAGAAATGGGAAGTCTTTCGAAATGGCGGTGGTATCTAGCGCATGAACGATAAATCTGGCTCTGCCTGAATCTGTTTTAAATTCTGGTTTGTGTAGCAAGCGGCCAGCTATGTGAAACTCTTTTTTGGCAACATCGATATCTGCAAGATCCTGCATTCCAGGAACGACCTTGGCGATAGCCTGACGAATTTTTTTGTGCTGTTTAAACTCTTCAAAATCTAGCGGGCTTTCAGGCAATAGTTTCTTGGCCAGATCGCAAAGAATATCTACCTCCGCCCGCACTCCCTCCAACCTTTCAATTCCACCATCACTAAGTCGTACATAGCTGAACATGGATTCTTGAGTAGTAGGTTGCCGCTCTTCGTCTCTTGCCGTTACGGGCAGAATAAGGGCTTCGGAGTTTTCCATTCCATGAAAGTGGCCCTTATTGAGCGTCGTTGTCAGATAGAGTTTGAAGCCGATATTGTCCAGGCTCTTTTTGGCCCAACCGGAGTTAGGTGTGGCCTCATAGAGATTGCCACCCATCAAAATGGCGGCGTCCATCTGTCCTCCATGCGCAGCTTCCAGGCAGGCCAGAGTGTCCATACCTTTCTGAGACGGGAATTCCATCTGGAATTCCGACTCAATTTTTTGCATCACTTCCTTTGCCAAAACCGGCTTTACACCAATGGTGCCAATACCCTGGACATTGCTATGCCCTCTAAGGGGAAGCAACCCAGCATTGCGCTTACCCACCATGCCTCGCAACAAGGCGAGGTTAGAAATATATTCGACATTCTCAACGCCATTAAGGTGATGGGTAATTCCCATACCCCAGGCAAATACCGCTCGCTCCGATTCAGCATAGAGCGCCGCCACTTCTTCTATCTGTTCTTGCGCAAGGCCGGTGGCTTCGCAAACTTCTGACCACTTTGTGAATTGAATATCTGCCTTAAACTTCTCAAAGTTTTCCGTGTGTTCGGCAACAAATTCTCTGTTCTCAGCGCCCATTTCCAACACAGCCTTAGCTAGGCCTTTAAAAAGGGCAAGGTCAGAACCTACCTTGGGCTGCAGATAGGCGGAAGCGATATCGCTGCCACCGCTGATAAGCGACTTGGCACTCTTGGGTACCGCAAATTTCACCAAACCAGCTTCTTTAGCAGGGTTGATCACTACTACCTGCCCTCCGCGCTCACGACAGTTTTTCAACTGATAGATAAACCGAGGATGGTTGGAGGCGGGATTGGCGCCGATCACAAAGACCATATCGCAATCGGCTAGATCCTCTAGCTCAACACTAGCGGTTCCGGTGCCGATGCTATTCGCCAGACCCACACTTGTTGCCTGGTGACAGTAATAGGAACAGTTATTTACATTGTTCGTGCCGTATAGCCGAGCCAGAAGTTGCAGAACAAACCCTGCCTCATTGGAAGAACGGCCGGAACTGTACATAAAGGTTCTGCTGGCTTTGGTCTGGGAAAATTTGCTGGCCGCGTAATCAATTGCCCAATCCCAATCGACCTCTTCGTAGGTGTCAGAATTTTTGGCTTTAAATATCGGATTATTTAACCGCCCCATATGCTCGAGGTTATGTCCGGAGAGTTCCTGGAAATCAGCAAGGCTATGCTGAAATACTTCGATCGGAATGGCGGGCTGGATATCGGTAGATTGGGCTTGAATACTCTTATTGCAGACCGATGGAAACTCTCCCAGTTCATTGACCATGCCACCACGCTGCCCGCCCATTCCCAGACCACATGCTTTGCAAGTATTGTGGCTATTCAGAGCTTTAGCTGAATTCTTAAGGCCAATGCGCTTTACCGTCTTAAGGGTGTAGAGAATTTTTGCGGCCCCGCCACCGACAATGTTTTTTGAAGCGCCATCCACATTCCCACTTGCTTTAGGTTGGTCTGCGTTGCCGCGAGCACTCACTTTTTATCCCCTTAAAAGCTCAGAGTAAAAACTGAGAGTGAAACTCAATATGATCACGCACAAAGCTGGCGATAAAAAAGTAGGAATGGTCATATCCTGGCTGAAAGCGAACCTGCATCGGATATTTGGATTTTTCTGCGGCCTTGATAATGTTCTCTGTGAGAAGCTGCTCTTCCAGAAAATCATCTGCCTCACCCTGATCAATAAGTATAGGTACATGCTCCTTGGACTTTTTTAGCAATTCGCAGGCATCGTACTGCTTCCAAGCTTTTTTGCCCTTGCCAAGATAGTTGCCAAAGGCTTTTTTACCCCAGGGGCATTTGGTCGGCGCAACAATGGGTGAGAAGGCAGAAACCGACCTATAGGTCTGAGGATTTTTCAATCCAATGGTCAACGCCCCATGCCCTCCCATGGAATGCCCAAAAATACTCTGCCGTTCTGAATCGAGCGCGAAATTGGCATGCACTACCTCGGGCAATTCCTCGACGACATAGTCGTACATGCGATAGTTTTTTGCCCAGGGTTTCTCGGTAGCGTTGAGATAAAAACCAGCGCCTAGGCCAAAGTCCCAGCCACCCTCCGGATCGTCGGGAATATTCTCTCCACGAGGGCTGGTATCTGGGCAGACAATTGCGACCCCAAATTCAGCAGCATATTGTTGGGCGCCGGCTTTGGTCACAAAGTTCAGATCGTTGCAGGTCAGTCCAGACAACCAGTAAAGCACTGGAACTGGTTTCGTCTCCGCTTCCACCGGCAAGAAGATGGAAAACTGCATTTCACAGTCGAGCACATCCGATTGATGTCCATACTGAATTTGCTGGCCATCAAAAATCTTGTTGACCGAAAGCTGTTTTAAATTACGCGGCACGCTCCTAGTCCCTAGTAGAGAACAACGGAACGAATAGACTTGCCTTCATGCATCAAATCAAATGCGTCATTGATTTTTTCCAGCGGCATGCTGTGAGTAATTAAATCATCAATATTAATCTTGCCATCCATATACCAGTCTACAATTTTTGGCACATCGGTTCGTCCGCGCGCGCCACCAAAGGCAGTTCCCTTCCAGGCGCGACCCGTCACTAATTGAAAGGGTCGAGTGGAGATTTCCTGGCCAGCTCCGGCAACACCGATAATAAAGGATTCACCCCAACCCTTGTGAGCGCACTCCAGCGCCTGACGCATGGTGTTGACGTTGCCGATGCACTCGAAACTGTAGTCCACACCGCCACCCGTCATATCAATAATGGCATCGGTGACGTTCTCAACATCTTTGGGATTAATAAAGTCGGTCATGCCGAATTGCTTGGCGAGCGGCACCTTAGATTCATTCAAATCAATACCAATAATTCGAGTAGCGCCAACCATGCGAGCACCCTGAATCACGTTTAAACCAATACCACCAAGGCCAAATACGGCGACGGTAGAACCCGGCTCTACCTTGGCATCAAAGGCCACTGCACCCACGCCTGTGGTCACTCCACATCCGATATAGCAAATCTTGTCGAAGGGTGCGTCTTCGCGAACTTTTGCCAGAGCAATTTCTGGCAATACTGTGAAATTGGAGAATGTGGAACATCCCATGTAGTGAAGAATCGGCTCACCGTCTAGGCTAAATCGGCTGGTGCCATCAGGCATTAAGCCCTGTCCCTGAGTTGATCGAATGGATTGGCAGAGATTGGTTTTAGGGTGCAAACAAAAGTCGCACTCGCGGCATTCAGGCGTATAAAGCGGAATCACATGGTCACCGGGTTTTACTGAGGTCACACCCTCTCCCACTTCCACAACAATACCAGCTCCTTCATGGCCCATTATCGCGGGAAATGCGCCCTCGGGATCATCGCCGGAAAGAGTGAATGCGTCGGTATGGCAGATCCCCGTAGCCTTGATCTCGACCAAAACCTCCCCGGCCTGAGGGCCTTGCAGATCAACATCACAAATTTCCAAGGGCTTGCCAGCGGCGAAGGCTACGGCGGCTTTTGTTTTCATTTCTGTTTCTCCAAAAATCCTTCAGCGAAATCTAACTCACTAGGCTTATTAATATTAAAAAACGGCTCCGGTGATTCTTCCGGCCACTCCAAAGTAGCAACCCTAAATTCTGGATAGAGTTCTTTTAGAGCACTGAGGCCCCCATTAGTTGCAGCAGATATGACCCGATTAGCGCAGCGTCGGTGCCAGAGAGCAAATGTCGGTTGCAGCGCACTCCCATAAGTTGGACAGACAATATCTGCATCTCTGGACATCATTAATTCCATAAGTCGCTCTGCAAGGTTTTCTGGGACAAATGGCGCATCACATGGGCAGAGCAGAATATTTTCTTTCTCGGTTACCTTGAATGCGGAGGCCAGGCCCATTAGAGGCCCAGCATCCGGTTTTAGATCCAGGCAATACTCCAACTGAAACTCGTCGTATTCCTCAGATTTCTCCGCCAGATTTAAGAGCAATCGACTCACCTGGGGTTCCAGGCGCGACCGAATTCTCTGCAGCAGAGGCTGACCTCCGAAATCAACCAGAGCTTTATTTGTGCCCTCCATGCGGGTTGATTTGCCGCCACAAAGAATGAGGCCGATGGGAAGAGGAAGAGAATGCGAAAGGGACAAGGGGGAACTCATTTGCGAAAACAAGAGTTTGCACTGATCTGTTCGAGCTGAAAACCTTTACAATTGAATCTGCGGACAACCACTTAAAGCCTGGCCATATGACTCGACCCAGTTACATAGAAGTCGACCTAAAAGCGATTCGATCGAATCTGGATGTTGCCAAAAAGGCAGCACCCAATTCAAAAGTTGTCGCCTGCGTGAAAGCAAATGCATACGGCCACGGTGCTGCTGAAGTCGCAAAAGCGCTCGACGGCAAGGTCGATCTCTTTGGTCTGGCGTGCCTTGAAGAAGCGATGGAGCTTAGACAATCCGGAGTTGAAACACCGCCTTTGTTGCTCGAAGGATGTTTTACCGAAGAAGAGTGGCAATGGTCCAGTGAATTGGGATTTAGCTCTGTGATCCACAACAAGTATCAACTCGAGTTTTTCCTTAGTTTAAAACTGCCCAAGCCGACATCCATCTGGCTAAAACTGGATAGCGGCATGCACCGACTGGGCTTTGCACCAGAGGATTATCAAGCCGCCTATGATCGTCTGGCCCAGGATGAGCACAGCAATTCAATTACCCTTATGTCCCATTTCTCTTGCTCAGAGGAATTGAAAAACCCATTCAACGACCAGCAGTTGAACACCTTTGTATCTTCAACTGAGGCTATTGATGCCAAGCGCAGCCTTGCCAACTCCGCCGCCATTCTGACGCGAGAAGATACCCACTTCGACTGGATTCGTCCCGGATATATGCTCTATGGCAATAGCCCCATGCCCGGAGAAACACCCAAGGACAGAGGGTTATCTCAGGCTATGGGTCTTTACAGCGAAGTGTTGGCGATAAGAACAATCGCAGCCGGCGAAGCTGTTGGTTACAACCAGGCCTGGCGTGCAAATAAAGAGACCACAATCGCTGTGGTTGCGGTGGGTTATGGTGATGGATATCCGCGCAATGTGAAAAACGGAACTCCAGTTTTGGTAGAGGGAAAAGAAGCATCCACCGTCGGCCATGTCGCTATGGATATGATGCTAATCGACATCTCTCACCTGCCCAAAACACGAATCGGTGCAAAGGTCGAAATTTGGGGCCCAAATTTGTCCGTTTCGCGGGTCGCCGAACATTCTGGAATGAGCGGATATGAGCTCCTAACACGCCTAACGACAAGGCTTCCAAGGCGATACATAACCTAATTCCAAATCGTTATTGATTTAGGCCCTTAAGACCGGTCTCCCCAATTGTTGCTGCAACCAAAGATTGATAGACTTCGCGCCCCTAAAAACTAGGACTAGTTTAAAAAAAATGGTTGAGCAAAAAGCGACAAACGTTACTTGGCACGATGGCAATGTTGAAAGATCAGACCGCCAAAAATTATTGGGCCAAAAGGGAGCCACTCTTTGGTTCACAGGACTCTCGGGAAGCGGGAAAAGTACTGTAGCGGTTGCGCTAGAACAAGCTCTTCACGGACAAGGCCGGCTCTGCTATCGCCTTGATGGGGACAACATTCGGCTCGGTATTAATAAAAATCTTGGTTTTTCTGCCGAAGACCGCGCCGAAAATATTCGCCGAATTGGCGAAGTATCCAAACTGTTTTGCGACACTGGCGTAATCTGCCTAAGCAGTTTTGTTAGCCCCTACATCACCGACCGCGACATTGTGCGTGACCTGCATAAGGCGGCCGAAATACCTTTCATCGAAATCTTTATGAAGACCTCTCTCGAAGTTGCCGAGGAAAGAGATCCTAAAGGGCTCTACAAAAAAGCCCGTGCCGGTGAGATCAAAAACTTCACAGGTATCGATGACCCCTATGAGGAGCCAGTCAATCCAGAGATTGTATTGGATACGGAAAAAATGACCGTTGAAGAAGAGGTGAATGCTCTGCTGGACAAGCTGCGTGAACTCGGCGTTATTCTGGATTTCGAAGACTAATTTATATTATTGATTTCAGCTGAGGGCACATTCTTGCCCTCAGCCACCCACTCTGGAGAAGAAAATGATTAAGCCGCATGGATCAGATGCGCTAAACCCGCTATACCTTTCCGACGAATCTGCACGAAAGGCTCTAACTGAAGAAGCAAAGTCTCTGCCCTCTATTCTGGTGAATTCTGCAGCGGCAGCCAATGCAGTAATGCTAGCGGGTGGATACTTTAACCCGCTAACCGGTTACATGAACCTTGCCGACTCTCTGGCAGTTTCCGAGAAGATGACAACAACTGACGGCCTTTTCTTCCCGGTTCCAGTGGTTAATCGTGTTGAGAGTTCTGAAGGTATTGAAATAGGGTCTCGCATTGCACTGCTCGATCCCAATGTCGAGGGCAACCCTGCCGTTGCTGTTATGGAAGTTGAAGGCATCGACGTAGCCAACGACGACCAGATCAACACCATGACGGAGCAGGTCTACGGAACTTTGGACGCAAATCATCCAGGCGTGGCTACTTTCCAAGCGGCAGGCAATGTATTCCTGTCTGGTCCAATCCAGGTACTGAACTTCAGCTATTTCAAGACCGATTTCCCCGACACCTTCCGCACCGCGGTAGAAATTCGCGAAGAGATCGCTTCAATGGGCTGGGAAAAAGTGGTTGCCTTCCAGACTCGTAACCCGATGCACCGGGCGCATGAAGAACTTTGCCGCATGGCCATGGATTCCCTCGGCGCCGATGGCTGTGTTATTCACATGCTCTTGGGCAAACTTAAAGCTGGCGATATTCCCGCCGACGTGAGAGACGCAGCCATTCGAAAAATGGCGGAGCTCTACTTTCCACCAAACAGCACCCTGATCACCGGATACGGCTTTGACATGCTTTATGCGGGACCACGGGAAGCTGTGCTGCACGCTCTATTCCGCCAAAATATGGGAGCGACCCACCTCATTGTTGGCCGTGACCACGCAGGTGTTGGTGATTACTACGGTGCCTTTGATGCCCAGACCATCTTCGATGAGGTGCCTGAAGACGCAATGGACATTGAAATCTTTAAAGCGGATCACACTGCTTACTCCAAGAAGCTGAACAAAGTTGTGATGATGCGCGACGCGCCTGATCACTCTAAAGAAGACTTTGTTTTACTTTCTGGCACCAAGGTTCGTGAGATGCTGGGCAAGGGCGAAGCCCTTCCAGGCGAATTTGCTCGACCCGAAGTTGCACAGATACTGATGGACTACTATCAGGCTCTGGACGCTTCTTAAGGCAATCCCAGAATCAAAAAAAACCCCGCTTTCGCGGGGTTTTTTTTATTTGAATTCTAACTTCTATTGAATAAATCGTGCCGCAACACCTTGGTCACATTCCAGCTCCAGCATTTCAAAGTGCGGTGAATATTTCCAGACAAAGGTTGCCGTTACCGGTTCGGCAAGATACTCAGGGTCTTCAAGAAAGATATCAATCAATGCCTCAGTACCATCTTCATTTAGGCTGAAGCGCTCGATAACATGTTTCTGCACACCCGATGGCACTCCGGTTCCGGATCCATAGGGAGATCGATGATATGAGAAGTTTCTTGTTTCAACTACCAGAGTCTTCCCCTCCCAGTGACCCACAGAATGCCCCTGCAGCGAAGGTTCTCCCATAGGTATAGGCACTCCAGTATCCATGTGAATGACTCGCTCCGTTCCGTAAAACTCGTTTCGGAAATAGGTAACATCATCGCCTATCTCTAGCTCACTTAAATAAAGGTAGGAGGAAAGAATAAAAGGCGTCGGCCAACTGATGCACTCCGTTGTTGGGTTAATGGATTGAGAATATGCGCTCCGGGCCGCCTCTCCCTTTTCCGTTAATGGGTGAGTCATAAGGTATGAGGCAAAGTTCTTTAGCGATGAACGCTCTCCCTGCCAGATGCCATTCAGACTTTCCGCGCTCGCGGTTGGCCCATCGTGAGTATCTTGACCAGAGGTATTCCAAGAAGACATTACGACACCCTCAACCCCTTCAATGGACAGCAATAATCCATGTTTTCTAATTGCTCTTCTGTCAGGGTTTGCTCGGACGGAGACAAGATCGCCGGGCGAAAATGAATTTTCTGTCCAGCCACTGCGGCTCATCACCGGCGTTGGGTCGGTCTCAATCAACCACTCTGCGCCATTGTCATCGGCGACGGTTAGATAGACATGGGGATTGGTCCATTCAAAATTCGTCACGGTGCCTTGAAATGCGACTACTCGATCAAGATGAAATCCAGAATGGCTATGATGAGTCCATCCGAGACTAGGCAATAGCAACAAAAACACCGCTGTGGACAATCCAAATCTCAAAGTTTTTCTCCCCTGATTAGATCATCGCCAAGATAATGTCAGGCCAGGTCCCGCGCGACAATATTTAACAAGAATTTCTAATCAAAAGGGTTTTGGGTAGAACCACCAGATTTCTTAGCTTTTTTCGCCGCTCGCTTTTCTTTCAGTGTTTTTTCAGGTTTCTTTTTCGCTGCTTTTTTGGAATCTTGACCTTTAGACATGTTGCTATCCTGTGACCTTGTTGAATGGAATTCAGTGCTTCCTAATTCAGGCTCTAATTCAGTAAAAGCTCTGCCTCTATCGGGAAAAACTCTGTTGCTGCATTAATTAGTGAATCAGCTGTTAACTCTTGTACGCCATAAACCTCAACTTTGCATTGAAAATCGGTTGTTATTTTTTTCGCCAACAGGTCAAAGTCACCATCTCCTGATACCAAAATAACTCTGTCGCTTTGAGCTGCGTACTCGATGCCGTCCAAAGTAATACCCACATCCCAGTCGCCCTTAGCAGAACCGTCCGCGCGTTGAATAAAGGGTTTGAGTTTTACTTCAAAGCCGATGGCTTTAAGAATATTTTGAAATTGCCGCTGCTTCTCATCACCTCTGTCAGTAGCGTAAGCAAATGCTTTCACAACTCTGCGGTGTTCAGTCGCCTTAGCCCAAAACTTGTTGTAGTCAAAATTGCGGTTATAGGCCTGCTTAATTGTGTAATAGACATTCTGTACGTCTACTAAAATTGTCACAGACTCCATAAGCTACTGCATGATTCGCACAAATTAATCCGAATCAAATCACCTCGACACAAAGCAAATCTTCACCAAGAGTAACCTGGCCACTAAAATTGTCGCGCAGAATTCCGACACCCTCTACTACCACCGCATCAGAATCTGAGCCAATATGGCTGATCACCACATGACCTGCGTTGGCCGATTCAGCCATTTGCCCCCATACACTGGGTTTTGCATGTAAAGCTGAATTTGAAGATTCCGGGGTCGTCATATGCACAACTAATACATCGACATCTTGGATAAAACTGATAAAAGTAGGATCTGATCCGTTCTGATCACTGGTAAAGGCGATACTGGTGTCGCCAATATCTACTCGATATCCAACTGCCGGAATCGTCCCGTGAGGAACGCTCCTACCCCGAACCAAAATATCACCATCGCGCCATACTTCGGTAACTTCGTTGCTGCTTACATCAACCGTAATGGGATCAAGTGTAAGACGACCATAGGTCACACTAAAGGCACCCTCTTCCCCAAAAAGGCTTTCCAAAAAACTGTCGAGAGAGGGCACTTGATCAGAACCCGTTGGTCCCGAAATCCGGATAGATCCACGAGGTGGCGTCCAGAGCAGCGCTGGAAGTTCTGCGGAATGGTCAGGATGGAAATGGCTCAGGGCCACCAAATCAATATCATCAAAGTTGGCACCAGACTTATCAAAGCGCACCTTGGTACCGCTACCGGCATCCACGAGGATTCGACCCACGCCGTCGACCCAGAGCACATAGCCCGAAGAGGCTCGATCACCACTTCCATTAGGTCCACCAGAGCCTAAAATCTGTAATTGCACATTGGATTCGCTGTTGACGGGACACTCAGCCCAACCGAGATTAGCGATAGGGAAACTGAGAATTAGCACAGAATATCTAATTATTGGTTTCATAGTCAGCCACATAAATCTTATCTCTCTTAATCGTCTAGTTTCTTAGATTGCCCACTCGCACCAAAAGCAACTCCAATGGCGATACCAACTGCTAGCCCCGCACCTAAATTTCCCATAGAACCACCTAGTGCCAGCCCTACTCCGATGCCGATAGCGATGCCGGCAGCTACCCGATTCGATTTACTGCCGTCATCTTTCGTTGCTCTATTCATCTTGAGACCCCATCGGACATCCTCTGAGCCTATCAGAAATTCCCTGCTTAGTTCCCGCCCATACCGGCCATTCCACCCATGGCCATACCATCAGTGGCAACGGGTTCAAATATATTGACCCCCATATCGGACAGATAGCTCATCAGCATAATGTCCATCTCTTCAGTCTTCTCGGGCATCTCAAAGGTCAGGTCATTCAGTTCGCCGATATCCTCAGTGATCTCAAAGAGTTTTTTCTCGTCAGTGTCGTAAAGTTTCACCATCTTGTACTCATCTAGATAGATCGCCGACATGGGACGAAAATCGGGCTGACCACTGCCAGTAGGAAAGTGGAATACTAACTCCTCTCTTGGACGCTGAATTTCTCCTTCTCCTGCGCTGAACAGAACAGGTAGCAAACTACCGCCCTCTATGTCTTCAGGCAGCTCCTGAGACACTCCGGCAAGCTCGGCGAATGTCGGGAACAGGTCCAGTGATACTGTCCTTGCGTGAGAGACAGTACCGGCTTCAATACCTGGGCCTCGAACAATAAAGGGAACACGTATTCCGCCTTCCCAGAGCGTTCCTTTCCCAGAAGTCAGCGGCATATTGCCTGATGTCCCGGTTGCCTGACCGTGGTCAGAGCTATAGATAACATAAGTGTTGTCGGCCACTCCCAGCTCGTCCAACTTATCCAGTAAGGCACCAACCCCAGTATCCAAGTCTTCCGTCATAGCCGAAAGAGCTGGATTTGGGTTTTCAGCCTGATTCATCTCTTGCCACCTCTGCATCGTTTCCTCGAGAGAGTGTGTCTGGGTATGTGGGGCAAAATGAGATAACTGCATGTAAAAGGGTTGCCCAAGCGCAACACTGTCTTCAATAAAGGTATTCGCTCTATCAGTTATTCCGTACACCTGCTTTGGGTCGCCCGGCTTATTGAGGTTGCCGTCACCATTTCCCAACCCACCATCACTCACATCATAGAAATCCAGACCAGAGACCGCAGGCCCTGGACTCCACTTACCAAAATGGGCAGTTCGGTATCCGGCAGATTGCATCATCTCACCAATGGTCAGAGCGGCCGCCTGCTCCTCTTCTGTGGCACCGCTGAACATAACCTGCGACATGCTCTTTCCAACATGCAGAGAGCGGCGACTCGGATTGCACATGGGTGCAGCAGAGTAAGCCGTAGAGAAGCGCATACCCTCTTCAGCGATACGCTCAATGTTGGGAGTATGAAAAAATTCACTGTTCGCACTAGATGCTTCTTCAAACATTGCCACAGAGTGATGATTCCAGCCCTGATCGTCCGTCAGAAAGAAAACAATATTGGGTTGCGAAGATTGGGCATGAACAAAGCCAATCAAACTAAAAACTGAGACCGCTAGAAGCAAGCAACGCCGCGCAGCGGAATATGGATTGATATTCGTCAAAATTTGTCCCCCGAAAAAGGTATTGTCAAAACAGGATTGTCGAATTGATTAATTAGTTAGCCGTTTTATTCTACAAGCTTTGTTTGAGGTGAAGCTTAATAATAGCTAACCCTCAGGGTAAGCTGGACCAAACCTCAAACATCAGGCTGCCATTTAAGGTAGGCTCTTTCTACAGATCGATAACCAAGTGCGGGGAATCTTGTGACTCTTACCAAAAGAATATTGCTCGGTATGCTTGCCGGTTTGGTTCTGGGCGTTATTTTCAATATCTTGCTCGGCATCGAAACATTGCCCGAACCTCTTCGGATGACTATCGAAGATGTGCTGGTAATGGGGCTCTTTGATACCGTCGGACAGATTTTTATCGCCTCACTGAAGCTACTGGTAGTACCCCTGGTTTTTGTTTCGCTTGTTCTGGGTACCGCCTCACTCGGCAGTAATTCACGCATGGGTGTAATGGCCGGTAAAACAGTTGCGCTTTATATGGTTACAACCTGTATCGCTATCACCCTGGCACTGGTTACAGCCTCAATAATTAAACCCGGTGTTGGCATGGATTTAGCCTCTGCATCGAGCTTTATGGGATCGGAAGCTCCTTCATTAAAGCAAGTCATAATCAATATGTTCCCCACCAACCCGGTCACCGCCATGGCCGAGGGCAACATGCTACAAATTATTGTCTTCTCCCTACTGATGGGGCTCGCTTTGGCTCAGGTCGGCGATAGAGGCCAGCGTACCTTTGAATGGTTTGAAAGCGCTGATGCCGTTGTAATGCGCATGGTTTTGATTTTGATGAATCTCGCACCTTACGGAATCTTCGCATTACTGACCAAACTCTTTACCCAGCTAGGTTACGGTGCCATTGCCGATTTGGGTAAGTACGTCTTCACTTTGGTATTTGTCTTGGTGCTCCACCTGACTCTGGTCTACTGCGGCCTGATTAAATTTATCTGCGGATTAAATCCCATCAAGTTCCTGCAGAACGTGCGTCCGGCAATGCTATTTGCCTTTAGCACGGCTTCGAGCAGTGCCACCTTGCCAGTGACTATCAGAACCGTTGAAAACAGGATGGGGGTCGACAACTCCGTTGCCTCATTCGTTCTTCCCCTTGGCGCAACTATCAATATGGATGGCACGGCTATTATGCAGGGAGTCGCCACCGCCTTTATTGCACAGGCTTACGGAATTGATCTGAGCTTTACCGACTATCTGATGGTTATTCTTACCGCGACACTTGCGAGTGTCGGTACAGCCGGCGTTCCAGGAGTGGGCTTGATAATGCTCTCAATGGTGCTGACTCAGGTTGGTCTTCCCGTAGAAGGAGTCGCGCTGATAATTGGCGTGGATCGCCTACTCGACATGCTGCGAACTTCGGTCAACGTTGCCGGTGACTCCATGGTGGCAACCTTTATAGGCAAGATTGAAGATTTGTTTGACCGGGATATCTTCGAAGAAACCAGTGACACCCAAGTCTAAGCGAACGAGCTAGAGGCCTTATTTCAATAAAGGCTCCCGCACCAATATTGTGCGAAGGCATCCAAATTGGGCAAGTATTTGTCTCAAAATCGCTGGGTTTTCGGCCTTTGAGAGATGAAAGCAACACTCCATTTCGTGCAACGCACTACAACTTCCTGTTTTTGCTAGAAATTCAATTTTTGGCACGCATCCTGCATTTACTTTAGTAAGTCTGGGCTCTCCCCCCCCTTCCCAGATCATATTAGTCAGGTAATGGCGCCTGCTAGAGCACTCGCTCCCCAAGTTGAGTTGGTCTAGCAGGTTTTTTTTGGCTGTCAGAAACAGCTACTAGATTGAGGCAAAAAGATATTACTCAGGAATCAGGATGCAGATGCAAAGGCACCCACAGCTCAAAATGGTATAGAGAGATAAAGGGTCGGGGCGATAGCCCGTTCGGTTCGGACACCAGCACAGGGTTGAAAATAGATATCTACCACCCCTTCCCTATGTTCTAGAACGCAGTTCCTTCACATCGGTTGACATCATCTTAGAAAAAACAATCAATCCGTTTCGCAGATAAAATCTTTTAGCTCTTCATTCAGAGCTACCCAGTAAGCATCAACGGTCGCAGGCTCAACAAAATTCTCTGGGTCGGTGGTAGTTACCAGTAAATCAATACGGCTCTGATCCTCACTTAAGGCGAACCTTTCCGTGACAACCGCCTGGTCACTCAAAGGAATACCGCCCTGATAGTAGGGCCAACCAATATGGGTGGTTGTGACAACAAGAGTTCGCTGATCGACCCATTCGCCGGTGGAATAACCCCAGCGAGTTCTCTCAGTCCCTTCGGGAGCTTCCGAGTGATTCATATGGATAGTGCGCTCGACGTTATACATTTCGAACTTGGCCAGAATCTCGTCACCCTGATCAATCAGCTCAAATGGATGGGGGAACCACATCAGTCTGGGCATACCACCTGGATCGCACTGCGTTGAGTAGTTGTTTACCGGATCCCAGCTCTCTAGGGCTGCCTGGGCTGTTTCTGTGAGCAGGGTATGGCGCTGACGTTCGTTATTTCGGGGAATACTCCAAGTTCGAAATAGCCCACGATTTTCAGCAGCTGTATCAACAATGTTTTCACTAAAGCGGCTTTCGACCTCGTCTCCCAACAAGTAGACATGGCGCTGGCCCTGATCTTGCAAAATCATCTCAGACGCGAGGAACTCTGTGGGTCTTCTTGTTGAAGCGCGACCAACCACCCGAACCCTGTCTCCTTCCTGGAACCAATCCGGTTCTACTCCGGCGCGATCAAGGTAGTAGAGAGATGTCGTCTCAAGCAGAACCTCGCTCTCTTCCCCAGTTAAAGGATCTTCAGTCTGGAGTGTGAAAAGCACATGGGGATTGCGCATTTTTACCTCTGTCAGCACGCCTTCGATTTCAGTGTATTCGCGATCAAAATGTGCCTGGGAATGATGCGCAGCTGCCTGCACCGACACCAGTAGAGCCGCCAGCAAAGGCAGGAAGCAGAGTACTGAACGGAGCACGCCCCTAGAGAACAAAATCATTTCGATCAGAAGCCGTTTCGTCACCGTTATTTTGCTCTCGCGCTCTATTCTCTGCTTCTATGTCGAGTCTTTGCCGTGAATGGTCTGGCTGCAACAAATAGCGAACTCGTTCGCCCTCGTCATCCAGGATGTGGAGAGATTCCAGAAAGCCGGCTTGGGAAGGCTCGCCCTCGGGAACGGTGGCCTCCAAAACAAACAACCGGTCCGCATGGCGGTAGATACCGGCATAGGTTCGACTGTTATCTGGATTGATAATGGATAGCTTATGGCCCTCGATAAAATCTATCGCGTGCCAAGCGTCATAGATCACCTCACCGCCGCGTAATCGAAACTGCCTTGCTGTGTAGTCTATTGCACCCAGTTGCATGTAAAGCCAAAAGTTGTGAGGTCCCGGAACATTTACCTGCTCAGACATATCCTCGTAGACCTGCTTGGCATTTGCGAAATTCACCACCGTCACGGAGTAGTAACTATCTCCGTCATAGGCCTCATAAATTGTTGAGGGAAAAACTCCTCCATATTCCGACAGATACGACTCTGTTGTGATGGTCGGTTCATGGGGCAGGTTCGCTCTAAAATTCTGGTCTTTGTATTCGAATCTCGTCCAACTGGAATCCTCAGCAATTTCCGGGGCGGGTTCTCCCACTGCCCTGCTGCTAGCGATAATCTCAATATCGCGGATATAACAGCCGGGGTCACCGGAGCGGAGCGGAACACAGGAGATGCCAACACTATCCCCTATGGCTACACCATCCCATCCAGACTCCCTGAAACGGCCAATGCCCGCCCCTTCCAATGCCCAGGATACGAGTTCGCCATTTTCGTTTTCAGCGTCCACATAAATCCAGGAATGAGGGTTTGCCAAACCTACTCTGGTCACCTCTCCCTCAAACTGAATCTCAGTTCCTATTTGATAAGGCCCATATGAGTGATGCGCTTGCGCTGTGCCGCAGAGCATCGTCAGCCCTACAATAAAAATCCTAAAGGTCTTCATAGTCCCCCCAAGCAAAAAGAAAATGGCTAAATAGTGTCCTCTGTTGACTATATAACGAATACTTGGTGTAAGGGTAGAAGCGAGGGCTGATGTATTGAATAAAAAATAGAGGGGCCGTCAGCGCCACTAGCAAGGCCAACAAGGAATGTCTTAATTCTCAAGGTTAGAACTCCAGGCAAGGCGGCCAATTAGTACCAACGAATGAATTACCAATTGGCTACCAATTCGCTTAACCCAAGAAAGAAGGGATAATCACCCAAGAGCTTGTATGCGGGATTGCCGGTTCATTCTATATTGGGTCGGAAGTTTGGGTACTTCGGCTACTTTTTAACGTCAGAAAATGAGATGAGCAAAGATATTAAAAGTGCGGCGCATACGGTATTGAGTCTTGTCTCTGCCTTCCCATCTTTGCAAGAAGTAGAGAGAGTTTTATCTATGGTGGCAGGTGCAACTGCCCGGGGTTATTTCACTCCAGATGAGGACGACGCCCTGCGAGATACCTTCGCCAGATATTTGCGATCGCGGGCCGCCTTATTGGAAACGCTCAAAGAGCTTCGCCCGCTAGCCGTCAAGGCTCAGCGTCAAAAAACGCCCGACCAACCGGGAATTTTTATCGTCTGCTACGCTGCAACCATCTTGTTGATGAGGGCCGGACAGGTGCTCGTGAACACCTTCGCGGAAAACGAATTCGCCGCAAACAAGTTGGATGAGGCCGAACCTAGATTTGGGATCGCGCGGAAGGAGCTTACAAGGGTTTATCGATCATCAACTTCGGCCCGCAGCGCCTTGGCCTTCGTTGAAACCAACATATATTGGAAGAAAAACAGAGATAAATTCATTCAGCAATATGAATCCGATTCGGTGCTTGGACCAGTTATTCAATTGATAGGCAGGAACGAGCCTTGGGTAAAAACCAGCGCTGATTTTTATACTGAAAATCTAATCCGGTATCGAATTTATTCCTTTCTGAGACGGAATAAATCCGGCTTAAGACAGATAACCTTTGCTCTATTCAAAGCATCTGGCGGAATCATTTCCGGGGTAAGGCTAAGCTGGTCAAAGCGAACTAAACGCGTTGTTCCGAAGGTTAAGAAAAAGTTGACTAATTTGATGGAGCCGGGAGACATACTAGTTACACGCCATGATCACGCTGCAAGTAATCTATTTCTGCCAGGTTTTTGGCCTCACGTAGCGCTATACATTGGAAATTCAGAACAAAGATCAGCTCTAGATTTACTAATTGAGCCAAGGGAAAATTTAGATCACGAGTCTGAGATATGTTTTCTCGAAGCGCTAAAAGATGGAGTTAGGTTCCGAACTGCTTCTAGCACTCTAGGGGTAGATGCATGCATTATTATTCGCCCGAAACTTGATCAGGCAGATATTCGCGAAGCCCTAAAGAGAGCCATCACCCACGAAGGCAAAGAATACGATTTTGAGTTCGACTTCCGTCGTTCGGACAAACTAGTTTGCACAGAAGTTCCCTATCGCGCTTACCACCAATGTGGTCACATCGAGTTCGAATTGACCCACCGTGCGGGCAGAGTCTGCCTATCCGCGGAGGATTTACTCGATAGAGCACTAGATAACAGTTTTTTTGAGGTTATTGCTATCTATGGCTACCGCGGAAACAGGTTCGCCACTGGCGAAAGAGCACAGCAGCTGGTTGCTGAAAGTTATAACGGCCGCTAGCTTCCGCCTGGGAATTAACCCCCAACCATTGAGAGCATTACGCCCGCTGCGATTGCTGAACCGATAACCCCAGCGACATTGGGGCCCATGGCATGCATCAAGAGATGATTCTGTGAGTTCGCTTCTAAACCCACTTTGTTGGAGACACGGGCAGCCATTGGCACAGCAGAAACACCGGCTGAACCAATCAGAGGGTTAACCTTTTGCTCGCTAAATTTATTCATTAACTTTGCCAACAGCACTCCGCAGGCGGTACCAATACAGAAAGCTACTGCGCCCAAACCGAGTATTCCTAGCGTTTCCAGATTAAGGAATTTGTCTGCGCTCATCTTGGAGCCAACACCCAAACCCAGGAATATAGTGACCGTATTGATCAGTGCATTCTGTGCCGTGTCGCTTAGACGATCGACCACACCGCATTCTTTCATGAGGTTGCCGAAACAGAACATGCCAAGAAGTGGCGCTGCACTAGGAAGCAGCATGGCAACCATAACTAGCAAGAGCAGTGGAAACAAAATTCGCTCGCGCTGAGATACAGGCCGCAACTGCTCCATCTTGATGGCGCGCTCTTCCGGAGTGGTCAGGGCGCGCATAATGGGTGGTTGGATGATCGGCACTAGGGCCATATAGGAATAGGCCGCAACGGCTACTGCACCAAGAATATCCGGAGATAACTGGCTGGTGACGAAGATAGCTGTCGGACCGTCGGCGCCGCCGATAATGCCGATTGACGCAATATCCTGGATAGTGAAATCCAAAATCCCCCAATTAGAAAACAGAGCCGCAACGACTACAGTAAAAAAGATTCCGAATTGCGCGGCTGCACCTAATAACAGGGTTTTGGGGTTTGCCAACAAAGGACCGAAATCTGTCATGGCCCCGACGCCCATAAATATGAGCAAAGGGAAGAGCCCGGTCGCGATACCTGCTTCGTAGATGTAATACATCAACCCACCGGGGCTAAGCATCTCTCCTGTGGCAGCGTATACCGGAGCCAGATCGAAACCTGCGCCGGGAATATTTACGAGAAGGGTTCCAAAACCGATGGGAACCAAAAGAAGTGGTTCAAAATTTTTCTGAATTGCCAGTAACAAAAGCCCGAGCCCTACTAGCATCATCACAATTTGACCCGGATATATCTGAGCCAGACCCGAATCGGCCCAAAGATTTAATAAGCTCTCCATGGACTAAACCAACTCGATCAGGGTATCGCCAACAGCAACACTGTCGCCGGCAGCCACGCTTACCGACGCAACCCTTCCGTCTCGGGGAGAGCTCACGGCTGTTTCCATTTTCATCGCTTCTAGCAGCAGCAAGGTATCCCCAGCTTTCACCTCTGTACCTGGGCCGGCAACCACTTTCACAACATTCCCCGCCAATGGGGCTGGAACCGCCTCCGTTTCTGCATTGTCCGAAACCGGAGCTGCTGCGCCAGATGAGGCCTCCGCGGCACCCACTGGAGCGATGCCTTCAATATCTCCACCCGCGGTCAGTTTGACCACGTACTTTTTACCTTCCACCTCGGCGGTGTAAACCAGTTCTCCGCTATCAAGGGAAAGTTCAGGTTTATCACCTGGTGCAACTGGCGCAGGTTCGAAGGCCGATTTATCTCCCCGATTTTCCAAAAATTTCAATCCAATCTGAGGGAAAAGTGCATAGGTGAGAACGTCGTCTATCTGCCCCTCACCCTCAACCAATGAAAGGTTCTTCTCTTTTGCCAGCTCAAGTAGCTCGGCTTTTAAAGCCTCAAGCTCTGGCTCGAGCAGATCTGCAGGACGACACGTGATGGCTTCTACACCATCCAACACTCTGGCCTGCAACTCCGGATTCATAGGTGCGGGCGTAGCGCCATATTCACCTTTAAGGACACCCTGAGTTTCTTTGGAAAGCACTTTGTAGCGCTCGCCGCTCAGTACATTCAGTACCGCCTGAGTTCCAACTATCTGTGATGTGGGGGTAACCAAGGGGATATAACCCAGATCTTTACGCACTCGAGGGATCTCTTCCAATACCTCATCTAGTTTGTCTGCGGCATTCTGCTCCTTAAGCTGGTTTTCCATATTGGTGAGCATGCCACCTGGAACCTGAGCCACCAGAATTCTGGAATCTACGCCTCGCAGAGAGCCTTCAAATTGAGCGTACTTGAGTCGAACCTTTCTAAAGTAAGCAGATATCTCCTCCAACAACTCGAGATTTAGGCCCGTTGATCGCTGTGTATCTTCCAGAATGGCTACCAGACTCTCTGTGGGAGAGTGCCCGTAGGTCATAGACATAGATGAAATAGAGGTGTCGACATTATCGATTCCTGCTTCCACACACTTTAGTGCAGTGGCAGTGGACATTCCGGTAGTGGCGTGACTCTGCATATGCACCGGAATTGATAGGGCATTCTTGAGCTGTGTAACCAACTCATATCCGACCATGGGCTTGAGCAGTCCAGCCATATCCTTAATACAGATTGAGTCGGCTCCCATATCTTCAATTTGCCGGCCCATATCAACCCAGAGATCAATATTGTGAACTGGGCTCACTGTGTAAGAAATTGTGCCTTGAGCATGCTTGCCAACCTGCTTTACTGCGGCCAACGCCGTCTTCAGGTTGCGCATGTCGTTCATAGCATCGAATACACGGAATACATCTACGCCATTGATCGCGGCACGTTCAACAAACTTTTCTACTACGTCATCTGCATAGTGGCGATAACCTAAAATATTCTGCGCCCGAAACAGCATCTGATGCTGTGTGTTCGGCATAGCCTGAGAGAGAAGTCGGATACGCTCCCAGGGGTCTTCACCAAGATATCGAATACAAGAGTCGAAGGTTGCCCCGCCCCATGATTCCAAACTCCAAAAACCCACCTGATCAAGTTTCTCTGCGATGGGAAGCATATCTTCAATACGGACGCGAGTTGCCAGCAAGGACTGGGACGCATCTCGAAGTACGACATCAGTTATTCCAAGGGGAGCTGTTGAATTCATAAAAAACTCTGCTTTTGTCTAGTTTCTGATTGTTAGTTTGGGATAGCGCTACTTTTTACTAAGCTGGCGTACTGCCTGCTCGATAGCTTTCATATGGGCCGGATCCACACCTGCGAGAGCAGGCTGCGCCGCTAAACTTGAAGGTTGTGTTGCCTTTGCGGTTGTATCGGGACCAGGGAATTTTTCTACGGTTTTTGCCAAGAGGTAGAGTACAAAAACCATGAGAACCAGGAAGAAAAATACCGTGCCCATGCCGTAAAGCATGAGATCTAACCCCTGGGAAATTATCGAAATTTTCGAGTCTTGCATGGGATATTCGGAATAACCGCAATGCGCGGTATAACATGTGCTGGAAGGGTACCTCAGTTAGTATCGAGAAATCTAGACGGTTGCGAAATCCTCAGCCCGATGCACCCATCTGCTCACTAAAAGTCGGGCGCTTTGCGGATGATTTTCTAGCAGCACCGGAGCCTTTTTCTTGGCGTCATCAAGCAAATCTTGATCTCTCATGAGATCGGCAATGCGATAACCCGCCTCCCCCGTTTGTCGAACGCCGAGCAACTCACCAGGACCGCGCAGACGCAAATCAATCTCGGCAAGCTCAAATCCATCGCCTGTTTCACGCATCGCCTTTAGACGCTCCCTGGCGTGATTGGAAAGAGGCGTCCCATAGAGCAAGATGCAATGTGATTGGTCCAGCCCTCTACCTACCCTGCCGCGCAACTGATGCAGTTGGGCAAGCCCAAGTCGCTCGGGGTTTTCAATAATCATTAGGGATGCATTGGCAACATCAACGCCCACCTCTATCACTGTGGTGCTCACCAAAAGCTGAGTTTCTCCGGCACGAAACTTATCCATGACCTGATCTTTTTCTGCAGATTTCATGCGACCGTGCAAAAGGCCTACTTCTAACTCGGGCAAGAGTAATTGCAGCTCATCTGCTGCTAGCTCCGCTGCCTGCAGGTCAAAATTCTCCGACTCCTCAATCAGTGTGCATACCCAGTAAACCTGTCTGCCCTCCGCACAAGCTTTGCGTATAGACTCGACAACCTGATCTCGCCGATCCCGACCTATCAACGCCGTAGTCACCGGCTGCCTGCCTGCCGGATACTCGTCGATCACGGATATGTCCAAATTGGAGTAATGGCTCATTGCCAAAGTCCGCGGTATAGGGGTAGCCGTCATAACGAGCTGATGCGCGCGACTCTCTGTACCTTGCGGATTCATCTGGGACTTTTGATTGAGTGCGAACCGCTGACCCACACCGAACCTGTGCTGCTCATCAATAATTACCAGCCCAAGCTTTTGAAACTGAACATCGTCCTGAAATAAAGCCTGAGTACCAATAACCATTTGCGCTTTACCCTCGGCAATCATCCCTAGTAGTGCCTCCCTCGCCTTACCTTTGGTCCTTCCGGTCAGGGAAACTACTTTGATACCCAATGGCTCAAACCACCGGCTAAAACTTTTAAGGTGCTGCTCGGCAAGAATTTCAGTGGGCGCCATTAGTGCAACTTGCAGACCTGAGCCAACCAACTGCAAAGCCGTCATAGCGGCGACTAGCGTTTTACCGGAACCGACATCGCCCTGAAGCAACCGCATCATGGGTTGGGTTTTACTAATATCGGCAAAAATTTCTTTACTCACTCTCAGCTGCGCACCTGTAGGAGCAAAGCCCACAAAATCCAGCAGTTTTTGATTGAGCGACTGATCGAAGTTCGCTGCGAAGGCACTTTCTTGCTGATTCTGAGCGCGAATCTGGGCGAGACTAATTTGATGAGCAAGCAACTCCTCATGAGCCAATAACTGTTGTCCGGGTCGCATCCCATCCTCTAACAATTCGCTAGATATATCCGCTGGCGGCTTGTGCAGCTCTATAAGGGAATCAAATAGTCCCGTCTCTGCACCGCCAAAACGTAATTGCCCGGGGACCAGATCTTTAAGTGTTTCTGGCGACATCAGGCTAAGTACCTGCGCAACCAGATCCCGAATACGTTTTTGCCCCAACCCTTCCGTTGTCGAATAAACCGGCGTGAGGCTCTGCTCCAACTCCATCTCGCCGTCATCAACAAAACTATATTCCGGGTGGTACAACTCGACGCCGCTAGCGCCGGGACGCGGCTCTCCAAAGCATCGGATTCGTCGACCCGTCCTAAAGGCATTTTTCTGAGATTGGTTAAAATGAAAATAGCGGATTGTTGTGATACCAGTGCTATCCCCTAACTTAACCACTAGGGATCTGCGCCTACCCATTACCACCGCCGCCCCCAATACTTCTGCCTCAACTACTGCGGAGGTATAAGGCTGCAAAGCGCCTATTGGTGTGATGCGGGTACGATCTTCATAGCGAATCGGCAAGTGGAACAACAGATCTTGAAGGTTCGTTATTTTTAGTTTGGCCAGCAGCGCCTCAAGACTAGGCCCAACGCCTTTAAGCTCGGTAACGGGGCGCTCAGCTAAGTCCTTCAAAACTTATAGGTGAAACTAGCTGCCGCCGCTAAGCCTTTTTGCGGCGACCGCCTATGGGCTTGATTTTGACACTCAAGTCGCAACCCAGAATGGACTGACGCACGGCATCAATGGCTTTGTGACGGGGAAAACTTGCTCTCCATGCTAAGGCTACTTTGCGCGAAGGTCCTGGAGAGGTAAAGGGACGCCAAACGAGCAGTCCGCTGCTGTATTGGTGGTTTTCCGCTGCAGATTGCGGAACCACGGTAATGCCCAAATCTGATGCAACCATATGGCGCAGAGTCTCAACAGAACTGCCCTCTGCAGCGGTGCGCACCCGGGATTGATTTTCTTCCAGAGACTGTCTCAAGCCGGTGCAGGTATCCAGAATCTGATCTCGAAAACAATGCCCCTCTCCAAGCAGTAGGACATCATTTTCATTTAGGTCTTTTGCCGAGATGGATTTTTTCGAAGCCAGAGGGTGATCTTTGTGCATCAGAACAACAAAGGGTTCTTCATAAAGCACCTGAGTTACGACATCAGGCTCAGTAAATGGCAGGGAAATAATAATAACGTCGAGCTCCCCGTTGCGAAGCCGTTTTCGAAGCGTCGCCGTGTACCCTTCTTCGACCACAAGGGGCATATCCGCTGCCGCCTCTCGAATACGAGGGATCATCTGTGGGAACAGGTAAGGCCCG
>JABJGI010000109.1 GCA_018662305.1 Porticoccaceae bacterium | reverse complement strand
TCGGGCCGATGGTTAGAAAAATATGCCGACCTTCCATTCACTCTCGCCTCGCTAGAGCGCATCGGGTCGAGACTTAAATTCGATAACCCCTTGGCAAAATCGGAAGCCGTAATACATGACCATTTGAACCTTTTTGATGAACAATGTCCCAACCTGTACGCTGGCATGCAGAGGGTTGTGGCAGAATGGCACTCCCAAAAACAGAGCTTCTGATGCCGCTTTGATTTTCTTTCAACGACCCGGAACTTATTAAAGATGTCCCTGCCGAGTATTCGAATTACCAACCTGCTCATCGCCATATTTACGGCCTTGATGATGCTTATTGCCGTACTCTATTTTCAAGAGACTTTGCACTTACTGCCTTGCCCGCTTTGCGTATCACAGCGTGTTTTCGCCATTGCGACTGGAGTAATTGCCTTTATCGCCTTTCTTCACAACCCTGGCACAAAGGGGCAAAAGATATACGCCGTTCTTACCGCGCTGGCTGCCTTTGGCGGCTCAACAATTTCTGGCCGCCAAGTTTGGCTGCAAAGTTTGCCAGAAGACCAAATCCCCGCTTGCGGTCCAACGCTGGACTGGATGTTCGAAGCCAGTTTTCCCTTACAGGAAATTCTGGCTGCCATGTTTTTTGGTGAGGGTAGCTGCGCCGAGATTAAGTGGCAGTTTCTTGGGTTGAGTATTCCTGGGTGGACACTGGTAGCCTTTATTTTCCTAATCTCTGTTTCAATCTTCCAATTTTATCGAGCTTCAAAAATCTAATTTTTATCCACCCCTTTTGTCTTGCCAAAAGGGGCGAAAAGCGCCTGCTCCGTTTTCACCGCCCGCTACGCGGGTTCCCTGTGATGCTCGCTCCAATCCTAAGCTGCGGAACTCAGCACCTTTGATGGCGCTTTAGACAGTCCTCGCTTTGAACGGATTGGAACTGCGCTTCTCGGCGGCTACAAGTCGCGACCTGATCGCTGCGCTCAAACACACAAAAACCTAAAATCGAAGTGCTGATTTTGGGCCCCGTTGAGCTTGCTGAGTGGAGGGTAATTGATAGGGGTTGAGCGCACAGGGACGTGCGCGAAAGCGATGCGAGAAAGGAAGTATCGTCTGAGCGACCTCGATCAATTTCTTGGAGCGAGGGCAGTCCTTTACTTGTAAAGAACCAAGCGATCGGGGTTCGTTTTCTTTGGGCACGCAAAGAAAACGAACACTCCGTTGAAAACGAAACTCATTAGAAAATTTAGGGAATTAAAAAAGGGCGCACTAGGCACCCTTCTTTCTAAACTTCTTTTAAAGAAGATTACTGAACAGCGGCTGCCAGCAACTCAACTTCAAAAATCAGCACTTCGTTGGGACCGATCAGGCCGCCAGCACCAGATGGGCCGTAACCTAAATCTGGGTGCAGGAAGATTTCCCATTTGGAACCTTCAGACATCATCTGCAGGGCTTCAGTCCAGCCTGGAATAACCTGGGTTACACCAAACTCAACTGGCTCACCACGCTCAACAGAACTATCGAAAACCGTGCCATCAACCAATGTGCCGGTGTAATGAACTCGAACCGTGTCAGCAACTGTTGGCATCGCGCCTTCACCTTCTGTAACTACACGATACTGAAGACCGGAGTCAGAGATCTGAATTCCTTCAGCAAGAGCGTTTTCGGCAAGAAATGCCTCAGCACGAATCAGAGCATCTGCACCAGCCGCTTCTAGCTCGGCCATTGCTTCAGCCTGAAGTCGTTCTTGAAAAGTCTGGAAAGCCAGCTGCATTTCTTCATCTGAAACCTGACTAGCCGCGGCTGAAGCACCATCGGTGGCGCCAGCAATAAATGCCTCGGCTACCAGCTCTACTCCACCATCTTCCAGCTGGCCAACATAGTTATAAGCCAGCGAGTAACTAACCTTAGATTCCACTGATGACAGGTCCAGTGGCGGCTCCGCAGGAGCTTCGGGCTCACTTGAACCACAGGCTGTTAACAAAGCCATTGCTGCTGCGCCAAAACTAATCTTTTGCAAAATATGCACTATCTTTCCTCCATAAGTATTCTGATAATTCAGGTCTTAGCAAACGCTATTCGTCTTGCCCAAGCCTAATTTAGGGGCGACATCATACGCAGGGATTAAACAAATTACGATTGACGTATAAAAACCAAATCGTTGACTCGATGACCTAATCCTTCACCTCGTTTTTCAAACTTGGTTTCCGGGCGCCATTCTGGCCGTTCAGCGAATTCTCTGTACGAGTTTTTAAGGCTCTGCTCTGCAGACAGCACCTCAAGCATATGTTCCGCATAGGGTTCCCAATCGGTTGCCAAATGCAACACGCCACCCACTACTAACCTGCTAGAAATGAGTTTCACCAGCTCTGGTTGAATCAGCCTTCTTTTATGATGTTTCTTCTTATGCCAGGGGTCAGGAAAATAGACCTGAACCCGAGACAAACTGTCGACAGGTATGGCCTCCTCGAGCACATCAACGGCATCTGCCATATAGGTTTTTAGGTTCGCTAACCGGATCTTCTCCGCTTCTATGTCAAAAGCTCCTTGAATCAAAGAACCCACTCCCGGCGAATGCACCTCAATACCTACAAAATCTTTGTCGGGCTCGGCCTCCGCCATTTTTATTAACGACTGCCCCATTCCATATCCAATCTCTAAAACTCTCGGAGCGCTGCGTGAAAATGCAGATTTAAACTCCTCAACTCCACCCTCTAGATCAAGACCAACTTCTGACCACCCATGCACCAGAGCCTTTTTCTGACCCGAGGTCAGGCGACCGGCACGCACAGCAAAACTGCGAATAGACTTGGGCCGAATTTGCAGCGGTGGAAGAAGAGACATGAAATTTGATTAGTTAGACTTGTTTGAAAGCAAAAACTGCCAAGGCTACCCAGCCGACAAGAAATCCAAGACCGCCCAATGGGGTTATGGCACCGAGCCATCCCAAGCCAGTTAAGGCGAGCAGGTAGAGACTAAAGGGAAACAGAATTAATCCCAGAACAAAGGCCCACCCAGAAATTTTCAAAGCACGAGATTGTGGCCACTGATTTGTCAAAATCGCTACACCAAGAAGCGCCAATCCCTGCGTCATCTGATATTCGGCCCCAGTTTCAAACACTTGTAACATTCTGGGGCTTAATCGTCCGCTCAGGCCATGTGCAGCAAATGCCCCTAAGGCAATAGCGACAAAGCCGTTAATCGCACTTAGTGTAAGAAATCTGCGCACTGCTATTCTTCGCTCTCAATCATCTTGCGAATTTTCTTCATGGCCGCGGCTTCAATCTGACGGATACGCTCTGCTGAGACTCCGTATTCATCCGCCAGCTCATGAAGCGTTGCCTTGCTCTCATCGAGCCACCGTCTTTGCACAATGTCACGGCTGCGCTCGTCGAGAAGATCCAGACCGCGCTCAAGCGCATCCGTGTTGCTGGACTCGGTATCCTGATTTTCTACCAGCTGTGCTGGATCCTGACTTTGATCCTCGAGAAAATAAACTGGAGCTTGGTAGGAATCCTCGTCGTCAGCGTCCGCTGGAGCGTCATAGCCAAGATCATAATTGGCTAGCCGCCCTTCCATCTCATAGACATTTTTTACCTCCACTCCGAGGCCGTCTGCTATGGCCTTAGCTTCTTCTGGGCTTAACCAGCCGAGCCCCTTTTTGGAACTTCGTAAGTTAAAGAAGAGTTTGCGTTGCGCTTTAGTAGTGGCGATTTTGACGATGCGCCAATTACGTAGAATATATTCGTGGATTTCAGCCTTTATCCAATGCACGGCAAAAGACACAAGCCTCACGCCTCGATCAGGATCAAAGCGCTTCACCGCTTTCATCAGACCCACATTGCCTTCCTGAATCAAATCTCCGAGAGGTAAACCGTAGCCTGGATAGCTGCGGGCAATGTGGACCACAAATCTCAGATGAGCCAAAACCAGCTTTCGTGCCGCATCCAAATCTTCTTCATGGAAATAGGCATCCGCAAGCTCTTGCTCCTCTTCCCTCGTAAGTACAGGAATGCTGTAAACGCTCTGAATATAGGCGTTTAGATCAACTCCCGGGGAGAGTGTGTGAACTGGCTGAAGCTCTTTACCCATCTATTGGTTAACTTTATTTATGGAGTTCTTTAAGTAGCTAAACCTAAGGGATTTGAATGCCGCCGCCGGGGCCTTCTTGTCCTGGAACAACGATGGATGATGCCTGCTGACGACGCATTTCCTGCAGCTCTTTGATTGTCTCTTCCATTGCAGCCGCTGCATTGTCAGCAAATTTTTCACAGGCATCAGAAAGATCAGCCGCATCAATTTCAAAATTCAAGGGGAGTGCGCCGGCCGGCGTCATCATCTGCGCAGCACCCAAGTAAATGGTTTTTCGGGCAGTATCTGCATCACCTGACGGAGTGACAGGAATCATTGTACGAATGGTCCCCACGGTTTGATCGGTGAAAGTCTCTTCACGATATAGGTTGTTGACATCCATTTTTGGCTGTTCTTGGTCCGACATGGTTTCTCCGCTAATTGTTGCGCGTTATTAAAATAGTGCAGGGATAGGTATATAAAAGCAGCGACACATTACCAAATATTGTGCTGCACATCACGAAACACAAGACCTAGAATCAATTAATGACAAAACCGATATCTAAGACAAAAGATACTTCACTGGTGTGGTTTCGTAACGACCTCCGCACGTCAGATAACACTGCATTGTGGAACGCGTCTCAACATGGGCCAGTGATCGCCGTTTTCATCCTGACACCCGAGCAATGGCAAAGCCATGATATGGCTGACCTAAAAGTCGACTTTATTAAGAGAAGTCTTCATTCACTTGAAGCGGAGCTCTCCACCCTTGGAATACCTTTGCTTGTGCGCCTCTGTCCGGACTATTCATCTGTTCCAGACACTCTGGCAATACTGGCAAGGGAAACCGGAACCAAGAAGATTTTTTGGAATCAGGAATATCTACTAAATGAGATTGATAGAGACAACCAAACTCGGTCGCTTCTTGAGTCCGAGGGAATCCAATGCAATTGCTATGAAGACTCTCTGATTATTCCGCCCGGGCAGGTAAAAAACGGCAGTGGTGGAATGTACAAAGTATTCACTCCCTTCTACCGCAACTGGTCTGAACAAGTACAAAGCTTTCCACCAGAGCTTCTGCATCTGCCGAAAAAACAAGCGGCCCCTTCCACAAAATCCGATGATATTGAAGAATGTTTTGATCTGGCATACCGAAATCTAACCATACCGAGCAACCCCGCTATTAACTCACTTTGGCCTGCAGGTGAAAAAGCAGCGCGCAATAGACTAGATGCTTTTACCAATGAAGATGTCGGAGACTATTCAACTCTTAGAGACAATCCGGCGATGGAAGGAACGTCCAGCCTTAGCCCTTACCTAAGCATTGGCGCGATCTCCGCTCGCCAGTGCTTACTATCTGCCGAACCTGGAAAGAACTCCGAACCTTGGATACGCCAGCTGGCCTGGCGGGATTTCTACAATCATCTAGTTTGTGCTTATCCAGATATGGTGAAGGGTGAACCTTTTCAGAAAAAAACCAACCATATTCAATGGCGACCTTGCGGAACGGACTTTCAGGCATGGGCACAAGGAATGACAGGCCAACCCTTTGTCGATGCCGGGATGAGACAACTGATCCAAACCGGCTGGATGCACAATCGACTAAGAATGATCACAGCGATGTTCCTTACTAAAAATCTCTTTATCGATTGGCATTTTGGTGAGAAGCATTTTATGCAGAACCTTATCGACGGGGATTTTGCGCTCAACAACGGTGGCTGGCAGTGGAGCGCCTCAACCGGCACAGATGCAGCCCCCTACTTCCGCATCTTTAATCCCTTTTCACAGAGCCAGCGTTTTGACCCCACCGGAAGTTACATTCGAACTTACGTTCCTGAACTCAAAAACCTTTCTGATGCCGCGTTACATAACCCCCTGAAACTCGCAAAAGAAAAACCGCAAGACTACCCCAGCCTTATCGTCGATTTAAAGATTTCCAGAGCGAGCGCAATTGAAGCATTTTCTTCTTTAACCAAATAGTATCCTAGGCGATTTCGGGTTAGAATCGCCAAGCTATTATTCGCCAGAACCCCTGCATTATATGGGTTTAACTCTAAAATCCATCTTTCCCTACAAGCCCCTAGCAATATTCCTAAGATTCATTTATTAAATGAATATATCCCATTTGAAGAATATCTTGGTGCGGCGTACCATTCTCTTCATTGGCTAATCAAAGAAACAAGTCATGTTGAGAGTGAATTCGTTCTAGGTAGTTTTGTTCGGATTGTTGTCACTAGCAGCGCACCGACAAATTTCTTACTCAGTCAATAGCGATCAGATTTCTTCCTCCCCCCCTAGAATCTGTGAACTATAAAGCCCGCCACCCCCCTTTAGGCGGGCTTTTTTTTGACTGAATTTTGATACCTCATGCTTAGCCTCGCTAAATACAATGACAGTGGCGATTTGTATAGGCAGAATCGCGGCCATGAAAAACGCTCTCGATTCAGAATCAAATACCCCTGAAAACACCAACTCTAAAGTGGGCTTTGTTTCGCTGGGCTGCCCAAAGGCGCTAGTGGATTCAGAAAGAATTATTACGCAACTACGCAATGATGGATATCAGGTCGCAGCCGATTACGACGAAGCCGGCGTGGTGGTAGTCAATACCTGTGGGTTTATCGACAGCGCCAAGCAAGAATCCCTAGACTCGATCAGAGAAGCCATGGACAAAAATGGCAAGGTGATCGTAACCGGTTGCCTTGGCAAAGATGAACAGCTAATCCAACAAAACTTTCCTGAGATATTGTCGGTATCTGGTCCGCAGCAGTACGAAAGCGTCGTTGGCGCAGTGCATTCACATCTTCCCATCTCTTTTCAACACGACCCAAAAATCGATTTGGTGCCACCACAGGGTATTAAGCTCACGCCTCGGCACTATGCCTACCTAAAAATATCTGAAGGGTGCAATCATCGCTGCAGCTTTTGCATCATCCCTTCACTTCGCGGAGATCTTGCGAGCCGACCTATTGGCGACGTCATGGATGAAGCACAGCGACTGGTCGACGCGGGAGTAAAAGAATTGCTCGTGGTTTCTCAAGATACCAGCGCCTATGGCTTGGACATCAAATATAGAACCGGCTTTTGGCAGGGCAGACCGCTGAAAACAAAATTCTATGACCTCTGCGAAGCCCTTGGCGAACTCGGGATTTGGGTGCGACTCCATTACGTCTACCCCTATCCTCATGTAGACGAGGTTGTTCCCTTGATGGCAGAAGGCAAAATATTGCCCTATCTAGATATTCCATTTCAGCATGCTAGCCCAAGGGTGCTTAAAGATATGAAAAGGCCAGCAAATGACGCCAAGGTTCTTGAGCGCATTAAACGATGGCGCGAGATCTGCCCTGATCTAAACATTAGGAGCACTTTTATCGTTGGCTTTCCCGGCGAGACTGAAGAAGACTTTGAATATCTACTGGACTGGATGGACGAAGCTGAAATAGATCGTGCAGGGGCATTCAAATACGAGGCGGTAGAAGGCGCCAAGGCAAATGACTTACCTGATCATGTCAGCCCGGAAATATCCGAGTTAAGACTGCAGTTGCTAATGGACAATCAGCGCCGAATCAGTGAAAAACGAATGCCAAAGAAAGTTGGAACAACGCAGCAGGTTTTGATCGACGAGATTAGCGAAGAAGGCATTGTTGGCAGGAGCTGGGCCGACGCGCCAGAAATAGATGGCCTTGTATATATTCAGACAAACAAAGAGCTGAGCCCTGGCGACCTAGTTGAAGCCAAGATTACCGCCGCCGATGAATATGATCTCTGGGGAGAAGTAAACTAATCACTTTGTTTTGGTTGTTTTTTCTCGACCAAAATAGAAAACCCGCCTGCACAAGGGG
>JABJGI010000057.1 GCA_018662305.1 Porticoccaceae bacterium | reverse complement strand
TGGGTCAAAGTTTTCGATTGCACAGATAATGATGCAGTTGTCTGCTCTATCTCGAACAACTTCCATCTCATACTCTTTCCAACCCAACAGAGATTCGTCAATCAAGAGTTCAGAAGTAGGAGACAAATCCAATCCGCGCAGGCAGATCTCTTCAAATTCTTCCTTGTTATAGGCGATACCGCCGCCGGTACCACCCATGGTGAATGAAGGTCGGATAACCAAGGGGTACCCAAGCTCTTCTGGAACTCCCTGAGCCTCATCCATGGAATGAACAATTCGAGACTTAGGAGTTTCCAAGCCAATTTTTTGCATTGCGTCATCGAAAAGCTGGCGATCCTCGGCTTTTTCGATGGCTTTCTCTTTGGCGCCGATCAGCTCAACACCGTACTTTTCCAAAACCCCATTTCGAGCCAGGTCCAATGCGCAATTCAAAGCTGTTTGCCCACCCATGGTGGGTAGTACCGCATCGGGTCGCTCTTTCTCAATAATGCGCTCCACCATCTTCCATTCAACCGGCTCTATATAGGTGGCGTCGGCCATGACTGGGTCTGTCATGATGGTGGCAGGGTTTGAGTTCACCAGTATTACTCGGTATCCCTCTTCTTTGAGGGCCTTACAAGCTTGGGCGCCAGAGTAGTCAAACTCACAGGCCTGACCAATTACAATCGGGCCTGCACCAATTATCAGAATGGATTCAATGTCGGATCTTTTTGGCATTAGTTTGCATTTCCTGGTGTATTCGCAGAGGGCTGCGACATCAAATTAATAAACTGATCAAATAAAGGGAGAACATCATGAGGCCCTGGACTCGCCTCTGGGTGTCCCTGAAAACTGAACGCGGGTTTGCCTTCAATTCTTATACCCTGCAGAGTTCCATCAAATAACGACCTATGGGTTGGAACTATGGACTCAGGCATGCCCACCTCGCTGACGGCGAAACCATGATTCTGACTGGTAATCATCACTCGACGGGATTCCAGATCGATAACGGGGTGGTTGCCCCCGTGGTGACCAAATTTCATCTTCTCAGTTGAACCACCTGCAGCCAAAGCCAAAAGCTGATGGCCTAGACAAATGCCAAAGAGTGGAACCGATTTCGTTAGCAAATCAGCAATCGCTTCTATTGCATAGTCACAGGGCTCTGGATCTCCTGGGCCATTTGAGAGAAAGACACCATCAGGTTTAAGCGCCATGATTTCTTCAGCAGATGAGCTCGCTGGAACAACCTGGACATCACATCCTCTGTCAGCAAGAAGTCTGAGGATGTTTTGCTTCACGCCAAAGTCCAAAGCGACAACTTTGTATTTAGACTGGGGAGCTGTTGTATGGCCCTCACCTAAGATCCAACTCCCTTCGCTCCAGGAATGAGGACTTTCAGTAGTAACAACGGAAGCTAGATCCATTCCCTGCAGACCAGAGAATTCCTGAGCCAGTTTGACCGCAGCGGCTTCATCAATATCACCAGCCATAAGGCAGGCATTTTGAGCACCCTTGTCGCGCAAGAGTCTTGTCAATTGCCTAGTATCTATCTCAGCAATAGCCACTACATCCTGTTGCAGCAGATATTCTTCTAAAGGAATTTCATTTCTGAAGTTGCTCGGCACCATCGACAGGTCTCGAATCACCATGCCCGAGGCGTGGACCTGTTGTGATTCGCTGTCTTCTGTATTGATTCCGACGTTACCGATGTGGGGATAGGTAAAGGTAATAATCTGGCGGCTATAAGATGGGTCGGTAAGAATTTCCTGATACCCGGTCATCGAAGTATTGAAAACGACTTCACCAACTCTCGAGCCATTTGCACCAATACTTATTCCTTTAAAGATGGTTCCGTCAGCGAGAGCCAGAATTGCGGGTTGGGATTTTTGTTCGATCACTCTCTCACCATAGGTAGCTAAAATTAGGGTGCAATAGAGCGTCTAGTTGGAGTCTAGAGGCGGAATTTAGGCCGTAAAAAAGCGAGGAGAAACTTTGCGCCTCGCCTCGCGTACCGATGAATCTGCCAAGCTAGCTTCACGCTTTTTCCATATTATTTAGGAAAAACTAGTGCGCTACTGCTAGACGGATATTATAGAGAAGTGCGTCTCCGGCTGTCTATCGGAATTAACTCTCAGACACAAAAAAAGCCCGGATAACCCGGGCTTTTTTTTCATACGGCTAAAACCGTAAATTTCTTTAGCGCGTATTAAGCTGCAGTTGCTACTTTAACTGCTTCTTGAACAGCTTCGTCAGCAGTCTTTACGCCTTTCTCAACGCCTTTTTCGAACCATGTCTTCAGTTCTTCAGATACTCCTTGAGCAACCGCAGCGTTAGCTTGAGCAGCTTCAGTCAGTTTACCAGTGAACTCTTCAACCAAAGCAGTTTGCCCAGCGATGAATTCTTTAGGGTCGGTAGAACCTTTAGCAACTTCGAGCTGCTTCTCAGAACCTTCAACATAAAGGTTAGCCAAGCTGATTTGGCTTTCAAGAACTTTGCTCATAAGACGGCTGTTAATTTCTACTAGCTCTTTGGCCGCAGAAATGGCGTCTTTACCGTAACCACTTACTGAATTAAAAATTTCTGTTTGCATGATATTTCTCCAATTTTGCGATCTCTATGAGACCGATGTATTCAAATACTATTTAGCCCTACACAAGGAATTAGCTAGGCTTTAACTCTTTGTGCACTGCACTATATGGGTATATTAATTCGCTCTTCAAGGCCCTGTCAACGATTTTTTTGTGCAGAGCACAAATAATTACTCGAAAAAATGCCCAGCATTAGCTAGGCACTTTTAAATCAAAGGCTTACAAAGCATTAGCTCATGTAGAGGCCACCGTTAACGGGCAGATTAATGCCGGTAATATAGGAGGATTCATCAGCGCAAAGGAATGCCACCGCGCTGCCTATTTCTGCCGGCTGCGCCATACGTCCGACGGGAACCTGAGCGATAATCTGTTCGCGTATTTCCTCTGGCACCGCGGCCGTCATTCTTGTTTCAACATATCCTGGTGAGAGCGAATTCACAGTCACACCTTTGCGCGCCATCTCTTGGGCAAGAGCCATAGAGAAACCATGCACGCCAGCTTTTGCTGCAGAGTAGTTGGTTTGACCGAACTGACCTTTTTGGCCGTTCACCGATGAAATGTTTACGATGCGTCCCCAACCAGAATCACCCATAGGTTCTACAATCTGTCGACAGACGTTAAACAGGCTATTCAAATTGGTATTAATAACGGCTTCCCAATCTTCTTTGGGCATCTTCTTCAAAAACGCGTCGCGGGTTATGCCAGCACAGTTAACCACGATAGAAAGTGGCCCCACGCGATTTGCGATTTCTGAAAGCATTTCGCCAGTGGCGTCGAAATCTGAAATATTGCCTGCAGCTAATTCGAACTCAAATCCCTGCTCTTTATGCTCGGCTTGCCACTTCTCTGCAAGCTCCTGCTCTTGAGGCAAATGACCAGCCACAACGGTCCGCCCCTGCTGATAAAGCGATTTACAAATCTCGGTACCGATTCCGCCGATACCACCAGTAACCAAGGCAATTTTTTTTGACATCAGATAGTCCGTATTTAAGTTGATTGTGTGATTAGAATTAGAAAGCTATTACTTTTTGGCTTTACTAGAGGAACTGGCTTGCACGCCTGCAGCTTTCATCATATTTTTTTGAGCGTCCTGCCAGTAGTCCATGTTCTTTTTGGCAATATCTGTCCAGATGTTTAGTGGATTGAGATCATTGGAGTCTTTTAGCGTATCCATAAACTGTCGCGATTGAGCGTCGAAGTAACCCAAGCTGTGTTCCATATAACTGCTAAAAGCGCCCTGAGTAGAATCGCTGTACATGCGTATAAATTTCATCAGAACATCAGTTGTAAAAAGTGGATCGCCTTCGTTCTCTTCTTCCGAAATAATCTGAAGCAACACTTGCCGAGTAATATCCTTATCTGTCTTTACTTCACGAACTTCAAAAGGCTCTTGCTTGAATACCAACTCTTTTAGATCGGTCAAACTGATGTACTTGCTCAGACTAGTATCGTAAAGACACCGATTCTGATACTTCTTGATAATTCTGATATCACTCATATTTTTCTCGCCTCAGGGGCTAATCTGAAAATTCTGCTCGCTATATTCTTTTGGTCACATAGGTACCTGGAGCATCTTCTATCGCTTTCAACTTGCCATCACCCGGCTGTCGCGCAGAAACTTTTTCAGAGTCCTGTTTGGTCAGCCAGTTGTGCCAATCGCCCCACCAGGAGCCTTCATGCTGTTTAGTTTTTTCAAACCAATCTTCTGCATTTTCCGGCAACTTCTGTGGGCCAACCCAATAGCCATATTTGTTTTTAACCGGAGGATTAACGATGCCGGCGATATGTCCGGAACCACCCAAAACAAATCGGACCTTACCTCCTAGCAGCTTGGCCCCGTCATAGGTGGATTTCCAAGGCGCAATATGATCTTCCTTAGCTGAAATAAAGTAAGAAGGAACTTCGATCTTGCTGACATCAATGGCCACGTCATCCAGCGTTACTCCGCCTGGGACACAGAGATTGTTTTCAAGATACATATTGCGCAGGTAAAAACTGTGCATTTTCGCCGGCATATTGGTGGAATCAGAATTCCAATAAAGTAGGTCAAAAACCGTTGGATCCTTGCCCAGCAGATAGTTATTTATATAGAAGGACCAGATCAGGTCATTTGAGCGGAGCATATTGAATGCTGAGGACATACTCTTGCCATTCAAATAGCCGGATTCCCCCATACTCTCTTCGAGTTGGGAGATCTGGGCGTCATCAATAAACACACTCAGGTCACCGGCATCTGAAAAGTCGATAAGTGCTGTGAAAAAGGTCGCGCTTTTTACACGATCATCCTCTTTCTCGGCCATATGCGCGAGCGTAGATGCCAAAAGAGTACCGCCAATGCAGTAGCCGACAATATTTAGATCTGATTCACCCGTAGCCTTTTCCACCGCATCCATCGCGGCGTAGATTCCATCGAGCATATAATTTTCGAACTCAATATCCTGCTCAGTTTCTTCAGTAGGATTAAACCAGGAAACCACAAAAACCGTATGGCCTTGATCAACCAACCACTTGATCATCGAATTTTTTTCTTGAAGATCGAGAATGTAAAATTTGTTGATCCAGGGCGGCACTATTAAAAGTGGTCGCTTTAATACTTCATCAGTCGAGGGGGAATATTGCAACAACTGGAACATTTGGTTTTGAAAGACCACCTTGCCCGGTGTTGTCGCTACATTTTCGCCTAGTTTGAAAGCGTCGGGATCGGTCATCGCGATACGTAGTTGACCATCTCCCTCTTCCATATCCCGGACAAAATTTTGCAAACCCGAAACAAGATTCTCTCCTCTATTTTCAAGAGTCGCCCGAACCACTTCAGGATTTGTCGTGGGATAATTTGTCGGCGCCATTGCGTCGATAAACTGTTTGGTGAAGAAGCTCAGACGCTTTTGGTCGTTGTCCGGCAAATCTTCTACACCCTCAATGGTGTCTTCAATACATCGAGCGGAAAGCAGGTAAGACTGCTTAATATAGTCAAATACTATATTTTGGCTCCAGTCCTCATCACGCCACCGGTTATCGCCTTTTTGCGGCTCGATAACAGGGTCTTGAGACTCATCTCCGTCCGGTGCACCCATCAGGCGCGATGTTGTGTACTGCCAAAGTTTTAGAGAATCAGCAAAGTACTGCTTCTGAGCATCGATAGCCGCCGCTGGATTGCGCCAAAGGCTCATCATGGCATCGTAATAGGCACTGCCTATATTGAAGGGATCCATTGAACTTGAAGAGAGCATTTCTGTGTGCTTTTCCATAACAGTTCGAAACATCTGCTGACTAGCTTGATTGAGATTCTGAGCCCATTCAGCAGCCTCGGGAGCATCAGAACTGGATTGAGCAGCTGAGTCAGACGCGTCAGATTTTGAGGACATGAAAACTTCTCGGTTGGCAGTAATACAAGAGCGCAAATGGTAAATGACTACCGATGATTGAGCAACCGCACAATAGATTTTTGTGCACTGAACAACTCAGTTATTCGCTCTGGCCTCGACAAATTGACCAAGCGGGCTCAAACCTAACCAGAATGAAAACAAAATAGACAGGGTAGATATTTATCTCGAGTATTATTTACTGTACAAATAAGTAATATCTTCATAGAAAGGCCACTCATGAACCTGTCCCAAGTTGATCTAAATCTGTTGGTCTACCTCGATGCGCTTTTGAGGGAGAGGAATGTTACCCGGGCCGCCCAGAAACTAAGCATGAGTCAACCTGCTCTCAGTAGCGGGTTGAAGCGACTGCGAGATCTTTTCAGCGACCCCCTACTTATTCGTACCAGCGAGGGAATGGTTCCCACCGAGCGCGCTCTGGAACTGGAACCTCAACTACGGGAAATATTGACCAATATCGAGAAAGCGGTAGAGCCGAGCACAGACTTCTACGCCAAAACCAGCGAGCGAGTATTTCGGATTATGGCCAGCGATTACGCTGAACTGACGCTAATGCCTAGACTTTTGTCTCACCTACGCAACAATGCACCTGGAGTTATTCTCGACATTCTGACACCCAGTGACGTCACCTTTAGAGATGTTGAGCTGGGCAAGGTGGATATGGTGATTAACCGGTTCGACGATATGCCTATGTCTTTTCATCAAGGCACCGTCTGGAAGGATGACTTCAGCTGTGTGCTTCTGGCATCAAATCCCATCGCAGACAACTTCACATTGGACAACTATCTTTCCGGCAAACATGTCTGGGTATCAAAAACAGGCATGGGCGTCGGCGTCGGCGTAAACCCTCTGGATGTCGCTAAACTTGGTTGGGTAGATCAGGAATTGGCAAAGCACGGATACAAAAGGAATATACGCGTCTTTACCAGACACTATCATGCGGCCATTCACCTTGCGCTAGAGGAAGATCTAATCGCCACTGTCCCCTCTATGGCTATAAAAAATCTGTATACAGAAAAAGCATTCCGAATTTTTCCACCACCCTTTTCAATCGCCGAAATGGAACTCAAAATCGCTTGGAGCCCTTTACTCCAACATAACTCTGGCCATAAATGGATGAGGCGCCTCATTCAGGATATAGCGAAAGAGCTCATCATTGCTGGTCAATCCTAACCAAAGAGATAAACGGAACCTTTGCTGCATAGCTATGCTCGCCAGTCAAAGTTTATTCAGAAAAGTGAGAAGCTTGATAATATAGAGGTCTGACGCGGCTAGATAATTTCAGCCTTAAACCCCGCACAGCGGGGTTTTCTATTTCTTGAGACTCAACATAAAGCAATGCCCAACACGCTAATCAATCTCGCCCCCATCCTGGTTTTCTTTTTCCTGGGTTATTCCATCAAAAAGACTGGCTTAAATTTGAGGCGCATACCTCACCAGATAAATCTGGCGGCCATTCGGCTAATTTTCCCCGCGGTAATTATCCTTTCAGTACCCAAACTCAATATTGAGAGCGGACTGTATTTTGCCATCCTATCTCCCTGGCTTTGCGTGCTCTTCGCAGCCCTCAGCGTTCTTTGCCTTTCCAGACTGATGCGCTGGCCCCGAGAAATAGAAGGTGCATTACTGGTTCTTTGTGCACTGGGAAATACGGGATTTCTCGGAGTACCCATGGTTAAGTCTCTGTTTGGACTGGAGCATCTTGCCATCGCTGCCTTGTATGACCAGCTGGGCACCTTTATCGCTGTGACAACCTACGCAGCCGTAGTAGTGGCCGTCTACAGCGGAGCTGGTGGGCTCAGTATAAAAACGATTCTTAAAAACGTACTACTCTTTCCACCCTTTATCGCGCTAATAATCGCCTTATTTCTCAGCGAAGACGCACTCGCACCGGTTGAACCGGTTTTAGAACTCATGGCTCTGACACTAATTCCACTGACGATGCTGAGCATTGGTATGCAATTTAGCTTCAAAGTGGATCAGCGTCATATCACTCCACTAGCGGCGGGCATAGGAATCAAGATGCTGCTGCTTCCCACAATGATAGGCTTTCTGGGGTATTTTCTTTCCATCTCTCCCTCCGTTTTCCAAGCCAGTGTTTTTCAGAGTGCGACTCCACCCATGGTTACCGGCGCAGTTTTACTTGCTTCACACAACATTGCGCCCAAATTTACCGCAAGCGTACTTGGATTCGGGACGCTGCTGGCACTAATATGGTTGCCCTTGGTCTACCTTTTCCTAATTAACTGACGAACCCAGCAAAGATGTGAGCCAATCATGAAACCTCTCGTTGGATTAATGCTTTGCCTATACTCGGTTTGCAGCCTTGGCCAAGCAGAGACTTCAATGGATCTTTCCGTTGGTTCTTTTAACCTTCACTACATCTCCGAACGTCGCCCAGTATTACCTTGGGACGGCAGAAAAAATGCGGTACTGGCTGCACTCAATGAGTTAGATGCTGACATTATTGGGTTTCAGGAGGTAGAAACCTGGAGAGGCCGGGGTGAGCAGGGAGAGAATATCCAACTGCAGTGGCTAAGAGAGAATGCTGCTCAATACTCTGCCGGAGCTGTTGGAGATCCAGCCATTTATCCCGACACTCAACCTATCTTCTATCGACGGGAACAATTTGCGCTCCTGCAGCAGGGGTTTTTCTATTTTTCCGACACACCAGACCAAATCTACTCGCGCCCTTGGGATCAAAGTTTTCCTCAGTTTGCCAGCTGGGTTCAGTTACTAAACATCTCTACAGGAAAGAGTATTCGAGTTGTTAACGTACATTTTGACCACAGTAGTAAGATCAACCGCCACGGTGCAGCAGAACTAGTTTCCGAAAGAATCGGGCCATGGATGGAGTCGTCAGAGCCCGTCATAGTTTTAGGTGACTTCAACGCGGTTAGTTGGTTTAAAACCATTGATATTCTTGAAGACGCCGGCCTAACTCTGGCGGATCGGGATGGCCCTACTTTCCACTTTAAAAGAGGGCTAAACCTCTTTCCCGCCATAGACCACGTATTGTTTTCCGGGTTTCATCAGGAAGGAGAAACTATTCGGCTAAACAAGAGATATGAGGGTGTCTGGCCCTCTGATCATCATCCCATCAAAGTCAGTTTAAGATCGCCGCAACTATTTGATCAGAGGCCGTTGGTAAGCGAGGGCGACTGTGAAATCCTAAATGAGAGCTCGGCTAGTCTCTGCTAGAAGGACTAGCTCAACCCCAGCACATCCCTCATGTCATAGAGGCCAACGGGTTGGTCTGATAGCCATTGTGCAGCGCGAACCGCACCTCGTGCGAATGACATTCGACTGGAGGCTTTGTGCGTGATTTCTACTCGCTCTCCGTCCGCTGCAAAAATGACGCTGTGATCACCTACGATGTCGCCGCCTCGAATTACAGAAAAGCCGATTTTTCCCTTTTCACGAGCGCCGGTAATGCCTTCGCGCGACAGCACAAAGCTTTCTTCAGAACTTTGGCCTAAGGATTCGGCAATCGCATTACCCAAAGCCAGCGCTGTTCCAGACGGCGCATCCACTTTATGGCGGTGATGTGCCTCAGTAATTTCGATATCAGAGTCTTCTGCCAATACCTTTGCTGCTTGCTGAGCCAACTGCAGGCAAAGAGTAACTCCGGTGCTGTAATTTGCTGCAAAGCACAGCGGAATTGTTTCAGCATAGCTTTTCAATTGGTCAGTTTGCTCTGCGCTTAATCCAGTTGTTCCGACAACCATGGGCACACCCAGCTCGGCACAGTGGGCTAGATTGCTAAGAGTATTTTCGGGTGTAGTGAAATCGATAAGGAGATCAAACTGATCCGCTTCGGCGGGTAAAGATGCTTTAACCTCAATGCCAAGTGGACCTAGTCCGGCCAGCTCACCAGCATCAGCGCCAATCACTGAACTACCGGCACGATCGGTGGCTGCAACCAAAAGGCAGCCTTCATTTTGCTGAACAGTCTCGGTCAACGTGCGGCCCATTCTTCCGGCCGCTCCCGCGATGGCAATTCTCAACATGGATAACTCCAACCTAGAGTGGATGAATAAATGTCTAACTTAGTTAGAGGGGGCTAGTCTGCCCTTAGCCAGAGAGGTCGTCAAAAAACTTCTTCACCCCACTAAACCACCGGTGGCTCTGTGGAGCGTGTTTTGACTCTCCTAAAGACTCCCTCAGCTTTTCCATTAGCTCTTTCTGTTCGCCATTGAGCTTGACGGGGGTCTCTACAATCACACGACAAATTAAATCACCGGTGCGGGAAGTTCTAACTGGTTGAATTCCCTTCCCTCTCAACCTGAACAGCTTGCCTGTCTGAGTTTCTGAGGGAATCTTTAGCTTCACCTTACCCGTGAGAGTAGGAACCTCGATCTCTGCACCTAAAGCTGCGTCGACAAAGGAAATGGGGATTTCGCAATACAAATCGGCATCGCGTCGTTCAAATAGCGGATGGCTCTTGACCGACATTTGCACGTACAGGTCGCCCGGTGGTATTCCGCCAGGTCCAGCTTCGCCCTCACCGGATAGGCGAACGCGATCACCAGTGTCCACACCCGCTGGTACTTTCACCGACAAGGTCTTGCGTTCTCGAACAACCCCCTGACCACGACACTTACTACAAGGTTCATCGATGGTTTTGCCGTTACCTCGACAACTGGGGCAAGCTTGTTGAACAGAGAAAAAACCCTGCTGCATACGCACCTGACCCTGTCCATTACAAGTGGCGCAAGTACTAGCACTCGTGCCGGGTTTAGCGCCACTTCCATCACAGGTATCACAGCCAACATTAGTTGGAATAGTGATTTTTGCAGTCGTGCCCTTAACCGCCTGTTCGAGGCTTAATTCAAGGGTATATTGAAGATCCGAACCGCGTGATGCTCTGCGAGATCCGCCTCCGCCAAAGACATCACCAAAAACATCTCCGAATATATCTGAGAAGCCACCAGAAAAGCCTTGTCCACCGCCCATGCCTTGTGGATCGACTCCAGCGTGCCCAAATCGATCATAGGCTTCTCTCTTTTCCTGATCGGAGAGAATTTCGTAGGCTTCTGATGCTTCCTTAAATTTATCTTCAGCCTTGGGATCGTCCGGATTTCGATCCGGATGATATTTCATGGCGATTCGCCTATAGGCCTTTTTTATGGCAGCGGCATCCGCTCCTCGGTCAACACCGAGCGTTTCATAGTAATCTGTTTTTGCTGCCAATCTACTTCCTCACTTTTTTATAACGAAGAGCTAGAACGAAGAGCGCGGAGCATTAGAGCTCCGCGCATTTTCTAGCTTTTAAAGCTCGATGCTATTTGCTGTCGTCTTCGCTAACTTCTTCGCTGACGTCTTCAAATTCGGCGTCAACAACATCATCGTCGGCATCAACTGGACCATCTTCTGGCCCTGGAGCCCCTGTTCCTGCCTGTTGATCCGCATACAGCTTCTGAGCCAGTGAGCTTGACACCGTGGTAAGTTTTTCAACCGCTGCATCAATCGCTTCCTTGTCGTTACCCTTGCAAGCTTCTTCAACTTCATCAATGGCAGCTTCAATATCAGCTTTTTCTTGCTCCTCAACCTTATCCTCTGCTTCTACCAGAGTTTTGCGAGTCGCATGAGCCAAACCTTCAGCGCCGTTACGGGCTTGAACCAGCTCTTCAAACTTAGCGTCTTCATCCGCATGACTTTCAGCTTCGCTCACCATGGCATCAATTTCATCATCTGAAAGGCCACTTGAAGCCTTGATCACAATGGATTGCTCTTTACCGGTAGCCTGATCTTTAGCCGATACATTGAGAATACCGTTGGCATCAATATCAAAGGTCACTTCAATCTGGGGCATACCACGTGGTGCGGGTGGAATATCAGCCAGGTCAAATCGACCCAAAGATTTATTCGCGGCAGCCTGCTTTCGCTCACCCTGAACCACGTGAATGGTCACAGCGGTTTGATTGTCTTCTGCTGTAGAGAAAGTCTGCGACTTTTTGGTTGGGATAGTCGTATTTTTCTCAATGAGCGCTGTAGCGATACCACCCATAGTCTCGATGCCGAGGCTTAAAGGGGTCACGTCGAGAAGCAAAACGTCTGTAACATCACCAGCCAAGACCGCACCCTGAAGCGCAGCACCCATAGCTACAGCCTCATCAGGATTAACATCCTTGCGCGGTTCTTTGCCGAAGAAATCCGTTACTTTTTCCTGCACCAGCGGCATGCGAATCTGACCACCGACCAGAATAACCTCATCAATTTCAGACGCGGACATACCCGCATCTGCTAGCGCTGTTTTACAGGGCTCAAGTGAACGAGCAACAAGGTCTTCAACCAGAGATTCGAGCTTGGCGCGAGTCAATTTCACAACCAAGTGCTTCGGTCCGGAGGAATCTGCTGTGATATAAGGCAGGTTAATCTCAGTTTGCTGACTAGAAGAAAGCTCAATCTTGGCTTTCTCTGCAGCTTCTTTCAGTCGCTGCATCGCAAGCGGATCGCCTGTGAGATCCATACCACTATCTTTCTTGAAAGAATCAGCGAGGTATTCGATCACGCGAAGATCGAAATCTTCACCGCCGAGGAAGGTGTCGCCGTTTGTCGCTAACACTTCAAATTGTTTTTCACCGTCGACATCAGCAATCTCAATTACTGATACATCGAATGTGCCACCACCGAGGTCGTAAACAACGATTGTGCTGTCAGTACCCTCTTTCTTGTCCAAGCCATAGGCTAAGGCAGCAGCGGTTGGCTCGTTGATGATTCGCTTAACATCCAGACCAGCAATCTTGCCTGCGTCTTTAGTTGCCTGACGCTGAGAATCATTGAAGTAAGCCGGCACGGTAATAACTGCCTCGGTAATATCTTCTCCGAGGTAATCTTCAGCGGTTTTCTTCATTTTCTTCAGCACTTCAGCTGAAATTTGCGGTGGCGCCTTTTTCTCACCCTTCGCTTCAACCCAAGCATCCCCGTTTTCCGCCTTAACGATCTTGTAGGGAACCATGCCGATGTCTTTTTGCACGATGGAATCGTCAAATCGGCGACCGATCAGACGTTTTACGGCATGTAAGGTGTTTGCGGGATTAGTAACGGCCTGCCGCTTGGCTGCCTGCCCGACTAAGATTTCGCTATCATCGGTAAATGCGACGATGGAGGGCGTGGTTCGATCGCCCTCGGAATTTTCAATGACTCGAACTTTCTCACCATCGCGAAATGCGACACAAGAATTAGTTGTTCCGAGGTCAATACCTATAATTTTACCCATTGTTTACTCCAAACCTATATTTAGTCTTGGCAAGGCATTGCTTGCCGAATTGTTTTATATATTTGGCTGAGATCGCCGATTTCAAGTTGTTCGATTAAGCTTTCTGCAATGGCTCAACCGGTTTTACTTACAACTACCATGGCTGGTCGAATCAATCGCCCATTCAATTCATAGCCCTTTTGAAAAACCTCTACTACCGTATTGGCCTCTACCTCTGCGTTTTCAACACTGGCCATTGCCTGATGCTGTTCTGGGTTGAAAGGCTCACCGGCTGGATCCAGTGGTTGCACATTATTTTTCTCAAGCGCTGAAAGCAGAGATTTCAGTGTCAGTTCAACTCCCTCAACAACAGCCTCAGTATTTTCCTGGTCTGAATCTGCGCTAGCCAAGGCTCGCTCGAGATTGTCCACTACTGGCAGCAACTCCTTAACAAAGCTTTCCAGAGCAAATTTGCGAGCTTTCTCTACATCGAGAGCGGCACGTCGCAAACTATTCTGCTCCTGCGCTTTCACTCTAAGAACATCTTCTTCTGCCTGCCTGAGCTTTTCCTGTAATTCTTCCATTTGCTGCTCAGTCGTTTGCTCCGGTATCAGTTCCTCAGGCTCTGAGGCTGCGCTGACAGATTCTTCTGTGCTCTGGTTAGGGGTTTCTTTCTCCGAAGAGACTCCGGATTCTTTTTGCTCAGTCTCTTTAGTCTGAGGCTCGTCATTTGCGGACAAGGTTAGTCTCCTGCCTGTATGGTTTTTCTGCCGACTTATATGGGGATGCACGCCACAGCTTCAAGGCAATTTTTCAGAGAATTTCAGCTTTATCTTTTTCAAGCTGATCAGAGTCATTACAATCAATTCGCTAATCCAATCGTAATCAGCTCATGTTAGTTAACCTCAACGTCAGAAATTTCACTTTAGTCGACCATCTCGAGCTAAGCCTAGAGCCCGGCATGACAGCTATTACTGGCGAAACCGGCGCAGGCAAATCAATTCTTCTGGACGCGCTTTCTCTGACTCTGGGAGACAGGGCTGACTACAGTCGAATACGCAAAGGCGCTGATAGAGCTGAAGTCTTTGCCCAATTCGATATCGAAGGCAGCGCTGAGGCAAACGCTTGGCTGGCAGATCATGAGCTGGATGCCGACGGAGAATGCCTTTTGCGCAGGTCAATTAGCGCAAGCGGTAAGTCCTCTGCCTGGATCAATGGTCACTTGGTCACTCTGAATCAATTGAGAGACTTGGCAGAAATGTTGATCAGCATTCATAGCCAGCACGAGCATCAGGCATTAACGAGACCGATTCATCATAGACAATTGCTTGACCAATACGCCGATCATCCAGATCTGCTGGAGAGTGTTCAGGAAAGTTTTGCAAACTGGAAACAAGCGTCCGTACTGGTAGAAAAACTTGAATCACAGTCTTCGGAAAGCCGCGAACGACTGGAACTCCTCAGCTTTCAGGTGGAAGAGCTTAGCAAACTCCATATCCAAGAAAACGAGTACACCAAGCTGGAACAGGAACAAAAGCAGCTGGCAAATGCCGAATCTATTTTAAAGACACTTGGAGCGCTGCTCGAACTCCTAGAAGAGCAAGACAAGACAAACTTACAAGACCTGCTTCAACAGAGCCTTAATCTCGCAGACCAACTGCCCCTTCAAACTGATGCCACACTTGAGGCGAGGGAACTCTTAAAGTCAGCCAGCATTCAGATTGAGGAGGCCACTGCTTCCATCCGTAGAGAAACATCGAGTACTGAACTGGATCCAGAACGCTTGGCTATGGTTGAGGATAGAGTGAGTCAGATATTTCACATGTCGCGTAAATACGGCAAATCACCAGAAGAACTGGCGGAATATACCGACTCGCTGCAGCAAGAACTTACTGCTCTATCTGATCCAGAAACTGCACTTGAAGAAGCCCGAAAGGCTGAGCAAAGTAGCCTGGATGACTACAAGAACATCGCGGAAAAACTGAGTAAAAGCCGCCAAAAAGCCGCCAAAAAATTGGTTTCTGAAGTCAATTCCCATTTTGACTCCCTTTCGATGAAGGGCGCTGAAATTCTCTTCAACTTAGAGTTCGATGTAGATGAAATGAAATCCGCTTGGGGCTCAGATCGAATTGAACTTCTGGTGCGCACTAACCCCGGACAAAGTTATGGCTCAATTTCGAAGATCGCCTCTGGCGGTGAGCTCTCAAGAATTAGCCTTGCGATTCAGGTAGTCACCGCGCAAGGAGGACAAACTCCTTCTCTAATATTTGATGAAGTGGACGTGGGCATAGGTGGAGCTACGGCGGACACTGTCGGCAATCTTCTGCTCGAATTAGGAACCCGGGCACAGGTCATCTGTATCACCCATCTGGCGCAGGTTGCCAGCAAAGCCGACCAGCAACTTCGTGTAAGTAAACAGACTTCCGAAGATTCTGCTCAAAGCCTCATCGAAACACTCGATCAGGCTCAGCGAATAGATGAGGTTGCCCGGATGCTCGGCGGAGCGAAAATTTCTGAGAAATCGAGAGAGAACGCGAAAGAACTTTTGAGCGCTTCGAATGCTTGATGAGTCCTTGATACAAGCTTTAATCGGTGGGTTAATTATTGGTGTTTCGGCGAGCATCTTGATTTTACTCTCCGGCCGAATCGCCGGAATTAGCGGCATTCTAAATGGAGCCCTATTCAACAGCGGCGACAGATTATGGCGGATTCTATTTCTCGGGGGTCTCTTGTTCGGGGGCTTCCTCTGCCATCTATTTACCGGCAAGCCCTCTCCAGAACTCGCAATTAATAGCCCCTGGTTAGCCATTGCAGGAGGCCTAATTGTGGGCTACGGAGTTCGGTTGGGTTCAGGTTGCACTAGCGGCCATGGCATTTGCGGCATCGCGCGGCTTTCGAAACGTTCGATTGCAGCAACACTTTGCTTCATTGCCTCTGGCATGACGACAGTCGCCCTTATCAAAATGATTGGAGCTGTTATTTGAAACACCACCTTTCAGCTTTGCTCGCGGGAGTGCTATTTGGTTTCGGCCTAGCCTATTCCGGTATGACCGATACACATAAAGTACTTGGGTTTCTGGATATATTTGGCGATTGGGACTACGACCTAGCTTTTGTAATGGCAGGGGCTCTGGCGGTCAGCATCTTTTCATTTAGGCTTATGCGTAATCGAAAATTCAGTTTTATCGAATGTCCCATTGATCTGCCAAACAACCAGGTTATCGACAGGAAACTCCTCTCTGGCTCCGCTATATTCGGAATAGGATGGGGCTTATTTGGCTATTGCCCTGGCCCCGCATTAACAGCATTAATTTATCTGGAACCCAATACCATTCTCTTCGTGCTCAGCATGGTCGCGGGCATAACTATTCACCGCTTCCTTCAGCCGCTCAAACCAGTCAGTTAAATGTAAATATTGATTAACTGCTTTCAACCAGCAGCTGATCAGCGTATCTTTTTCAGCTGTCGCACTTTGAGTGCGAGAACGGGGCGAAAGTTTTTTCTTGAATCCTGACATTCAGACTAAAGGAATCCGACATGAAGAATATTTTTAAATTAGTGCTCACCGGTGCCATTGCATTAACAATGACACTAGGCTTAGTGCATGCACAGGGACAAGTTTCTCCGGAAGAGCAAGAGTATGTCTACAGAGACAGCCTTTTTCGCGTAATCTCCTATAAAGCTTCCAGGCTCCCTGCTGCCAAAGCCGCAGGAGACCAAGCCGCATTTCAGGAAGCTGCTGCAGAGATCGCTTACCTTTCAGAAATGATCACAGATGGTTTCCAGATCCAAGATAACATCCCTGAAAATTCTCTTGCGCTCCCATCAATTTGGGAAGACTTTGAAGATTTCGGCGAAAAAGCCATGGTTCTAAGAGATGCCGCACAGGCATTAGCGGACTCAGGCGATATGGACGACTACGATCCACGCCAATTCGGCGGCACTAATTGCGGTGGTTGCCATAGAGACTATAAACAGCGCGCCAACTAGTTGAGTGCTGACCGATTAAAAAAGGGGCTTCAATAGCCCCTTTTTTAATGCCTAAAGTTCTCTCCAATATCTAAAGGTGATTCACTACGTAATAAAGTATTCCCGCAATGACAACACCAATCCCGATGGCGATGGCGATGGGTAGACGAGAGTTTGGAATGGCTTCATATCTACCCTGCTCGTCAGATTTTTTTCCAGTAATCATGGCAATTATCAACTTTTCTTTCTTGTACAACCAATAGAAAAGTATCGCAACGATATGAAGAACCGCCAGACCTATAATTACATTAACGTTGGCTTTATGAAGCTCCGTTAGCTGACCGGCGGTGCCACTAGAAACAAACTGGTTGAGTGGAGCAAAGTAATAGTATTCATCGTCTGCGAACATTCCAGTGACAGCCTGAAAGAGGATGACCAGCAACAGCGCAAACACCGAAATAGCCCCCAAGGGATTGTGCCCCGCGTACTTGCCACCCTCTCTGCTAAAGAAGGATTTAAGGTAAGCGCCTAACTCTGAAGGCTTGTAGATAAAGCTGCCAAACCTCGCGTAACGGGAGCCGACAAAGCCCCAAATCACACGAAAAATAATCAAGCCGGTTGCGATGTAGCCCGACAAGAAGTGATGGTCAAGATTCCCCTCTATCGAAATGGAATACCACGAATAACCTAGGGTGATCACTATTCCCCAGTGAAAAAGGCGAGTTGGGATATCCCAAATGAGTTTCTTATTATCTGACATAGCTATACCTGTAATAAATTCCCCCGAAGGGTCATTGTAGTGAATACTGAACTCAGTCGCGAAACTCTCCCAAGAATTCTTTTCAATACGGCCCAATTAACAGCATGAAGTATTGAGGCTAATCACTCGTTATTTCCGGTAAGATTGTCACAAACACTAATTAAATTTCTTGGCTTTTCTTCAATGAATCTGCGACAGCTGAAAAAGGACGCTCGAATCACCTTGATCATTTTAATGATCTTAGGTGCAGTTCCTACGCTCGCTCAGCATAAGCCCCACAGCCTGGAAATTTCGACTTTCAACAACACCAATATCGGCCTTGCACGCACTGACCACATGAACGATTACGGGGTTCAGGCTCGACTCTCTGCACAGGGCTATTACGAGCGAGAGCCGGGAAGTGGATTCTTCTATGCATCAGATCTCGCACTCACCAAATACGATGTCTACTCAAATTTAGATAGAACCGAGCTGTCGACTCAAATTGGCTATGTAAGAAAGCTAGGTTTAGGTTTCGACAAGCCTCGCATATCTGCGTCCTTAGGAATGCAGTACCGCAACTCGGCATCCGAAATTCGGAGCGGGTGGAGCATTGCGCCCAAAATTCAATATTCAAAGAATATTTCGGATCGGATCGCCATCAATGCCAATGTTTTGTACTACCGGTTTGAAGCTGAAGATCGGATCCCAATTGAATCGGGCGAGCCTGGATGGGTATGGGGAAGCGATAACCCAACTTCGATTCAGAACACCCAACTGCATCTAGGTGGCGAGTGGGCGATGACTCCAAATAGCTATCTGGCATTGGATACCACTTATATCAAAGGTGAATTTAGCTCAATGGCTTTACCTAGCTCAGGTTTGTCTGCCTATGCCAGTGCAGCTAGTCAGGATGATGTCTGTGGAAGCACCTACTACAACTACCGTTATCAGGGTCAGGGAAGTGTTTTGGCACTTTCCTTTACCCATGTGTTTTCTGACAGCCTTGAAGCTAGTTTTAGATTTCAGCGCACTCTAGTTGATGCCGACGAAGGGAACGGCTATGGTCAAAATATAACTAACTTTTCTCTCTCAAAGAGATTTTGATGATTTCAACAATCTGCAAACACTCAGTATCAATCCCGATTTTGATAATCATGCTTGGTCTACCCATGACCCATGCAGATGTTGTAATACAAATCACTGACCAAAACGGTGATCCACTGGCAGATGCTACCGCTGTGATTACCCCCAAATTCGAGTTCGATGCTGGTGCTCCAACAGATGCAGAAGTTGAGCAAATTAATGAGCAGTTTTTCCCTCGAGTAAAAGTGGTGCAAACCGGATCAAATATATATTTTCCAAACCAGGATCAGATCCGCCATCACGTCTATTCTTTTTCCGAGGCAAAACAGTTTGATATTCCACTCTATTCTGGGACTCCATCAGAGCCCATTCGATTTGATCAGTCCGGTCTGGTGGTACTGGGCTGCAATATTCATGACCAAATGCGGGGGTACATTTTAGTTTCGGATAGCCCCTACTTCAGCGTTTCGGATTCACAGGGCCAGCTGGAAATTAGTCTTAGCGAAACCGGCGACTACGAATTGAGTATCTGGCATCCAGAAAAAGATCAACAGCTTGAGCCCATCCAAATATCTATAGGAGAAGACTTGAGCTTCTCCGGAAGTTACCAGCTAAACACTGCACGACTATTTTTTCCAAGAAGAGGATCTTCCGGTGGCGGCTATTTTTAACGGCTTCCCAACTGCCGAGATTTAATCTTGCTACCTGGGGGATTCCAAAGTTTTAGCGCCCGTATTGCCTTACTGGTATCTGGGCTGCTAATTGTCACGCTGGTCAGTACATTTATTCTGGTCAACCGGGAAAATACCCGCAACGCGCTGCAAAGCGTAATGGCTGATCTGGCTACAACTGAAGAAACCTTTAATTCTCTGCTGCAAGGTCGCACTAGCTCCCTTTTTGATGTGGTTCGCCCCGCCACCAGTGATCATGCCTTTCGCACGACTTTTATTGATGGCCATATGCCCACGCTTGAATCAGCGATGCGTAACCTGCTGGGCCGTATCCGCTACGTCCCGGCAGATCTAATGCTTCTCACCGATCTAAATCTCGAGCCCATTGCGAAAACCGCACCGGACTTTATCAATCCAGAAGATATTCCAACCCAGTGGCTGACAGACAAAGCCTTTGAGTCCGACGAATACGAATCTTCCGGAATAGTGGCAACAGAACAGGCGCCATATCAGTTGATCACAAGCCCTTTGCTTATTCCCAACCCCCAGGGCTGGGTGGTGATCGGCTTCCCAATTGGTGACCAGTTTGTTTTGTCTACTAAGGAAATTACTCAAACAGATGTCTCTATCGCGGTGTTCGACGGAAACTGGAGAATTAGCTCATCTACCTTGAATGACGGTCAACAATCCAGCTTCTCTAGCCTTCTGCCCAACCTGATAGAGATGGATCAAACTTCGTTGGAAACCAATCTTGACGGTACTCCCTATTTGAGCCGATTGCAGCGACTGGAAACAGGCTCAGACATGCAGGTATATGTCGCATTGCACGGAAACCTGGGTCAAGCATTGGCCCCCTACGAGCGGCTAAATCGCTCTCTCTATCTAATATTTGGCGGCGGACTCCTTATTTCAGCAATTGGTGCGCTCACTCTGGCCCGATCTGTCAGTGCACCCGTGCAGGCACTAACCAAAGGTGTTCAATCTATTCGCAGTGGTGACCTCTCACTCCGAGTAGAGACAACTTCGTCGGACGAGCTAGGACAACTCGGACAGGCATTTAATGAAATGGCGGAGGGCCTGGAAGACAAAGAGCGTGTGCGAAACCTTCTAGGAAAAGTCGTTTCGGAAGAAATAGCCAGTGAACTGCTGGAAAACAAAATTGAGTTGGGCGGTGAAGAAAAAGAACTAACTGTGCTTTTCTGCGATATCCGCAACTTCACGCAACTCTGCGAATCACAGCCTCCCAAAGCGGTACTGGCTGGACTAAACAATTTCTTTTCTGAAGCCGCAAAAGTTATCGAGTCTGAACGAGGAGTCATTGATAAATATATGGGTGATGCGGTCATGGCGCTCTTTGGTGCTCCAGTAAAACATGGCGAAGAGGAAACTAGAGCCGTCTCTGCGGCCCTGCAGCTTAGAGAAAACTACGGCCGCTCTACAGATAATGAACCTGAAAATATAATCGCCGCAGGAATCGAATTCGGTATCGGTATTGCTTCGGGTACAGCGGTAGTGGGTAACATGGGTTCTGAAAACCGCCTAAATTATTCAGTGATTGGCGACTCGGTAAACACCTGCGCGAGATTAGAAAGCCTAACCAAGTTTTATCAAGTACCCATATTGGTAAATAAAGCAGTTCGGGATAAGGCCGACCGGTTTCAGTTCCGTTGGATCGACCGCATAAGAGCTAAGGGCAAACGAGAAGCTATAGACATCTATCAGCCCCTAAATGAAAACGACAAGCTCTGTAACTCTGAAATCGTTACGCTGCACCAAAATGCATCCAAGGCTTACTTAAAAGCAGACTGGGATAAAGCGGAGCATTGCTTTGGTCTCTTATCCGAAAGGCTACCCGAAGAAAAGCTTTATCAACTCTACTTGAGCAGAATAGAAAAATTTAAGTCGGAGTCACCAGAGAATTGGGATGGCGTATATACGCACACCGAAAAATAAGGTCAAAGCTCTAACTGCTCGATTTAATAAAGAGAGTGATTCCGCTTAAGGCGACGATTTCCGCACTAGCACCTTCTTGAATTTCATCGGACTCTCCTTCAGCCAACTCGGCTCTCCAGTCTGTACCAGACCATTGAACCTGACCCGCGCTTCCAAGAGCTACGGTCTTCAAGACCGACACCTTTTGGCCGATCGCATCATTTCCGGCCGCCGCGGCTGGACCCGATTGCCATTTCTGCAGCGGCTTAAACAGAATCAGACAAATTACAGCGGAGGCTGCGACAAAAACAGCAGTTGTGCCGCCCCAGTCTAATCCAGGAAAAAAATGAACAGCCACAGCAGCCACTAGAGCTCCCAGACCAAAAAATGCGACCCAGAATACAGAGAACTGGAGCACAAGCAGCTCAACTGCGAGCAACAATACAGCGACAGCAAAAAATAAGGAAAAGGGTGTCATCTAGCTAACCTCAATTGTGTCCGCCTGATCCACCTGACCTTTCAGTTTCTCAAATGCGGTAAATGCTTTGGCAACCATTCCAGATATGTCGCCTCCATCAGCTGGAATAAGAGCAACGGTTCCGTCTCTGGCCAACTCTTCAAAGGCCGATATATATTGTTCTGCAAGCTGCTGAGCCACCGCTGCCGTTCCGCCCTCACCCTGAATAGCAGCTGCAATTGCAGCGATTGCATCCGCTCGAGCACGAGCTTCGATAATTAGCGATTCCGCTGTACCCTGTGCACGAAGGATCTGTGCCTGCTTGTCCCCATCTGCTTGGTTAATTTGCGCCTGTCGATAACCTTCTGAGGTTGTTACAGCAACCCGGCGCTCTCTTTCAGCGCCCATTTGCTTTTCCATCTCTTCGAGGATTGTTCTCGGAGGGGAAATATCTTTAACTTCATATCGGAGTACTTTGGTACCCCAAACCTCAGAAGCTTCGTCGATTTCCTGAGTCACCATGGCGTTTATGTTGTCGCGGGATTCAAAGGTGTCGTCCAAGCTGAGCTTACCTATCTCAGCTCTCATAGTGGTCTGCGCGAGCTGCACAATGGCGAAGCGAAGATTCTCAACGCCATAGGACGCCGCCTTGGGGTCCATAATTCTCAGGTAGAGAACCCCGTCAATTCCAAGAGCCACGTTATCCCTTGTAATGGCCTGCTGCGAGGGCACGTCGATGGCAAATTCTTTTAGGGAGTGGCGGTAAGCCACCTTGTCGATAAAGGGCATAAGGATATGGAAGCCCGCTTCAAGAGTTTTATTGTACTTACCTAATCGCTCAACAATTAGCGCACTGTTCTGCGGCACGATTCGAATGATGGATCGAATCATAATGATGAAAACTACACCAACGCCTATAGCAGGAATTAGAAAATCCATGGAAAGTTCCTATATCTGAAAATATCTTTTGAATGAGTGTACTGAAATGAGACCAGCTTGGGAGAAAATAATTTCAGCCAAGCAACAAAAGGGGCTTTAGAGCAAAAAAACCGCGCCAGTGCGCGGTTTTTCCTTTTCTACCGATCAAATTGACCTAAGCAAACTGATTCATAGTGTTGTCCTTGCCTGACGCCTTAAGCGCAGCCTCACCAGCAAAATACTCTTTGTGATCGTCACCTAGATCCGAGCCAGCCATATTTTGGTGTTTAACGCAGGCTATGCCTTGACGAATCTCCTGTCGCTGAACATTTTTCACGTATCCAAGCATGCCTTCATCGCCGAAGTATTCCCTAGCCAAGTTGTCCGTAGAAAGCGCTGCGGTGTGATATGTCGGTAAAGTGATGAGGTGATGGAAAATACCCGCTTCACGCGATGCGTCTTGCTGAAAGCTGCGAATGCGACCGTCAGCTTCGACAGCCAGATCCGTTTGATCATACTTAACATCCATCAAGCCATCACGGTGATAGGCAGACACATCCTTTCCTTCTTCCGCCCAGTCATCAAATACTTGCTGGCGGAAGCTAAGTGTCCAGTTAAAAGAAGGACTATTGTTGTAAACCAGCTTGGCGCTGGGAATCACTTTTCGAATGCGATTGACCATACTGCCAATTTGTCCCACATGGGGTTTCTCCGTTTCAATCCAGAGTAAGTCGGCTCCATTCTCCAGCGAGGTAATGCAATCAAGTACACAGCGATCCTCACCCGTCCCTTTGCGGAACTGAAATAGATTGGAAGCCAATCGTTTTGGTCGAAGCAGCTGCCCATCTCGATTTAGTACGACATCACCATTTTGCATTTCCTCAAGAGATATCTCTTCGCAATCCAAAAAAGCATTGTATTGATCGCCTAGATCACCAGCTACTTTAGTTACAGCGATTTGCTTTGTCAGTCCGGCACCCAGCGAATCTGTTCTGGCAACAATCACACCATCTTCAACGCCCAATTCAAGAAAGGCATAACGAACTGCGCGAATCTTGGCTAGAAAGTCTTCATGAGGCACTGTCACCTTGCCATCCTGATGCCCACACTGCTTCTCATCAGAGACTTGGTTTTCTATCTGAATTGCGCATGCGCCTGCTTCAATCATTTTCTTGGCAAGCAAATAGGTTGCTTCGGAGTTCCCAAAGCCAGCATCAATATCTGCGATTATGGGTACCACATGGGTCTGGAAGCTATCAATCTGATTCTGGATATCTCGAGCCTTAATTTGATTTCCATCATCTCGCGCTGAATCCAGATCTCGGAACAGCCCTCCCAATTCTCGCGCATCCGCCTGACGTAGGAAGGTATAAAGCTCCTCAATTAGATCAGGTACAGAAGTCTTTTCGTGCATAGATTGGTCGGGCAAGGGACCAAATTCTGATCTAAGCGCCGCGATCATCCAGCCGGAAAGATAGAGGTATCGCCCCTTAGTGTCGCCGTTGAAATGCTTTTTGATGGAGATCATTTTCTGCTGAGCGACAAAACCGTGCCAGCAACCAAGCGATTGAGTGTACTGCGAAGGATCAGCATCGTATGCAGACATATCTTCGCGCATAATCTGTGCTGTGTATTTGGCAATATCGAGACCGGTTTGAAATCGGTTCTGTGCGCGCATTCGAGCTACCGACTCGGCACTAATGGCGTTCCAGGTATTTCCTTTGCTTGCTATAAGTTCGGAAGCGGAATTTAAATCTTGCTGGTAAGTCGACATCCTTCATTCTCCTGCTCGCTTAGAGCCAGTTAATACTGATGAAGTGATACTAAGCAGCCACCCAAAATAAAAGAAATCAATAGTTCTTATCTTCAACATAATTAGAACAAATACCTCGCCTTCCTAGCCTTAGATCACAGGCACAAAAAAGGCGACCTAGAGGTCGCCTTTTTCTAACGAGACTCAGAACTAGTTTTTATCCTTATCCACCAATTGGTTTTTTGTAATCCAAGGCATCATAGATCGTAGTTCAGCACCTACTGTTTCAATCTGGTGAGCTGCATTGTTCCGACGATTCGCTGTCATGGATGGATAGTTAGTCTGCCCTTCCAGCACAAACTGTTTGGCGTACTCACCGTTCTGAATATTCTCCAGCGCTTCCCACATAGCCGCGCGAGATTCTTCGTTAATAACACGAGGACCAGTAACATATTCACCGTACTCAGCGTTATTTGAGATTGAGTAGTTCATATTGGCGATACCGCCCTGATACATCAGGTCAACAATCAGCTTGAGCTCGTGCAGACATTCAAAGTACGCCATCTCTGGTGCATATCCTGCTTCAACCAGAGTTTCAAAACCCATCTTAACTAGTTCAACAGCACCGCCGCAGAGAACCGCTTGCTCACCAAAGAGGTCAGTCTCAGTCTCATCTTTGAAGGTGGTTTCGATAATACCTGTGCGACCACCGCCAACGCCTGAAGCGTAGGACAGCGCCAGCTCTTTAGCTGATCCACTAGCATCCTGGAAAATCGCAATCAGGTCAGGAATACCACCACCGGCAACAAATTCGCTGCGAACCGTATGACCAGGAGCTTTAGGGGCTATCAGCATCACGTCTAAATCAGCGCGGGGAACTACTTGGTTATAGTGAACCGAGAAGCCATGCGCAAAAGCCAGAGCAGCGCCCTGCTTCAAGTTGGGCTCAATTTCGCTTTGGTAAAGCTGAGACTGGAACTCGTCTGGAGTCAGAATCATCACCAGATCGGAACCGCTGACAGCATCTGCAACATCCGCGACTTTCAACCCTTCATTTTCTGCTTTCGCACGAGAAGCTGAGCCTGGCTTAAGACCAATAGTAATATCTGCAACACCCGAGTCACGCAAATTGAGTGCGTGCGCGTGTCCCTGAGAGCCGTATCCAATAATGGCGACCTTCTTACCCTGAATGATGGAAAGGTCGGCGTCTTTATCGTAGTAAACCTGCATTTCTAATTTCCTGTATTAATGTTCAATAAATTCAAATTAAAGCGAGAGGGATTTTTCAGATCGAGCGATACCGCACACACCAGTGCGCACTACTTCAAGAACCGATATATCACCTAGAGCTTCTATAAATCCGTCTAACTTGGCGCTATCGCCGTCGAGCATCACCGTGTAATAGGTTGTGCCCACATCCACGATTTGCCCGCGAAAAATATCGCTACAGCGCTTAACTTCTGTGCGCTGGTCTGCCTTGGCCTTGACTTTGATCAGCATCATTTCACGTTCGATATGACGCCCCTCAGAAATATCCAGCACCTTGACCACATCTATCAGCTTGTTGAGCTGCTTAGTGATTTGCTCAGTAACCAAATCATCACAGACTGTCGTCAGAGTTAACCGAGACAGACTCAGATCATTTGTGGGAGCCACATTCAAGGAGTCGATATTGTACCCTCGTTGCGAGAACAAACCGACTACCCGAGACAACGCACCGGGCTCATTTTCCATCAGAATGGAGATTATTCGTTTTTTCATCAGATTCTCTCCGTCTTGGATACCCACATATCGCGCATGCTGCCCTCAGGCACATGCATGGGATAAACGTGCTCCATCGGATCGACGTAGATGTCCATAAAGACCACGCGATCTGTCATAGCAAAACATTCGGCCATTTTCTCTTCCAGTTCTTCAAACTTGGTCACCTTTATACCGACATGACCGTAGGCCTCCGCTAGCTTGATAAAGTCTGGTAGCGACTCTTCATAAAGGCTTTGCGAGTATCGCCCTTCGTAGTTCATGTCCTGCCACTGTTTGACCATGCCCAAAGCCTGGTTATTCACATTGATAATTTTTACCGGCAGGTGATACTGACTGCAGGTAGAAAGCTCCTGAATACACATCTGGATACTGCCTTCACCTGTCACGCAAGCAACAGGCGTATCGCGGTCAGCAAAAATTGCTCCCATGGCTGCAGGCAGACCAAAACCCATGGTTCCTAGACCACCAGAGTTAATCCACTGGCGCGGCTTATCGAAGTGATAATACTGGGCCGCAAACATTTGGTGCTGACCAACATCAGAACAAACAATGGCGTCACCATTAGTAACTTTGTACAACGCCTTGAGTACGTCCTGAGGCTTTATCATTTCACCTTTGCTGGGCTCGTGATTGGGTTTCAGGTAAATACTGTGTTGCTCACGCCAGTTATTGCACTGTTCCCACCAAGTAGCCAAGTCTTTTTCATCAGCACGCTGCGCGTTTTCTTCCAGATAATCCAACATGTCGCCAACCACTTCTTCAAGTGGCCCAACAATGGGGATATCACACTGAATCGTCTTGGAAATAGTCGTGGGGTCAATATCCACATGAACGATAGTTGCATCGGGACAATATTTTTTAGTGTTATTGGTCGTACGATCATCCAGCCGCGCACCCAAGACCAGAATGACATCAGCGTGATGCATCGCCATATTGGACTCGTAGGTCCCATGCATTCCCAGCATACCCAGGTTTTTCTCGGATGTGCCAGGGTAGGCACCGAGCCCCATCAAGGTATTCGTTACGGGGTAACCCAGCTCATCAACAAGCTTACGTATCTGATCCGAAGAATCGCTTTGAACCGCTCCACCACCGATATAGATAATTGGTCTTTTTGCGGCTAAAACTGTCTTCATCGCTTTACGAATCTGGCCAGGATGCCCTTTTTTTACCGGCTGATAAGAACGAATATCGATGGTCTCTGGGTACGAATACTCAAATTTGTCGTGTGGGTTCGTGACGTCCTTGGGTATATCAACCACAACGGGTCCCGGCCTGCCAGTACGGGCTATGTGGTATGCCTTTTTGATCGTCATTGGAATGTCTTTGGCGTCTTTGACCAGAAAGCTGTGCTTAACAACTGGACGCGATACACCAACCATGTCAGTTTCCTGAAAGGCGTCCTCGCCAATTTTGCTGGAAGGCACTTGTCCAGAAATAACCACCATCGGAATGGAGTCCATATAGGCCGTGGCAATGCCGGTAACGGCATTTGTTGCACCTGGACCTGAGGTCACCAGAACAGTTCCTACTTTGCCACTCGTGCGGGCATAGCCATCTGCTGCATGAGTCGCGGCCTGTTCATGACGAACCAGTATGTGTTCTACATCTTGCTGCCGAAATATGGCGTCATAAATGTGCAGGGCTGCACCGCCGGGATATCCAAATACCAGCTCTACGCCTTCGTCTTTAAGTGCCCGGATCAGCGCATCGCCGCCGGATAGCATTTCTGTCATCTCTGTCTCCAAATACAGAAGAGTCCAACTGCCATATAATTGCAGCTGATCTTTACTGAAACAGGAAACTAGACAAGAACGGGGCAGATGCCCCTGAGAAGTTCTCGGCCGGTAAGCTCGATTTGCAGTTGGCAAGTAGGCTGTTTACCTTTTTACCAGGATCAGCCGCGATAACGGCACACCTCTGTTTGCGGGCGCAATTTTGAACGATGCCGCAGCTTTGTCAACCTAAAACAGGGATAATGGGGATATATTTTCTATTGTCTCAAGAGCGGAAAACCTATGAACAGCGCGTTATTCAGACTAAAACTACTCTTGATAGCTATTGCAGCTCTTTTTTCATTTTGTGCGTCGGCTCAACAGTATTATCGCTGGATTGACGAGAATGGAGTATCTCACTTCAGCCAAAACCCTCCCCCGGAGCAGGCTTCTGCAGAGGTTGGATTGCTTCCACAAAATGCCTTGGTCAATGACCAATACCTCCAGCAAGCTCCCGAGGAAGATGGTCTATCGAACAGCGAAGAAAGTCTTAACTCTTTCGGTAAAGACCCGGAACTCTGCACACAGATATTACAGAGTCTGCAGACTATGAACGAACACGAAAATATCGTCATGACCGATCCTGAGACGGGGAATGGTATTTACCTTTCCGAGTCCGAGCGCGCAGCAGAACAGGTTCGTCTGGATGACATGCGCCGCTATTACTGTGAATAGCGGCTCCCCACCCAACTCGATAATCTTATTTAAAATCTACCTGCTCTCCATCTAGACTTGCATTAATTACATCCCCGGGCGCGTATTTTCCGTCTAACACCTCCTGCGCCAAAGGGTTCTCAATAATTTGCTGCAATGCTCGCTTGAGTGGTCTAGCTCCATAGACAGGGTCGTAGCCCTTCTCGGCAATCAAATCCATCAGCTCATCGCTAATTTCTAGAGATAGCTCCTGATCCAACAAGCGCTTGCGCAGCAAGTCGAGCTGTAAATCAGCAATACCTCGAATCTGCTCCCGACCAAGAGGATGGAATACAACCACTTCGTCAACGCGATTAATAAACTCTGGACGAAAATGACCCGAGACTACTTCCATTACCTGGGCTTTCATGGCCTCATAATTTCGCTCGCCTTCCAAACCCTGAATCAGATCAGATCCCAAGTTTGAAGTCATAACGATCACGGTATTTCGGAAATCCACCGTACGACCCTGTCCGTCCGTAAGTCTTCCATCGTCTAGGACCTGGAGAAGAATATTGAATACGTCCGGATGTGCTTTTTCCACTTCATCCAATAGCAATACCGAGTAAGGTCTGCGACGCACAGCTTCTGTCAAATAACCACCTTCTTCATAACCGACGTAGCCAGGCGGTGCACCAATCAATCGGGCTACCGAGTGCTTTTCCATAAACTCAGACATATCGATGCGAACCATGGCATCAGGACTGTCAAACATAAAGGTGGCCAAACTTTTACACAGCTCTGTCTTACCCACACCCGTAGGCCCAAGGAAGAGGAAAGATCCATTTGGCCTATTCGGATCGGATAGACCCGCCCTGCTCCGCCTAACAGCGTTAGAAACGGCAATAACAGCTTCAGACTGACCTATCACACCTTTATGCAAAACTTCTTCCATACGAAGCAATTTATCTCTTTCGCCTTCCAGCATTTTCGAAACCGGTATACCTGTCCATTTTGATACAACTTCGGCAATTTCTTCTTCCGTGACCTTATTTCGTAACAGGCTATTCTCGTTCGCTTCGACATTTGATGCCGCATCAAGTTGCTGCTCGAGCTCTGGAATTTTTCCGTACTGTAGCTCCGCCATCTTGTTCAGATCGCCAGCTCGCTGAGCCGCTTCCATCTGAATACGTGCCTGCTCTAGCTCAGCTTTAATGTCCGCCGCACCAGTTAGGGTTGCTTTCTCAGCCTTCCACACTTCCTCGAGATCTCCGTACTCTTTCTCAAGCTCGTCGATATCGGCCTGTATTTTTTCCAGTCGTTTCTTCGCCGCAGCCGATCTGTCCTTCTTAACCGCCTCTTTCTCGATTTTTAGCTGGATCAAACGCCTATCCAACCGATCCATAGACTCAGGCTTGGAATCAACTTCCATACGAATGCGGCTAGCGGACTCATCGATCAGGTCAATCGCTTTATCTGGTAGCTGGCGGTCAGTGATATAGCGGATGGACAAGCGTGCCGCTGCAACGATGGCGGAGTCAGTAATTTCCACCCCATGGTGCACTTCATACCGTTCTTTTAAGCCGCGCAGAATGGCCACGGTATCTTCTTCCGTAGGCTCTTCCACCAGTACTTTTTGGAACCGCCTCTCAAGAGCCGCATCTTTCTCAATATTTTGCCGATACTCATCCAAAGTTGTAGCGCCGACACAGTGAAGCTCGCCTCTAGCTAATGCCGGTTTGAGCATATTGCCCGCATCCATAGAGCCTTCGGCTTTACCCGCACCTACCATGGTATGAATTTCATCAATAAAGAGAATCACCTGCCCTTCTTGCTTGGACAGTTCATTTAGAACCGACTTAAGCCGTTCCTCGAAATCACCGCGGAACTTCGCACCAGCCAACAGCGCTCCCAGATCAAGCGACAATACTTTTTTATCCTTGAGCCCTTCAGGAACTTCACCGTTAACAATGCGCTGCGCAAGGCCCTCGATAATGGCGGTTTTCCCCACTCCTGGCTCGCCGATTAGTACGGGGTTATTCTTTGTGCGACGCTGCAACACCTGAATGGTTCGGCGTATCTCATCATCCCGACCAATAACCGGGTCCAGTTTGCTGTCAGCCGCACGCTCAGTCAGGTCGATACAATATTTTTCTAGCGCCTGACGATTGGTATCTGCTTCTGGATCTGAAATAGTTTCACCGGACCTCAATTTCGCCATGACCTCCTTAAAAGCTGAAACTTTCCCGCTCTTCGCCAAGAGTTTTCCCAGTTCGGCTTTATCCTGCAAGGCGACGAGGAGCACTATTTCACCTGAGAGATAAGCATCTCCATTGTTCTGCCGCTCTTTGTCCGCGAGGTTCAACAAGTTGCCCAGGTTTTTGCTTAGCTGAATTTCGCCGCTGGGTTGCGACAGGGTCGCGAATTGCTCAATCCTCTGCGACAGGTCAGTCTGAAGCTGCCTCAAATCAAATTTTGCTTGCGCGAGCATGGGGCGCACCGAACTACCCTGTTGTTGTATCAGGGCGAGCAGAAGATGTTCAGGCTCGATGGCATTTTGATCGCGTCCCACAGCAAGGGATTGCGCCTCGGCAAATGCGTTCTGCAGTTGCGTGGTCATTTTGTCGAGTCTCATTTAGACCCTCCGATTTATTTGATTAAGGCTGATTTGGGGAGAATTATCTGAGTATCAAGAGATTGAAATTTCCGCGATCATCCCCAATGCCTTTTCATTTGCGCTAGGTCAAAAATTGCAAAGCCAACTCAGCTAGCCTTCCATCCAGATCAAACTCGCCATACGACCTGTTTCGCCATCACGGCGATAGGAGAAGAATCGTTCGCTATCGGTATAAGTACAATAATTCCCGCCATCTACTTTATCGACACCTATCCCATTTAAATTAACTCTCGCGATGCCCACGAGATCCATATAGAACTTTCCCTGAACTGAAGAATGAGCTGTGCAATATCTAGTTAAATCCTGCAGCCCTCCCAAATTGGCGACTGCCATCGCATCTAGGACGTCTTCACCAACCTCAAAAGCTTTTTGACCAATTGCCGGCCCTATCCAGGCTGCTAGCTCACTTACAGGGGATTGAAAATGACTCAGTGCACTAGCAATTACTCCGGCTGCTAACCCTCGCCAGCCCGCGTGTATTGCCGCTATTTCTGTTCCCGAGCGGTTCCAGATCAATATGGGCAGACAATCCGCTGTGAGAATCGCACAGGCAATTCCACGCTCTCTCGTATAGCTGAAATCCGCCTCAGGTGAGTGCGAGGCAAGATTTTCTTGAAGAACAACCCCTTTCGCTCCATGAACTTGCTTCAGCCATTGAACCTCAACCTCTGCCATCGACTGAGCCAATAGGCTTCTATTGGCAATTACTCTTTCTTGCCTGTCCTGAGTGTTGGCTCCGAGATTAAATGAGTTCCAGGGTGATGGGCTTACTCCGCCCAGTCGAGTGGTAGCGAGCAAGTTAACGCCTGGAGGTTTTTCGCAGCTTGGCCAAATCAACGAACTAACCATCAGTCTGAAGCAGATCGAGTAACAGCTGAATATCGGATGCCAAAGGGCTCTCCCAGCTGAATACTTCACCGGATTTGGGATGTTTAAGCTCTAGCCGCACTGCGTGCAGCGACTGACGCTGCATCCGCTCTATAGATTCCCTCAGCTCAGCACCGATCCCCTTAGGAAAACGTGTTTTCCCTCCGTAGAGAGGATCCCCTAGGATGGGCCAATTGTTGTGAGCCATATGCACTCTGATTTGGTGAGTTCGACCGGTTTCCAGCCTCAACTCAAGCAACTCATGACTTCCAAATTTTTGAAGCACACGGTAGTGGGTGATAGCTTCTTTGCCACTTGGAACCACCGCCATCTTTAGACGATTCTTGGGATTTCGACCAATGGGTTCATCAACCGTACCAGAGGCCGTGGGCCCGCCTGTCACAATTGCTTGATAAACCCGGGACACCTGCCGACTCTGCAATTGCCTGACCAGGTTGTTTTGTGAACTGATATTTCTCGCCACAACCATTAGGCCAGAAGTGTCTTTATCCAATCGATGTACGATTCCCGCTCTGGGTACTTGCCTCAAATCCGGATCAAGATGCAGCAAACCATTCAGCAGGGTGCCACTCCAATTCCCAGCACCTGGGTGCACAACAAGCCCCGCAGGTTTGTCGATAACAATTAAATCTTCGTCTTTGTAGACAACCGAGACTGGTATCGATTCCGCTTGCCATTCACCCTGAGACTCGTATTGGGGGGTCAAACTTAGCTGCATACCCGCCATAACGGCGTCACGCCGTCCTGCTTTTGCGCCATTTACACGAAGCGCGCCTTCATCAATCCAAAGTTGAATTCGACTACGTGAAAATTCGGGGAACAAATCGGCCGCAGCACGATCCAATCGAAAACCTTGGAGACGCTCAGGAACATCCGTAAGCATTGTTTGTTCCTGCTCTTCGACTTCAATTTCAGATATCGTTGGATCAACCATCTCGGTATGTTTTAATCGCGACCTAATCGCTCATTCTATGCAGAAAATTACTTTGACACATCCGACAAAACAGCTGTTTTATATTGTTAGCTTCTCTTTATTACTATTCTCTCTGGCTGGTTGCTCCTTTTTTGGCGACAGAGAAGAGGAAGAGTTAGGCGCTGACATGCAGGAAGCGGAACTCTATGAAGAGGCTTCGAGCCTCTTGCGCTCCTCTCAGTACAATATTGCGGCTGGATACCTACAGGTGTTGGAAGCTAACTTCCCTTTTGGCGCGTATGCGGAGCAAAGCCAACTGGATTTAATCTATGCCTATTTCCGATCTGCTCAGTACGTCGCTGCAACAACTACCGCTGATCGCTTTATCCGGCTGCATCCAGAACACCCAAATATCGACTATGCCTATTACATGCGCGGTCTTATCTCCTTTAACCAAGAAACCTCTTTCCTCGGAAACTTCTTGCCGCTGGATGTAACAAACCGAGACCCCGGTAGCGCCCGTGAGTCATTTTCTTATTTCTCAGAATTCCTGGCACGATTTCCCAATAGCCAATATGCGCCAGATGCACGTAAGCGCATGATTTACCTGCGCAATCTGTTGGCACGGCATGAAATCAACGTGGCGAACTATTATTTCGAAAGAGGTGCCTACCTCGCCGCGACAAATCGAGGCAGATATGTCGTGGAGAGCTTTCAGGGGTCCCCCGCCGTTCCGGATGGCCTAGCAGTTATGGCTCAAGGTTATACCCTGTTGGATATGCCGGAGCTCGCACAAAACTCGGTTCAGGTCCTGCGAGAAAATTATCCTGATCATCCTGCTCTGGACGAGAACGGCAACCTCATTTCTAGAGATATTGAGGGCGGAGTCCAGCGATCCTGGCTCAATCGTATTTCTTTCGGAATTCTAGATCAGCCAGAACAACTCGGTTTCGACACCAGAGAGATGTACGATCCGGGACTAAGCCAATAATCTTCTATTTAGCGCCTTAGTCGTATCTATCAATACAATTCACTAATCTAAAGCCTCAGCTTAAGTACGCCGGCGCACTAGTCACCCGGCTTCCAGCCATTTGTTATGGGATAGCGTCTGTCCCGGCCAAAGGCGCGTTGTGAAATTCTCGGCCCAATGGGGGCTTGCCGCCGCTTGTACTCATTCAGGTCAACTAGCCGAACCATGCGTATTACGGTTTTTTCAGAGAATCCTAAAGCTATGATTTCCGTAGCACTTAAATCTTGTTCGATATAAGCCTCCAAAATCTGATCAAGCTCTGGATAGTCGGGAAGCGAATCTTGATCGATCTGATCTGGCGCTAGCTCTGCTGTTGGGGGGCGAGTAATTACCTCCTCGGGAATCACAGGAGACAGCGTATTTCTCCACTCAGCCAGCTCATATACACGCGTCTTTAAGACGTCTTTAAGTACGTCAAAGCCACCAGCCATATCCCCATAAAGTGTGGAATAACCCACAGCGACTTCACTCTTATTCCCTGTGGTCAGAACGAGAGCGCCCTTCTTGTTGGAAACAGCCATCAGAATTACTCCGCGAATACGCGCCTGCATATTTTGCTCGGTAACGTCCACCGGAAACCCCTCAAACTCTTCTTCCAAGGCAGAGGAAAAAACATCAAATATCGATTCGATATCAATTGATCGATAGTGCACTCCCATATTCTGGGCCTGTTGAGAAGCCAAATCCTGACTTAAATCAGAGGTATAGTGGAACGGCATCATGATAGCTCGAACGCGATCTGCACCCAGAGCATCAACGGCTACCGCCAGTGTCACAGCGGAATCAATCCCCCCAGAGAGACCTAAAACCACTCCGGGGAAACCGTTTTTCTCAACGTAGTCTCTCACCCCCAAAACAAGCGCTTGGTATGTAGCCTCGATCCTTTCCGGAATTGCTGAAATCTCTGAGGGCATTTCTATCCCATTCGGTGTAACAGCAACATCCAGAATATCTTTACTCTCTTCAAACCATGGAGCCTGATAGAGAATTTCTCCAGCGCTGTCGACAAGCATAGAATCACCATCGAACACCAACTCATCCTGTCCCCCAACAAGATTCGTATAAAGAATCGGAACTCCCACATCCTGCGCCTGACTCGCGAGAAGCTCTACTCTCTGCTGGTGCTTTTTAGTCTGAAAAGGAGAGGCATTAATATTGACGATCAACTCAGCGCCGGCCTTTGCGGTCTCACGCACTGGGTGCTTATCCCAAAGATCTTCACAAATAGTGATACCTACTTGATGGCCGCATACTTCGACGAGGCAAGAGGAGTCTCCTGCATCAAAATATCTCTTTTCATCGAACACTCGATAGTTGGGCAAGGCTCGCTTGTGATAGGTAGCGACAACTTCTCCACCTTCAATCACCGCCGCTGCGTTGAATGTTTTATCTCCTTTTCTGCGGGGAAAACCAAGAACGACTGTAGATGAGTTAACGACGGATGAAATTTCTGCGAGCGAGCGCTCTACTCGTAATTTAATGCTTGGTCTCAGCAGGAGATCTTCAGGTGGGTATCCGCAAAGCGCGAGCTCAGGGAAGACTATAAGATCCGCATCATTCGATTGACCTTCTTTGATTATTTGCTGAATGCGCGCCGCATTCCCCTCAAAATCGCCAACTGTCGGATTAAACTGCGCTACAAGAATTTTCAATTTTTATTTCTTTCGTGGTTGGTATACAAGAATATTGCCATTAATAAGTCGCTGCATCGTAGAAAGATCAGTTAAGATTTGAATGGCCAATGACCCAAGAAATTAATCTCAATCCGGTAGACAGAGCCCAGCGAATACTTCGAGTTTATCGCCTGGCCATTTCTGCCATCCTGCTATTGAGCTACGTGGTAAGTCTAAATAGCAGCTTTTTTCAAATCCTTTCGCCCAGACTCTACCTTGTAACCAATCTGATTTGGTTCGGTATGGTCGTATTTTCCAGTATATCCAGATTAATTTCTCGACAAGACCATCTGGCGGTGAACTCGATAAATAGCCTGATCGATCTGATCGCAGTGGCTATTTTGGCCTACGCCAGCGGCGGCATCAACAGCGGTTTATTCTTCCTGATGCTTCCCGAAGCGGCAATGGCGGGAATGATACTGCCACTTAGACTTTCTCTGCTCTCCGCTTCAGTCGCAAGCCTCTCGACGCTTTTTGTTCAGTCACTTCTCATTTTCGACGGTACTTCCACCGCCGCCAGTTTTGTTCCTAGCGGTCTTCTTGGACTCGTTCTGTTCGCAACCACCATAGTATTTGGGACACTCGGACAGTCCCTTCTCGCATCGCAGGATAGGGCTGAAAAAAATGCTCGAGCCGCTGCCGCGTTGAGAGCAATGAACGATTCCATTATTGCGCGCATGGAAACCGGAGTTCTCGTAATAGAAGAAAATTTTGTGCGGTTGGCCAATAGAGCCGCTAAAAATCTTTTGTGTGGAAGAAATGGCGAAGACCTGCCTCTAGTGTCTGAGAATATAGGCGAGCTAGGCCGGCTCGGAGATCGACATAATGATTGGGCAAATAATCAGGGTGCAGCTTTTCGTACTTTTACTCACCCTTATTCCGGCATAAATATCCAAGTTCAATTTACCCGCCTTCGGACGGACGAATCAGATCAAACACTTGTATTTCTGGAAGATGCGCGAAGGCTTAGACAAAGAGCACAGCAACTTAAGCTCGATTCTTTGGGCCATTTAAGCGCAGGGCTTGCGCACGAAGTTCGGAATCCACTCTCGGCTATCAGCCAAGCAAACCAGCTGCTTCAGCAATCTGAAAGCCTATCCGACGAAGACAAAACATTTATGGACGTAATCGACCGCCACTGTATTCGCATGAATGAAATCATCGACGTGGTAAACCAACTTTCGAGACGGATTGAACCAAAAATCCAAAGTATTGAGTTGGGGCCATTTGTCGAAGAATTAGTGGGTGAGATCAATGAGAGCCGCCTGACTCACGCAAAGATGAATGTTGAAATCCCCGACAATTGCATGATTCAGTTTGACCCTGCGAATTTGAAGCAAGTTCTGACCAATATTATCGAAAACGGTTTGCGGTATAGCGAGGCGGAGACTGGCTCAGCTTTGGTCGATTTGAGCCTTGGTTCTCACCGGGAAGATCGGGGGTACTTCCTAGACATTAAAGACAAGGGACCCGGAATTTCACGAGATCAGGTCAATGATATATTTAACCCATTCTTTACAACAGGCTCAGGAGGAATCGGCCTTGGTCTCTATGTCGCCAAAGAGCTCTGCGAGGTTAATTTCGCAGCAATTCACTACTTATATCCAGACCCCAACAGCGACCAGGGAGTGTTTCGGGTAAGCTTTAGAGTCTCTGAGGAGTTGTCTTGGGAATGAGTGAAAAAAACATACTGATCGTTGACGATGAAAAAGACATTCGCGAACTTTTGGTCGTCAGCCTAAAACGACTTGGCTACGCGGCACAGGTTGCAGAGGATGTAGATTCTGCACTGAGAATCATTCAATCTGAACAGCCGGTGGATTTTTGTTTAACTGATATTCGTCTTCCTGACGGTTCAGGGTTGGAGATAGTTCAGCAATTCAGAGAAGCTCGTCCAGATGCAGAGATTGCAGTGATGACGGCCTACGATTCAACCGATATCGCTGTAGATGCCATGCGCGTAGGCGCATTTGATTTCCTCGCCAAGCCCATCCGGCTCGAGCGCCTGAAAACAATGCTCGACAACGCATTGGTGAACCCTCTGCAGGACAATGAGACCGATATGCTGATCGGGAAGTCAGCGCCGATGCTCCAATTGAAGGAATACATCCACAAAGTCTCACGAACGCTGGCACCCGTTCTAATATCTGGAGAATCGGGCACAGGAAAAGAATTGGTCGCTCGCTCCATTCACTCCAAAAGCAATAGATCGGCCGGCCCCTTTGTCGCTGTGAATTGCGGCGCAATCCCCAGTGAACTAATGGAAAGTGAATTTTTCGGTCATGTTAAAGGCTCGTTTACCGGGGCAGTTTCCGACAAAGAAGGCCTGTTTAAATCTGCTGAGAACGGCACCCTTTTTCTGGACGAAATAGCGGATCTACCTCTGCTCATGCAGGTGAAGCTATTGCGGGCCATTCAAGAAAAATCGATTCGGCCAGTGGGAGGACAAAAAGAAATAGCGACTAACGTCAGAATTCTCAGCGCTACGCACAGAAATCTCGATACCGAAGTACAGGAAGGCCGCTTCAGGCAAGATCTTTTCTACCGGCTCAACGTTATTGGCATCGAAGTACCTCCACTATGTGAGCGTAAAGAGGATATTCCCCGAATTTGTATTAGCCTGCTGCAGCGACACAACGCCAGCGAGCAAAATAATATTAGTATGACGGATGAGGCGATTGAAGAACTGCAACAATATCCCTTCCCTGGAAACGTGCGGGAACTGGAAAATATTATTCATCGCGCCGCTGCGCTTTGCGACGGTGGCGAGATCACAGGCAATGATCTCAACTTTGTTTTCGAAACCGTTAAAGAGACAGATTTAACAACAGATTACTCCTCTATTCGGGATCTCGAAGGACATCTGGCATCCGTCGAACGAGATATTCTGATGCATGTGCTTGAAGAACTAAACTGGAACCGCAAAGAGACGGCAAAAAGGTTAGGGCTCAGCGAACGGCAACTTAGATACAAACTGGTCAAGTATCAGCTCAGCGACTAATATTTAGTTAGCGAAAGGATTTCGCTAACTTTTTGGCTCATTCCATGGAGGGAATATTATGCCAATACCGCGTCCCCGTAGTTCGGGCGCCTCCTTGTTGGAGGTACTGCTCTGTCTGACTATCCTCGCTTTACTCAACAGCTTTGCAATCCCACAGCTACAGAACTACAAAATGTACTTTGATAGCCGTGCGACTCAGAAATCATTGCAGTCTCTACTAGCGACAGCTCGAGCCCGAGCACTTTATAGACAACAAATTGTTACTCTTTGTCCTCTCAACAATTCCACAAGTTGCAGCTCCCAATGGGAAACGAAGTTAAGTGTTTTTATTGACTCGAATTCAAATGCCGTTCTCGATCCCGATGAGGAAGAAATTCTCGTCTGGGATGAAATTCAGGAATACGCGAGTTTTAGTTGGACATTAGATCGGCGCTATATCCGATTTCGTCCGAACGGTTCCACCACTGCTACCACAGGCTCCCTGAGATACTGCCTAATGGACAAAGACAGCCCAAACAACTTTAGGATTGTGATAGCCAGAACAGGAAGAACCCGCGTCGACCATAAGTCTCACGGTTGTCCCTGACACCTCGGCAAGTTATTGCGGAACGACAACTTCCGTGAACAAAATCACAAAAAGCAGATATTTAGAGCCTTTTAACCCTCGAAACGAGCCGTTTATCAGTTGGTCATTGTCAATATGCTCGCAAGTCTCTGAAAATGGCTTGGTCGACATACACACGAACTTTTTATGCGCAACAACCAAGGTGCAACACTGATAGAGGTTATGGTCACGGTAGCCATCGGGCTCATATTGGTAGCCGCTGGACTTCCCTCCATGAGCGCGTGGGTAAGCAACAACCAAATGAATAGTCGCGTCAGCTCGCTAGCCACCGTCCTCCGCTCAGCACGCAGCGAAGCACTCACTCGAAATAATTCTGTAACTGTCTCCACTTCCACTTCGCAGGATTGGGCAGTAATAGCGAATATTTATATGGACACAGGCGGCGGAAATGATCCCTATAGCGAATCAGACGGTGACGAATTTATTCGAGAAGTTGACCTTAGTGGAGGCCAGGTAAGCATTAAGGGAAATGCCGCTGCTGACAATTACATTAGCTTTACCGGTGATGGCAGATTGGACGAAGGGGGTCAAACAATCACTCTCGAGATTTGTCGACTCTCTGGTGGCAACGTCGACACCACAAACGGGCAAACCATATCTATAAATGTTGTTGGCCGTGTATCTGTCTCTGATGGTGTTACGGATTGCTCCCCATGATTTACCTCACCAAGAAACAGTTAGGTGTTTCCATGATCGAACTCATGGTCTCGCTCTTTATCTTCTCTGTCGGCCTTCTCGGTTTTGCTACTTTGCAGACAAGATCGCTTCAGGAAGGCTTTGATTCTGGCCAGCGCTCCGTAGCTCTATGGCGTACCCAAGAACTATCAGACCGTATCCGTGCGAACAATGATCAACTTGATACCTATATGGCCGCCGTAAACAACGATGCCATATGCAACGCCACTCCCACACGCTGTGCAGACTACTGGGATGGTGGAGCTGTTGCGGGAGCAGCCTGCACCGCAACACAGATGGCAACTTTCGACGTGTGGGATGTGCTTTGTAACGGTGAAGACGCCACCGAAGACGTACTTATTGATTCAGATATTTCCCTCGCCTGTGACGATCGTGATTTAACTGATGCACTGGCCTGCAGTTCTGGATCCAATTTAACTCTAGACGCATGCTGGACATCTCGCGCTGCTTCCAGCGACAACCAGCTCGAGATAGTCCAGGGTTCCGCAGCTCTGCCCACTTGCACCGAACCAGATGCACCAGGATATCTTTTTGAATCATATAGCTTGGAGTTTGTGCCCTAATGATTATTAAAACTCGTTCAAGCCGATTTTCACCTCGACATCAGATTGGTTATACCCTGATTGAACTGTTAATTTCCGTATCACTTGGGCTCGCTATGATGAGCGTAGCAATGCAGTACTTGGTGGGCTCAAGCGCTTCTTTTAATGCCACGGAAACCGCCAGCAGAATTCAGGAAAATGGTCGATTTGCTTTGAGTATGATTACCGATGACATGCGTATGGCAGGTTACGGCGATCCAAACAACGGCCCCAGACCCGGCTATTTCCTCACAACCCCGTGTGGCGCTTTCGATCCCTGCACGGCAAACGGCGCGAATACTGACCCTGATCGTATCGCCGTGTGGTACGACCCTCCTGCAGACGATGGGACTGAGACGGATTGCACTGGCAGCACACTGGGCGCAGCCGCCCAGGTAGCAAATGTGTACTACCTAGATACCAGTGCTGAAGGAGTCACTAGCCTTATGTGTCGCGGATTCGACGTCAGTGCAAATGCTTGGAACGCAACCGGGCAGCCTCTGATCGACGGAATTGACAATCTTCAAATTCTCTACGGAATCAATAGCGCTGGTGTCCTTAGCTACATTTCTGCGGATGCTATGAGCGCTGCCAACTGGGACGAAATTATTTCCATTCGATTGGCCGTGCTTGTCAGTACTGGGCTGGAGAACGGCAATTCAGTAGAAGATACCCGCTCCTATGAGTTGATTGACGCGCCAGAAATCAGCCTTACCGACTCATTTAATCGTCGAGTCTTTTCGACCACGGTGGTGATTAACAATGCAACTATCTAAGCCCCGAAACCCTGCGCGCTCGACGAAAGAGTCGGGGGCGACCTTGATTGTGTGTCTGGTCATATTGACCATCCTAACTTTTCTCGGCGTGAACTCTATGACTGACTCTGGCCTGCAGTCATCTATGGTGCGCAACAACCAGCTTCGACTAATGGCATACAACACCGCTCTTAGCGAAATCAATGCTCAGATCGATGATATGAACTTGAATTTCAATACCAACACGCTTCTGGATGCATTAACCGATTCAGAGGGGCTGCGAGAGTTTGACTTTGAAGAAATTCTGCTAAGCACTGTTGATCATCCTTTTTCTCAAACTCTCGCCCTGCAATATCTTCGATCGGGAACATCCTGGACGGGAAACGAAGTCGGAACTTTTCGCGAACTCTTTTTTGAAATCGAAAGCGATGCGCTGCTCGAAGGAACCAGTACCAGATCAGATCAGGTACAGGGCATCTCCTATATCGCGCCTAATTAAGGTAATCAGCTATGAAAAATCTAGTTAAACAAATCGGGACTTGCGGATTGACCTTATTACTCGCAAGTGGCGTTTCAGCCTGGGATTTTCTTTATGTAGAAGACACCATTGAATCGGCTGTGATGACACAAATTACTCCTCTGAACCTGAGCGGTGTAGGAAGCATCAACTTTCGGCACGACTGCGATTTTTGTCCGGAAAGTCTGAATTATAACCGCGACACTCTGCTTACAACGCCATTTGGCGAGAATCAGGATATATATCAATTGACCCAGTGGCAGGGCCACCGGGCCATGGTGTATCACTCGACAACCAGCACAAATGCATTACGAATCGTCGTTTTTTCGGCGGCTGATTTGGAGGAATAACGATGAATTTCAGACTCAACCCCCAACCCTTAATTTTGTGCGGTCTGCTAGCCTCCTCATTTACTCTGGCTGACGATACCGAAATTTATCTAAGTACTGGCTTGGATATACTCGACGATGCTGCTAAACCAAACGTGATGTTCTTAATGGACACCTCCGGCAGTATGGGTAGCTATATAGCTGTTGAAGTGCCCAGCGAAGATACCGGGTTTGCGTACGACCCAGCTGTTGACTATGGCGACTCCAACGACGATTTAATCTACGTCTACAACACAGACTACGAATTTCAGAATATTACTCTGACCTACGAGCAATCTGTCTGTAACGATATGGAAACTTACTTCGTAGACAACCCAACATTCCTAATTTATTCCGACAGGGCTTTGCAATGGCAGAGCAGCGTAACCACTGAAACCATTGAAGAAACTGAATTGGTATGTGAGGAGGTTGATGTTGGAAGTTCCGTCGTTGAGATTGAAGAAAATGGCCGAGTAGATTCGAACGATTGGCACTACTACGGCCCCTACACGGTTGGAGCGGGGACGGAGTTTGTCGCCACCGCCACCACCTATAGCAGAGATGATCGTGTCCATCTTTACGTTCGTGAAGGCTCTCAGCCAACAGGAAATAGATACGACTGTCGAGAGAGAGATATTAGAAATGCATCTGAGACCTGCACAATTTCTATTGGCGGCAGCGAGGAACAAATCTATGTGGGTGTTCGTGGTCGAAATGGTACTAATAACTCTGACTACGATTTAGAAATCACCTACGGCGGTGCTGGCACCGTCGAGGTCTGTGAGGATGTCACAACCGAAGTTGAAGTCGAAATTACCGAAGCCAACTGGTCAGAAGCGCTAGAAAATACGGATGATAGCGGCTGGGTCTTGGAGTGCCGCGGTGATCGTGGTGATCACGGTATCGATGCCGATTCCGAAGACGACTATGTACGCAACTGTGGATCTAACGATTGCACGGAACCTCGATACACCAGTAGTAGAAATAGCGAAACAAACTGGAACAGCGTTGAAACGCGCAGCTTCATGACAGCCAATTATCACGACTATGTCGCCCTGTTCGGCGCTCCCGAGCCCGGCAGTGGAACACTACCCACAGGAAATGCCGATAACTATTGCAACGACTTTGATAACAGAGATCAAAAGTTCGTTGACGACGGCGTGACATACCAGTGCACGGAAAAAATGGATCTAATGCAAACCTCAGCAAACCAACTCATTGCGTCTTTGAGCAATATGAATCTTGGTTTGGCTCGACTGAATGGCGGCAGCGGTGGCTATGTTCTGGAAAAAATTCGAGACATTGATAGCGAGTACTCTCCTGGTTTAACGGTAAAAGACAAATACACCACAACGGTTAACGCCTTGCCAGCGAGCGGCAGCACGCCTTTGACAGAAAGCCTATGGGAGATGATGAAATACCTCCAGGGTGAATCTCCAGATTTCGCTCCACTAGCGAACACAGACCCCGATGCACTGAGTGGCGGAAGCTACAACTCACCCATCGTTAATTCATGTCAGTCAAACAACATTATTCTTTTGACTGACGGTCAGCCAACCAGTGATAACGATAGAAACAACTCCATTTCCAATCTAGCTGGCGTTGGAACTTGCCCGGTGGACGGCGCCTCCTCTACAAGTTCTGCCGGTTCCTGTTTGGATGAACTGGCCGAACATATGGCCACTCATGATATGTCTACCGGTGTAGATGGAGTCTCTGGAACACAGACTGCCCGAGTCTATACCATTGGTTTTGATATCGATCTGCCTCTTCTACAAACCACGGCAAATAAAGGTCAGGGGCAATATTTCACAGTAAGTAACGCCTTTGAACTGAGCTCAGCATTTACCAGCATTCTGGTAGATATTCTGTCCGACTCATCAACCTTTGTGGCTCCCGCAATTTCTGTGAACGCCTTCAACCAGCTTCAGCATAGAGATGAGATTTACTTTGCTGTATTTCGCCCAAATAACTCTCCACGCTGGACAGGGAATGTTAAAAAGTTCCGAATCGGTTCAGATGGAACAATTTACGATGCCAACAATCAGCCAGCCATCGACCCCAGTACAGGTTACTTTGCCGACACCGCTCAAGACATTTGGTCAAATACGGTTGATGGAAACAATGTAGATGCCGGCGGATTTCGGGACGAAATGCCGGACACCAGACGCGTGTATACCTACTTCGGCGACAACCCCTCAAATGCCAATCTCACCGGCGGTAGCGGAGCTTATCAATTTACAACCTCCAATGACTCCATCACTCGAGAGCTTCTGGGTCTGGAAGAAAGCGCCACGAATACAGAGAGAAATAGTTTAATTCTCTGGGGAGCGGGAGAGGATATATTCGACGACGATGGCGACACTCTTAATAGTGACGCCAACCATTTCGTAGGGGACGCCCTGCACTCTCGCCCCTTCCTGGTTACTTACGGGGGTACTCAAGAAAACCCCTACGATATCCTCTATGTGGGAACCAATATGGGTTACATCCACGCTATTGATGGTGCGTCCGGCGAAGAGCTCTGGTCTTTTATTCCAGACGACCTGATCAAAAACATCAAGTATTTTCAGGAAGGTGATGCAAGCGAGCCCAAGGTTTACGGGATGGACGGTGAAATTTCCCTATGGGTACAAGAAAGCGGTGCGGATAGCGATCAAGATATCGAACCTGCCGATGGTGATTTTGTAAATCTATACGCCGGTATGCGCCGCGGTGGTCGCGATTACTACGCCTTTGACGTTTCAAACTACAACCCGAGCAATCTCGCTGGCATCTACCCCATTTTAAAATGGAAAATAAATGGCGGCGTAGATGAGTTTAATGACCTCGGACAAAGCTGGTCTCGAATGATCAAAGCAACCGTTGATTGGAACTGCAGCGGTGGAAACTGTGATCAGCGTGACGTTCTCTTTTTTAGCGGTGGTTATGATACGAAACACGATGATGCAACGACTCTAGGATCTGGGGACCTGGGCAACGCCATTTATATGATAGATGCTCAGTCCGGCGAGCTACTCTGGTCAGTAGGCAGCAACTCAGATACGCGCGGCACACATACGCACAATTTGGGGCTATCAGATATGGCTCACAGTATCCCTGGCTCGCCCAACCCAGTTGATGTAGATGCTGATGGAATCGTGGACGTAATGTTTGCAGTGGATATCGCTGGCAACGTCTTCCGATTTGATATGAATGATGACACCTCTAGTGCTTCGAACTTTGCCACCGGTGGAGTGATTTATGAACTCAATGAAGGTACCGACTTTAGACGTTTCTACAACCAGCCTGACGTTGTACTTACGGGAGATCGCGGCTTGGAGCCATATTTCAATCTCGTATTTGGCTCCGGGTATATGGCTAGCCCTCGTGACCCAGATCAGAATGACGCCATATTTGTGCTCTTCGAAGATGACGTCTTTGGCCCACCCGAAGTCGAGGGAGGAATTTACTACGACACAGTGACCATCAGTGAGCTTTACAATCCTCGTGGCTCAGGTTCTGATCCGGCGGACAAATACACTAACGCCTCAGACGGATACTACATTCCACTTAGAGGGAACGGTGAGAAGATGCTCCGTCCAGGTCTAATCTTCCAGGATACGGTGACTTATACAAGCTATGTTCCCGACGGAAATACAAATACCGATGCCTGCAGTGGTGGCCTGATAGGTGGGTCCAGACTCTATCGTATAGATCTGGCCAGTGGGCAGAATTTGCTCCCACCAGATGACCCGGGAGGTGAAGGAGAACCGGGAGATCCACCTGACTATATTGAACTCGTTCGTCCCGGTATCGCCCCAGAAGGCACAATTATCTTCCTGGAAGATGGCGCGGTGCTCTGTATTGCGACAGAATGTAGTACTGCCGGCGACAACCGTCAGGTAGAGAAGGTGTACTGGAGAGAGGAAGAACCCAATGATGACAGCTAGACTATCAGCGAAAGGCTTTACGCTACTCGAAGTAATGGTTGTCGCCGCAATTATTGCAATACTTGCGGCGGTAGCACTACCTCAATACCGAAACAGTGTAGTCAAGGGAACACGGTCTGACGGAATACAGATGCTCACTAGCATCATGTCATCACAGGAACGCTATTTTTCCAATGAAATCAGTTACACCTCAGATCTTACGGATTTAGGGTATAGCTCTTCGAGCGAGGTTGCCTCCACAGAAGGAAACTATAAGATCACAGCGACCGCCTGCGCCGGTGCAACCATAGCTCAATGTGTTTTGCTAACCGCCACACCCCAGGGAGGGCAGGCCTCGGACGGCAAGCTCACATTAAACAGCCGAGGCGCAAAAACCGGGAATTGGCCTTAATCGAGAGAACTAGACCTACTCTTAGTCTTCGCTAGGTACGTAGCTCCCTTGGAAGAGAAAAATGGACGTTCTCTTCAATACCGCTAGCATTTACCGGGTCTGACGCACCCAAATCTTTCAGACATTGAATGACTTGCTCCACTAGGATCTCTGGCGCAGAAGCTCCAGCAGTCACACCCACACTCGATTTATTGTTTAGCCAAACCGCCTGAATATCCTCAGCACTATCAATTAGATAAGCCTCTGATCCACAACGTTCAGCCAATTCTCTTAAGCGATTCGAATTGGAACTGTTAATCGAGCCGACAACCAACACCAAATCAGACTCCAAAGCTAATTGCTTTACGGCGTCTTGGCGGTTTTGAGTGGCATAGCAAATATCGTCTTTGCGGGGCCCACGAATATTAGGAAACCGATCTTTTAGCGCATCAATAACTCTGCTGGTGTCATCCATTGACAGAGTCGTCTGGGTGACAAAGGACAGGTTTTCAGGATTTTGAACTTCAAGCTTTTGAACATCCGCTTCATCCTCTACCAGATAGATTTTTCCTCCGGCGGAGTCGTCGTATTGGCCCATGGTCCCTTCAACCTCTGGGTGTCCCTGGTGCCCGATAAGCACGCATTCAGAGCCGGATTTACTGAACTGAGAGACCTCAAGATGAACCTTGGTAACCAGGGGGCAGGTCGCATCAAATACGCGCAAGCTTCGTCGCTTCGCTTCGTTCTGGACCGAGCGAGACACCCCATG